>DETX01000057.1 GCA_002362145.1 Clostridiales bacterium UBA3277
ATCAGCTTGTCGGCCCGGTGCCGGGCGCCGCAGCCCTTGCAGTCCACCAAGGGGTCCGAGAAGGAGCCCACATGGCCGGTGGTGACCCAGGTCTGGGGGTTCATGAGGATGGCGGCATCCAGGCCCACGTTGTAGTCGGATTCCTGGACGAATTTCTTCATCCAGGCCTTCTTGACGTTATTTTTAAACTCCACGCCCAGAGGGCCGTAGTCCCAGGAGTTGGCCAGGCCTCCGTAAATTTCGGAACCGGCGTAGACAAAGCCGCGGTTTTTGCAGAGGTTTACGATCATGTCCAGGGTCTTTTCACTGTTTTTCATTCTGTCTCCTCCAATTTATTGGGTTTTTTAAATAGTATACCGGCTTCCCGCCTGAAAATCAAGTCCGGGAGTGCTCCGGAGGGTTCCTCTGGGAATTTTCCGATTGATATGTATCCGATTTATCTGTATTATACTCGGTTTGTTCCCATGAAACAAGGCGAAATAGTCACCAAAGAGTTTTTTCGCAAAAGGCTGGAAATTGGGGGAATAGACTGGTATAATAGCTCCAAATAACCATACGGCGAAAATACCGATTCCCGTGGAGGGGAGAAATCTATGAACAAACGAATTTTTTCCGCCTGTCCCGGAGGGATTGCCCTGCTTTTCGGGGCCCTGGGCCTGATTCTGCGGTGGCTGCTCTACCGCACAGCCACGGACGGCCCCTACCTCTTAAAGACCGGACATCCCCTGGAGACCGCCCTGTGGCTGGTAACCGGGGCAGCGCTGCTGCTGTTTCTTTTCCTCGCCCGGAGGGCGGGGGGAAGCTGCGGCTACGGCAATACCTTTGCCCCCTCCCCCCAGGCCTTCGCCGGGCACCTGCTCTTCGCCGCGGGGGTGGGACTGATCATGCTGACCCGGGAGCCCCAGCTGCCCGGGGCCCTGGGCCTTCTGTGGCGGGTGCTCGGGTGCCTCGCGGTGCCCTGCCTGGCGGCGGCCGGGGTCTGCCGCCTCCGGGGGAAGCAGCCGGAGTTTTTTCTCCATCTGGTCCCCTGCCTGTTTCTGATCATCCACATTCTCAACCACTACCGCTCCTGGAACAGCGCCCCTCAGCTGGTGGGCTGCGTTTTTGCCGCCTTCGCCTCCATGGCGCTGATGTTCTTCTGCTTCTACCAGACCGCCTTTGACGTGGACCTGGGCAAGCGCCGGATGCTGACGTTCTTCGGCCTTACGGCGGTGTATCTGTGCCTGTGCGAGTGCGCCCGGACGGAGGATCTCTGGCTGTATCTGGGGGGTGCCCTCTATGCCGCCACGGACCTGCCGCTTCCCGCCCCGGAGGCGGAGAAGCCATGCTGATCCCCCGGGAGATCGGGGGCTGCCTGGACGCCCTGGAACAGGCGGGGTACGAAGCCTATCTGGTGGGCGGCTGCGTCCGGGACGCCCTGCTGGGCTTGACGCCCCACGATTTTGACATCTGCACCAGCGCCCTGCCGGAGCAGACCCAGGCGGTGTTTTCCGGCTGCCGCCTGGTGGAAAACGGGAAAAAACACGGCACCATCGGCGTGGTCACCGGGGCCGGGGTGGTGGAGATCACCACCTACCGCACCGAGGGCGGCTACGGCGACTGCCGCCACCCGGACTGGGTGGAATTCGTCGGCGACCTCCGGGAGGACCTGGAGCGCCGGGACTTTACCATCAACGCCATGGCCTGGTCCCCGGCGCGGGGGCTCCAGGACCCCTTCGGCGGCCGGGAAGACCTGAAAAACGGCGTCCTCCGGGCGGTGGGAGACCCCTCCCGGCGGTTCCGGGAGGACAGCCTGCGGATTCTCCGGGGCGTCCGGTTTGCCGTCCGGTTCCGCCTGACGGTGGAGGAGGAAACCTGGCAGGCCATGGTCCGCCAGGCCGGGCTCATGGACGCTCTGGCCCGGGAGCGGGTCTATGAGGAGCTGTGCCGGATTCTTCCTCTTGTGACGGCGGAGGATCTTTGCCGCTTCGCCCCCATTCTGGCGGCGGCGGTGCCGGAGCTGGGGCCCATGATCGGCTTTGACCAGCACAGCCCCCACCACGCCTACGACCTCTTCACCCACACCGCCCACGTGGTGGCGGCGGTGCCGGAGGAGCTGACCCTCCGGTGGGCGGCCCTGCTCCACGACACGGGGAAGATCCCCTGCTTTACAAGGGATGAAAACGGCCGGGGCCACTTCTACGGCCACGCCCCCCGGGGGGCCCAGATTGCCGGCGAGGTTCTCACCCGGCTCCGGGCCCCCACGGCTCTGCGGGAGCGGGCGGTGACGCTCATCGCCCAGCACATGACCCGGCTGGAACCGGACAGGAAGCTGCTGCGCCGGGCTCTGAGCCGCCTGGGCTGGGAGGGCGTGGAGCAGCTGCTTTCCCTTCAAGAGGCGGACATGATCAGCAAGGGCACCGGGGAGCACGACGCTTCGGACCACTTTACCCGGGTGCGGGAGGCGCTTTCCCAGCTTCGCCAGGAGGAGGCATGTTTTGCCGTCCGGGACCTGGCGGTGAACGGCCGGGACCTGATGGCCCTGGGCCTCCAGGGAGCGGACATCGGGCTGTGCCAGCGGCTGCTCCTAAGCCAGGTTTTGGACGAGAACCTTCCCAACGAAAAAGACGCCCTGCTCGGCTATGCCAGGACCTGGGCGGCTACAAGAGGTTAGACCATGAAAAAACGCTTATTGGCTCTGCTTATGACCCTGGCGCTGCTGCTGAGCGGCTGCGCCCTGGAATTCGAAGTCCCGCCGGAGACCCTGCCGGAGAGCGGCGGCACGCTGCGGGTCCACTTCATCGACGTGGGCCAGGCGGACAGCGCCCTGATAGAATGTGACGGGGAATTTCTGCTCATCGACGGCGGCAACCGGGCCGACGGCCAGCTTCTTATCTCCTATCTTCAGGATTACGGCGTGGAAAGCCTCACCGCCGTCATCGGCAGCCACGCCCACGAGGACCATATGGGGGGCCTGCCCTCGGTGCTGGCGGTGTATCCCACCCAGGCCGTCTATGCCCCCACCAGAACCCACGCCTCCCGGTTTTTTGACGATGTTGTCTACTACACCGACCAGCAGGGCCTGGAGATCACCGTCCCCCAGCCGGGGGACACCATCTCCCTGGGCCCGGCAACTTTAACGGTGCTGGGGCCCGTAAAAAGCTACCCCGACATCAACAACACCTCCCTGGTTCTGATGCTCCAATACGGCCAGACGAAATTTCTCTTCACCGGGGACATGGAGAGCGACGCGGAGGCGGATCTGCTGGAGTACTGGGACGGAGACTTTGACTTCCGGGCGGACGTGCTGAAGGTGGGCCACCACGGCTCCAACTCCTCCTCCGGCTACCGGCTTCTGGACGCGGTTCAGCCTGAGTACGGCGTCATCTCCGTGGGTGCGGGAAACGACTACGGCCACCCCCATCAGGAGCCCCTCATCCGGCTGGAACAGGCCGGGGCGGTGGTTCTGCGGACCGACGAGCTTGGCCACATCATCGCCAGCTCCGACGGCCGGGAGATCACCTTCACCTGGGAGAAGCAGTCCGCCCAGCCCGACGCCCCGGCGGCGGAGGCGCTGACCTATATCGGCAACCGAAGCTCCAGGAAATTCCACGCCCCCGGCTGCCAGAATCTCCCCTCCGAGAAAAACCGGGTGGAATTTGCCACCTATCAGGAGGCGCTGGACGCCGGCTACACCCCCTGCGGAAACTGCCTGAAGTAGGCCCGGCGCAGCGAAAAAAGGACAGCGGCTTTAAAAACCGCTGTCCTTTTTTATTGGACGCAATCTCCGGTCCGGCGGGAAAATGCCGGTAATACTATTACCTGATAAAAAT
>DETX01000091.1:0-1214 GCA_002362145.1 Clostridiales bacterium UBA3277
GGTAAGAAGTAATGGAGGTGTGCCAAAATGGTCAGCAAAATCAATAAGAAGGCTATGCGCCAGAAGCGGCATGTCCGCGTTCGCAGCAAGATCACTGGCACTCCTGAGCGTCCCCGTCTGAATGTGTTCCGCTCCAACGCGAACATCTACGCCCAGATTATCGACGACGTCAATGGCGTGACTCTGGTTTCCGCGAGCACCTTGGAGAAGGAATTTGAGGGCACCACCGGCAACTGCGAAGGCGCGAAGAAGATCGGCCTGGCAGTGGCTGAGCGTGCCAAGGCAAAGGGCATCGAAGAGATCGTCTTTGACCGCAGCGGCTATCTGTATCACGGCCGTGTCGCCGCCCTGGCTGAAGGCGCCCGTGAGGGCGGCCTCAAGTTCTAAGAGGAGGAAAAGAAATGGCTTACAATAAGACTCCTAACAATGAAGCTTCCGAGCTCATTGAAAAGGTCGTTTATCTCAACCGGGTCTCCAAGACCGTCAAGGGCGGCCGCGTCATGAAGTTCTCCGCTCTGGTCGTCGTGGGCGACGGCAAGGGCACCGTGGGCTACGGCCTGGGCAAGGCTGCCGAGGTCTCCGAGGCCATTCTCAAGGGCATCGCTGATGCCAAGAAGAATATGGTCAAGATCTCCCTGGCCGGGGACACCATTCCCCATGACATCATCGGCATCTTCGGCGCCGGCACTGTGCTCATGAAGCCCGCCCCCGAAGGCACCGGCGTCATCGCCGGCGGCGCTGTCCGTGCCGTCATGGAGGCCGTTGGCATTAAGAACATCTGCGCCAAGTGCCTGCGCTCCAACAACCCCCAGAACGTGGTCAAGGCCACCATGGCCGGTCTGACCTCCCTGCGCTCACCCGAGCAGGTTGCTGCTGTTCGCGGTAAGAGCGTGGAAGAAATCATCTAAGGAGGGCAATTAACATGGCAAACCTGAAAATCACCCTTGTTAAGAGCCTGAACGGCCGACTGGATAAGCACATCGCCACTGCCGAGTCCCTGGGACTGCGCAAGATCGGCCAGAGCACCATCCAGCCCGACAATACCCAGACCCGGGGCAAGATCGCCAAGATCGGCTACCTGCTCCAGGTCACCGAAGTTGAGTAAGGAGGCAAGACTCAATGAAGCTTCATGAACTCTCTCCCGTGGCCGGCTCCACCCATGTGGGCAAGCGCAAGGGCCGCGGCATCGGTACCGGCAACGGCAAGACCGGCGG
>DETX01000091.1:1527-2195 GCA_002362145.1 Clostridiales bacterium UBA3277
GGCCACAAGGGCCAGAAGGCCCGTTCCGGCGGCAAGGTCCGCGTGGGCTTCGAAGGCGGCCAGATGCCTCTGGCCCGTCGTATCCCCAAGCGCGGTTTCAACAACATCTTCGCCAAACCCCTGACCGCTGTAAACGTAGCCGTTTTCAACCAGTTTGAGGATGGCGCCACTGTGGACGCCGCCGCTCTGGTGGAAGCCGGTGTCATCGCCTCCTGCCCCAACGGGCTGAAGGTGCTCTCCAACGGCACTCTGACCAAGAAGGTCACCGTCAAGGCCGCAGCCTTCTCTGAGTCTGCTAAGGGAAAAATTGAGCAGGCTGGCGGAAAGGCTGAGGTGATCTAAAAGTGCTTAAGACACTTAAGAACGCATGGGGTATCCCCGAACTGCGTAAAAAGATCATCTTCACCCTGTTTGTGCTGCTGCTGTACCGGGTGGGCAACGTCATTCCCGTCCCCTATATCGACGTTACGACCCTGGCGGACTATTTCGACAACGTTCTTTCCAACACCATTCTGGGCCTGTACAACGCCATGTCCGGCTCTGCCTTCCGGCAGGCCACGGTCTTTGCGCTGGGCATTCAGCCCTACATCAACTCCTCCATCATCATCCAGCTGCTGACCATCGCTATCCCCGCTCTGGAGCGGCTGGCCAAGGACGGCGGCGAGGAG
>DETX01000091.1:2501-4608 GCA_002362145.1 Clostridiales bacterium UBA3277
GGCCAAGGACGGCGGCGAGGAGGGGAAGAAGAAGATCGCCCGGATCACCCGTTACACCACCGTTGCGCTGGGACTGCTCATGGGCTGGGCTTACTACATGATGCTGACGAATTACGCTTCCAGCGGCTTCTCCATCATCACCAAGACCGGCTTCATGCCCGCCGTCGTTATCATCCTGGCCTTTACCGCCGGCTCCGCCGTGGTTATGTGGCTGGGTGAGCAGATTACCGAGTTCGGCATTGGCAACGGCATCTCCATGATCCTGTTTGCCAACATCATCTCCGGCATCCCCAGCATGATCGGCAACCTCATCCACATGGTGTGGTGGCAGATCATCCTGGTTCTGGTGGGCATGGCCGCTCTGATCCTGTTCATCGTGTTCATCAACGATGCTGAGCGCCGGATTCCCATCCAGTACGCCAAGCGTGTGGTGGGCCGTAAGGTTTACGGCGGCCAGAACACCAACCTGCCCATTAAGGTCAGCATGTCCGGTGTTATGCCCGTCATCTTCGCCCAGTCCATCTGCTCCATCCCCGCTACCATCTGCGCCTTCACCGGCTCCGCCAACGAGGGCAACTGGTGGTACACCCATGTTTGGTCCTCCACCAGCTGGACCTACGCCGTCATCTACTTCATGATGATCTTCTTCTTCAGCTGGTTCTACTCCACCATTCAGTACGATCCCGTGGAGATCTCCAATAACCTGAAGAAGAACGGCGGCTTCATCCCCGGCTTCCGTCCCGGCAAGCCCACCGCCGACTTCATCCAGAAGGTCATTAATAAGATCGTGGTGTTTGGTGCCGTGTATCTTGGCATCGTCTCTCTGCTGCCCATCGTCGGCGGCAACCTGCTGCCCAGTGTGCGCAACCTGGCCATCGGCGGCACCTCTGTCATCATCGTCGTGGGCGTGGCCCTGGAGACGGTGCAGGCACTGGAGTCCCAGATGCTCATGCGGCACTACAAGGGCTTCCTGGACTAAGGTTTCGGGAGGTTATGGCAGGATGAATCTCATTCTACTGGGCGCGCCCGGCGCCGGAAAGGGGACCCAGGCGGAGCTTCTCGTGAAGAAGCTGGCCATCCCCGCCATCTCTACCGGGAATATGCTCCGGGAGGCCATCGCGGCCGGAACGGAGCTGGGCAAACAGGCGAAGCAATTCATGGACGAGGGCGCTCTGGTCCCCGACGAGCTCATTTTGGGCATCGTCGCCGACCGGGTGGCCCAGCCCGACTGCCAAAAGGGCTTCATCCTGGACGGCGTGCCCCGCACGCTGGCCCAGGCGGAGGCTCTGGAGGCCAAGGGCGTCAAGATTGATCATGTGGTAGACATTGAGGTCGCCGACAGCGAGATCGAGGGCCGGATGACCGGCCGTCGGGTCTGCCCCAAGTGCGGCGCCAGCTATCACATCGTCGCCAATCCCCCCAAGACCGAGGGCATCTGTGACAGCTGCGGCAGCGAGCTCATCATCCGCAAGGATGACGCTCCTGAGACTGTCCGTCACCGCCTGGAGGTCTACCACGCTTCCACCGAGGTCCTCAAGGACTTCTACGGGAAGCTGGGACGGCTGCGCACCGTCAACGGCAGCCAGCCGATTGAAAGCGCCAACGAGGATATCCTCGCGGCAATAGGGGCGAAGGTATGATCCCAATCAAAAATGAGCGTGAGCTTGTGGCCATGCGCAGGGCGTGTAAAATTACCGCGGCTGCCCGTGCGTTCGCAGGGGAAATGGTAAAGCCCGGCGTGACCACCAAGCAGATCGACAAGGCCGTGTCTGATTTCATCATCAGCCAGGGAGGCACAACCCCCTGCCTGGGCTACTACGGCTTCCCCGCCGCCACCTGCATTTCGGTCAATAACAAAGTTGTCCACGGAATTCCCGACGGCTATGTCCTGAAGGATGGGGACATCGTGACAATTGACCTGGTGGGGGGCTGGCAGGGATATCATGGCGATTGCTGCGCGACCTTCCCCTGCGGTACCATCTCCGCTGAGGCTCAGCGGCTGATTGATGTCACAAAGCAGAGCTTCTTTGAAGGCCTACGCTTTGCAAAAAATGGATACCGGGTATCCGATATCTCCCATGCTGTGCAAACGTATGTGGAGTCTAAC
>DETX01000128.1 GCA_002362145.1 Clostridiales bacterium UBA3277
GTGCAGGGGGTTGAGGCAGGTGGTAACCTTCATCCGCTCGGTCTTGTTCACCGTCTCCCGGTCGGTCATGTAGACCCCGGCCTTTTCCAGGGGCGGGCGGCCGTTGGGGAATTTGTCCTCGATCACCAGGTACTGGGGCCGCTCGGCGTTGACAAAGGCGGCGATAAAGGTATTCTTGGCAGTGACGATGGGGCTCATGTTCTCGATGCCGTCCTGGGTAAGGGACTGCTCCACCATCTTGTGGGGACGGGGGGTGATCTTATCGATCATGGACCAGGGGAAGGCAATCTTTTTCTCATCCTCCAGGTAGTCGATAAAGTCCTGCCCCACGAAGCCCTTCTCGGCCCAGGCCTTGGCAACCGTCATGACGCTGTGCTGGAGCTTCTCACCGTTGTGGGAGCAGTTGTCCATGGAGACCACCGCCAGGGGATAGCCGCCGGCACGGAAGCGCTCATACAGCAGCGCCGCCACCATGGACATGGCATGCCGGGCGGAGGCGGGGCCCTCCTCCATGTCGGAGCGGACCACGGGCATCAGGCTGCCGTCGGGCCGGTACAGGGCATAGCCCTTCTCGGTGATGGTGAAGGAAATCATCTGCAGGCCGGGATCGGTGAAGATCTCCCGGAACCGGGCCATCATCTCCCGGTCGGTGGAATCGGCCCGGAGGCCCTCCGCCACGGAGCCGATGATCTCCCGGCTGGTGGAGCCGTCGGGGTTCAAGGTCACCATCATGGTCAGGTTGTCGTAGGGGGTATAGATTTTGTCAATAATGTCGTAGTCAAAGGTATCGGCGGCAATAATCCCCCGGTCGCACGCCCCCTGGTTCAGCAGATTCTGCTGCAGGGCCGCGATAAAGCCCCGGAAAATATTTCCCGCGCCGAAATGGACCCACAGGGGATGCTCTTTGGTGCGGGCCATCACCGCCTCCCGGTCAAAGGCGGGGAGCTTGACGCCCAGGGCCTCCCACTGGGCAGCTTGGTTTCGGATGGAATCGGCATTCATCTTCATGGCAATACGCTCCTTTTTCATCATTTCCGATAGAGGGTCTTTTGCCCTCTGTTTACAGATATCAGTATACATCGGATTTTTTACAAACGAAATTGACGAAATTGCTTGAAACTTTGTAAAAATTGCTGTATATTATCGATAGGATATTTCCTCAAAAAATGGCTCACAGGAGGCGCCCCATGCCCGGAACCTACAATCCCTATACCTCCCGTCAACATATGATCGAGGGAGAATTCGAAATCTACCGCTACCAAACCCCCGATGTGGATGAGGTGGCCCTGCATCACCACGATTTCTACGAAATCTACATGCTGCTCCAGGGACAGGTGGACTATACGGTGGATACCCACCTCTACAATATGCAGCCCGGGGACATTATGCTGGTCGGCCCTTTGGAACTCCATCAGGCCAGAATCTTCGTTGGGAAGGAAACCTATGAGCGGATTGTCCTCTGGGTTTCCACCGACCATCTCAAATCCCTGAGCAGCTCTGAGACGGATTTGGCCAGCTGCTTCTCCTCCGGGCGGTCCAATCTTCTGCGGCTGCCGGGCTCGGACAGCGCGGCCCTCCGGCGGCAGCTGGAGAAGCTGAGCATTCTTCACGCCAGCGCTGATTACGGCAGCGACCTGCTGGCAAAAAACTGCCTGACCCGGGTGATGGTGGAGCTGAACCGGGCCGCCATGAACGAGGGTGCCACCGGCGAGTGGCGGTCTGATCAGGTGGTGGACGAGGTGGTGGCATATATCAACGACCATTTCAGCGAGCCGCTGACCCTGGACGCGCTGGCGGACCGGTTTTTTATCAGCAAGTATCACCTGCTTCGGAAATTCGACGCCCAGGTGGGCACCACCGTCCACCGCTACCTGCTGCAAAAGCGGCTGCTCATTGCCAGGCAGCAGATCACCGGCGGCGTCAGCCCCAGCCAGGCCTGCGAAAACTGCGGCTTCGGAGATTACGCAAATTTCTACCGGGCCTTCCGCCGGGAGTACGGCCTCACCCCCAGGCAGTGCGCCCAAACCGCCGGGGCCAGGCAGCGGGAGGGCTCCCCTCTTTAAGGCAATACCGCATAATGGGAGCTGCGGTATTGCCTTAAGAATCCCGGTTGACCTTTGCGGGGATTTCCTCTATAATGGGAAAATCACCACTGTTCTCTTTGGACAAAAGCAAGTCCGGAAAGGAAAAACTATGACACGCAATTTGAAACTCGCTTACATCGGCGGTGGGTCCAAAATGTGGGCCCGGGTCTTTATGGGGGATCTGGCCGCCTCGGAGGGTCTGGGCGGTGAAATCAGCCTCTACGACATTGACCCGGAGGCCGCCCGGCTCAACGCCCGGATCGGCGGATACCTGGACCAGGACCCGAATACCCGCTCCCATTTCCGCTACACCGTGGCCCAGCGCCTGGAGGATGCCCTGGAGGGGGCGGATTTCGTGGTGATCTCCATTCTCCCCGGCACCTTCCGGGAGATGCGCAGCGATGTCCACACGCCGGAAAAATACGGCATTTATCAGTCTGTGGGCGACACGGCTGGCCCCGGCGGCGTTCTGCGGGCCATGCGCACGGTGCCCATTTATGAGGAGTTTGCCCGGAAGATCCGGGATATCTGCCCGGAGGCCTGGGTGCTGAACCTGACAAACCCCATGAGCATTCTGGTTAAGACCCTGTACGACGTGTTCCCCGGCATCAAGGCCTTCGGCTGCTGCCACGAGGTGTTCCACGCCCAGGAATTTCTCTGCTGCGTCCTGCGGGAGACCCGGGGCATTTCGGCGGGACGCCGGGATATCTACACCGACGCCTCCGGCATCAACCACTTCACCTGGATTACCGAGGCCAAATACGGTAGCACGGACCTGCTGGCTCTGCTGCCGGAGTTTATGGAAAAATTCTACGAGGAGGGGTACTACGAGCAGCCCGGCCGGCGCTTTGCCTTCCGGGAGGACCCCTTCGCCTACGGCAACAAGCTGAAGCTGGATCTGTACCGCCGCTACGGCGCACTGGGCGCCGCCGGGGACCGGCATCTGGCGGAATTCTTCCCCAACACCTGGTATCTGAAGGACCCCCAGACCGTGAAGGACTGGCAGTTCAGCCTGACCTCCGTGGATTTCCGGGAGAAGCAGCAGGCCCAGCGGGTGGCCGAAACCCTGGAAATGGCCGCGGGCCGGAAGCCCTTCCCCGCCCAGCGCTCCTCTGAGGAGGCTGTGGATCTGATGAAGGCCCTCATGGGCTTCGGCACCATTGTCTCCAACGTCAATCTTCCCAACCAGGGCCAGATGCCCCAGCTCCCCCTGGGGAGCATCGTGGAGACCAACTGCGTGTTCACCAACGACATGGTCCGGCCCGTTGTCTCCAAGCCCTTGCCCGGAACCGTGGCAAATCTGGTGGAGAGGAATTGCCGCAACATCGACGATACCTACGAGGGCATCCGGGAACGGAACCTTAATAAGATCCTCCAGTCCTTCCTGAACCAGCCCCTGTGCGGTACCCTGACCCCGGCCCAGGGGGAGACGCTCTTCCGGGAGATGTGCGAAAACACCCGGGCGTACTTAGACCCCTACTTTCAGTTCTGAGGCGGCGTCATGGGCTTCCGAAAAATGCGGGACTTGACATCCCCACCCTTCTGGGGGATAATGATTCTGTAAAGCCCTGAATACGGCGCCCGTGCTTAAGCGCGGCTTTGGCCACAAGTTTCTCAAAAAAGGAGCGTATCCACTATGATCCAATTCGGACTTCGCCTGCACGACGCGGAAAAGCTGCCCCTGGAGGAGCTGCTGCCCATTGTCAAAAGCCGGGGCTTTTCCTGCGTCCACCTGGCCCTGAGCAAGGCCATGAAAAGCAACCCCTGCACCCCCAGCGCCCTGACCCCGGGCTATGCCCAGTATCTCCGGCAGGTGTTTCGGAAGAATGACATGGAAATCGCGGTTCTGGGCAACTACTTAAACCTTGCCCACCCGGACCAGGATGCCCTTCACGCCATCCAGGAAAAATACTACGCCCACATCCGCTTTGCCAGCCTGCTGGGCTGCGGCATGGTGGGCACCGAGACCGGCGCCCCCAACCCGGAGTATCGGTTCTGCCCCGAGTGCCGCTCCGACGAGGCCCTGGCCGCCTTTATCCGCAATGTTACCCCCGTGGTCCGGTGCGCCGAGCAGTTCGGCGTGATTCTGGCCATTGAACCGGTGGTAAAGCATATCGTCTATAACGCCAGGCGGGCCCGGCGGGTGCTGGACGAAATCGGCAGTCCCAATTTGCAGATTCTCTTTGACCCGGTGAATCTGCTGAGCATGGAAAATGTGGACCACAGGGAGGAGGTCATCGCCGAGGCCATGGAGCTTCTGGGCAAGGACATCGCCATGATCCACTTGAAGGACTTCCTGCCTGAGAATGAGGACGGCCAGCTGAAGGCCTGCGGGGCGGGCTTCGGCGGCATGGACTATTATTCGGTCCTGGCCTTTGCCAAACGGGAAAAGCCCTTCATTTTCGCGACCCTGGAGAACACCACTCCGGAAAACTCCGTGCAGTGCCTGGAGTTTTTGAAAAAGCAGTACGACGAATGTGAATAAAGCGTGCACAAGAGAGCGGACAGCCACAGCAGTGCAAACTGCTGTGGCTGAACTTGCATTTTGGCCTGCCCCGTGATAGAATGAAGTGGAATAGGTCTGTAAAACGGAATTTGGGGCGGAGGCTGACAATGGTTAAAGTAATAAAAGAAACATTTGTTGTCATTGGAAAAATGGGTTCGACATTAGAGCGTATCTGAAAACTAATGGACATTAGAAAAGTTGCACAAGAAACCAAAATGCGATAGAATAACAGAAAAAGCATGGGGGTGTTCGTATGGCAGCAAGACGATATGAGCTCAGCGATACACAATGGGAACGGATCAAGGATATGATCCCCCGCGCCAAAACAGGCAGACCGCCGAAGGATGACCGTTTGATGTTGAATGCGATGCT
>DETX01000087.1 GCA_002362145.1 Clostridiales bacterium UBA3277
GGTTTTATTAGATTTTAGTATTAGGAAGGCTCTCCTTGTGTAAAGGGAGGCTTTGGGACGGCATAAAAGCCCCCCGGGCGGCAGGCAGCCGCGCCGGGGGCGCTGATTATTCCATTTCGTCCTCCTCGTCCAGGAGCTCCGTCATGGTCAGATTGTAAATGGTTTCGGCTTTTTTCTCAAAGAGCTTTCCCAGGCGCACCGCCTGACGCTGGTCCGGGGTCATGAGCTCCAGGGTCATCAGGTTGCCCATGTCGTCATCCAGGGACATGATGACGGAAAAGTCCCCGTTCTCCCGGGGGAGAATCTGGGTCTTTACGAAGCTGGAGCGGCGGGTCTGCCGGTTGAAGCGCTCCACCGCGTTCTCCGCCCGCTGTCGGACGGAATAGGCTATGGAGTCCACCGTGGTGGCGCAGTCCTCCCGCCCCTTGTCGGTGATGGAATAGCACTCCCCTTCCTCCTGGCGCAAATGGCCGGAGCTTACCATTTCCGGAACGGCAGTGCAGACGTCAAAATAGCTCAGGCAATCGTCCTGATAGCACAGCTCGTAGATCTGTTGGATGGTCACGGGAAAGTTCACCCGGTTCATCACAAACAGAATCAGAATTTTGACATCCAGCATATCGTGAATAAAGCCCAGTCTCTGCATACGCTTCACCTCTTACTTATTATTATACAGAAATTCCGGAAAAAATCAAGCACAGATGCGGGGCATAGCGCATATTCTAAGGATCAGAGGAGGGATGAATTTGGGTTCCATGCTGATCTATCCCGCCGGGACCACCGCCGCCTGCGGCTATGCGGCAGAGGCTTTGGAGGCGGCGGGGTATCCGGTAACCGACCACATCCAGCCGGAGATCACCCACCTGCTGCTGGATGTGCCCAGCTTCAGCGGTGGGCAGCTCCGGGGCGGCGGAAGTCTGGACGCGCTGCTTGCCAGGCTCCCCCCAAACCTGGTCATCATCGGAGGAATGTTTCAGAACAGGCTTCCGGAGGGCTGCAAGGCCATCGATCTGTTGGAGGACACAAGCTATCTCGCGGAAAACGCCGCCATCACCGCAGACTGCGCCCTGCGGGTGGCGGGAAAAGCCCTGCCCGGCGCCTTCCAGGACTCCCCTGCCCTGGTCATCGGCTGGGGCCGCATCGGGAAGTGCCTGGCAAAGAAACTGCAGGCTCTGGGATGTCCCGTGACGGTGGCCGCCCGGAGGGAGACGGACCGGGCCATGCTCCGGGCTCTGGGATACCAAAGCGCGGACACGGCGTACATGGACACAATTCTGCCGGAGATACGGATGGTATTCAACACCGCCCCGGAACCTGTTTTGGGGAAGGAGCAGACGGCTCTGTGCCGGAAGGGGCTGTTCATCGATCTGGCTTCCAAGCCCGGAATCGCGGCGGAACATGTGATCTGGGCCCGGGGGCTCCCGGGGGTATACGCGCCGGAGGCGGCCGGGAAGCTCATCGCGAACCGGTTTCTGGCGCTGTGGGAGGAGGAGACGGCATGAAGGTTGGATTTGCCATGTGCGGGTCCTTTTGTACATTTTCCAAGGTGTTTCCCCAGATGGAGGCCCTGGCCGGGATCCATGAGGTGACCCCCATTTTTTCCGACGCGGCCTATGCCATCGACAGCCGGTTCGGGACGGCGGAGGAACATATTCAACGGGCCCAAAAAATCTGCGGCAGGGAGCCCCTGCACACCATCGCCCAGGTGGAGCCCGTGGGGCCGAAAAAGCTGTTCGACATTCTCGTCATCGCCCCCTGCACGGGGAACACCCTGGGTAAGCTCTCCCACGGCATTGCCGACGGTCCGGTGACCATGACGGCAAAGAGTCATCTGCGAAACGGCCGCCCGGTTCTCATTGCCGTATCCACCAACGACGGCCTGGCCGGGGCCGCGGAGAACATCGGGCGGCTGCTGGGGCGCCGGCACTTTTTCTTCGTACCCTTCGGGCAGGACGACGCCGTAAACAAGCCCAGCAGCCTGGTAGCGGATTTTTCCCGCCTGCCCCAGGCCCTGGAGGCAGCGGCGGAGGGAAGGCAGATTCAGCCGGTACTGCTGTAGAAAAAAGGCAAAGCTTTGGGTGTTGTTCGTAATACAGGCAAAAGACGTGACGAAAGTCACGTCTTTTGTGTTAAGAGGTCAGCCGCGTCCGGAACGCGGTATCTGTTCGACAAGCCGGAATTATCGTCTATCAAACGGGAACTTTCCTTCAATAAAATGTCGGTACTCAGGTTGATCTGCCGCATTTTCATATTCCTCTTGAATCATTCTTTCGATCCACTCTAACTGTGCTTTGCTGCTATCCTCATATCGCAGAATCGTAATAAGTCCTGTCTTTTCCGCCGCAAGAATTGCCTCATAAGCATCGGGAACAAATTCGCAATGCTGTACAGGAGCTGGCTCACTCGATGTAGCTGCATCGGGTATCTGTAATTGAAAACCTGAATCTGTGATCGTTTCCACCGCGTAGATATATCCTGATACGCCCTTGTATGTATCAATCAGCGCATTGGGGTAATATTCCTCTATACGCTGTGTGCCGTCTTTATTAAAGCCATAGGGACCCCATTTTGTCCATTTGCCAGAGTAGTCAAAGCCGGTTTCCTTACAATACTTCTCAATGGCATTACTAAGATATACCAACACATTTTCTCGTTTTTTTGAAAAGTAAATGAGCGGTATATCATGATTTGAAACGCGCGGTTTCAGTATTTCAATTCCTTTTATAGGTGAAGCATGGAAATACACACAATTGTCCCCCTAAATTCCGATTTACAGACTTATTCGGTTCCATATGATCACATAACGGGATACTATGCAGGAACAGCCACAGCAGTCTGCTGTGGCTGTTAACCGTCCTGCAAACACACTGCTTTGAGCTTTACAGGGACTCCACTTCCTCCAGCCAGAGGCGGGCGCTGGCGTCGCTGGGCATCCGCCAGTCTCCCCGGGGGCTGAGGGTGACGGAGCCCACCTTGACCCCGTCCGGCATACAGCTGCGCTTGAACTGCTGGGTGAAAAAGCGGCGATAGAAGGTTTTCAGCCACTTTTTCACCGTGGCCGCATCAAAATCGCCTTCAAAGGCCCGGCAGGCCAGGCTGTAAATCTTCGCCGGGGCAGAGCCAAAGCGTAGCATGTGGTAGAGGAAAAAGTCGTGGAGAGCATAGGGACCCACCAGGTCCTCCGTGTGCTGGGCGATCTTCCCCGCTTCATCCGGCGGAAGAAGCTCCGGGCTGATGGGCGTATCCAATACGTCCAGCAAAACCTCCCGGGACGCGGCAAACTCAGGCATTCGAGAAATGGAATCGATGAGCCAGCGGATCAGGGTCTTGGGGATGGAGGCGTTGACGCCGTACATACTCATATGGTCTCCGTTATAGGTGCACCAGCCCAGCGCCAGCTCGCTCAAATCTCCGGTGCCCACGACGATGCCCCCCACCACGCTGGCGTAGTCCATAAGCACCTGGGTCCGCTCCCGGGCCTGGGCGTTTTCATAGGTGCCGTTTTGGAGCTTCTGGTCGTGGCCGATGTCGGAAAAATGACGGGACACCGCATCCTTGATATTGATTTCCTTCCCGGTGACCCCCAGGGTGCGCATCAACTCCCAGGAATTGCGATAGGTCCGGTCCGAGGTGCCGAAGCAGGGCATGGTGACCCCGCAGACATCCGCCGCAGGCCTGCCCAGCTCCCGCATGGCCTCAACGGCCACCAGCAGGGCCAGGGTGGAATCCAAGCCTCCGGAAATGCCGATGACCGCTTTGGCATCGCCCAGAATGTACAGTCGCTGCTTCAGCCCTGCCACCTGCATCCGGAAAATTTCCATACACCGGCTGGTACGGTCCTCCCGTTTTGACGGGACAAAGGGCAGCTTTTCAACCGGGTACAAGCTGCCGTCGGAGCGCAGGGCCCCCTCGGAAACGGTCAGAACCCGGACGGGACCGGTATGCCGGGCGCCGGCGTCACCGAAGCTCTTATTCCGGCGGCGGTCACAGCGGGGCCTGTCCAGGTCGCAGTCCTGAACCAGCAGATAATCCGTGGCAATGGGCGTTTCCGTCTGGGAAAGCAAACTTCCGTTTTCCGCAATGAGGCACTGGCCGGAGAAGATCAGGTCCTGGGTGGACTCGGTGGAGCCGGCGGAGCAGTAGACATAGACACAGTCCAGGGCGGCGGACTGGCGGATCACCATCGCCCGGCGGTAATCCGCTTTGCCCACGGTCTCATTGGAGGCGGAGAGATTCACGATTACCTCCGCGCCCTTCAGCGCCAGCATCGTGGACGGCGGGAGCGGGGACCACAAATCCTCACAGATTTCAATTCCCATCTGGGTGCCGCTCATCCGGAAGAGAAGGTCCGGGGAAATGGGAATGTCACGAAAGTCCCCGCCCAGGTCGGCGGTATCCGTCGTAAGGTCCATGGCGGAGGAGAACCAGCGTTTTTCGTAGAATTCCTGATAGTTCGGGATATAGGTCTTGGGCACCAGGCCGTGGAGGATGCCGCCCCGCAGCACCCCGGCGCAGTTGAACATCTGGGCCCCCAGTCTGACGGGAAGGCCCAGCACCACGGTGACGGCGGGATGGGCCCGGGAGCAGGCGGCAATCCTCTTCAGGGCGTCGGCCAGGGCGTCATACAGAGCGTCCTGGAAGAACAGATCCTGGCAGGTATAGCCCGTCAGGGACAGCTCCGGAAATACCAGCAGGTCCGCCCCTGCCCCATCGGCTCTTTCCAGGTAGGCGCAGTGGTCGGCGGCATTTTTCTCAACGTCCCCCACCCGGACGGCGGGGACGGCACAGGCAACGCGAATATACATAGTCGGTTCCTCCAAGCAGCGGCTGGCCCCGGATGGGGCATTCCTTATAGTATTTATCATCATACCATAGCGATTCCCAAAAATCCACATTTTTCTTATGGCGGCGCCGCAAGCGCTCCGCAGGTGCTCTCCGCCCGGCCGGGAGAAACCGTTTCTTGACGGAGTGCCGGAAATTTGAAGATTTTCCCCTGCCCTTCTTGGGGAAAAAGCTGTACTTTTCCGGGGGTGCTTGACTTTATTCCCGGTTGCTACTATATTTAACAGAGGAAACATCTGTATCTTAAGTAAGGAGCGCATTCATGTTTACGGAGCGTTTGTGGGGAATCCTTGCCGATTCCTTCTTTAAAATTCTGCTGCCCGGCCTTACCATGACCATTCCCCTGACGGTCATTTCCTTTTCCATTGCCATGGTCATCGCCACGGTTGTGGCACTGATTCAATTTGCCAATGTGAAGGTTTTGAAGCCCCTGGCCCGGTTTTACATCTGGGTCATCCGGGGCACGCCGCTGCTGGTGCAGCTTTTCGTCGTGTTTTACGGTCTGCCCAGGGTGGGAATTCTCATTGACCCCTTCCCGGCGGCGGTGATCGTCTTTTCCATCAACGAGGGGGCCTACTCCGCCGAGATCATCCGGGCGGCCCTGGAGGCCGTGCCCTCCGGCCAGCTGGAGGCAGGCTACTGCGTGGGCATGAGCTATTTGCAGACCATCCGGCGGATCATCCTGCCCCAGGCGCTGCGGACCGCCTTCCCGCCCCTGAGCAATTCCCTCATCGCCATGGTCAAGGACACCTCCCTGGCGGCCAACATCACCGTGACGGAGATGTTCATGGTGACCCAGCGGATCGTTGCCAGGACCTATGAGCCCTTGGCGCTGTACATCGAGGTGGGCCTTATCTATCTGATCTTCTCCACGGTGCTGACCAAATTGCAGCGCATGGGAGAAAACAAGCTCAATTCCTACGGGGCGCAGAGGGGGTAGACCATGCTGGAAGTGAAAAATATTCAAAAGAGCTTCGGCGGCGTTCCGGTGCTCCGGGACGTGAGCCTGGAGGTGGAGCAGGGCGATGTGGTGGCCATCCTGGGACCCAGCGGCTCCGGCAAGACCACATTGCTCCGGTGCATGAATTTTTTGGAGACGGCAGATTCCGGTGAGCTGATTTTCGACGGGGAGACCTTCTCCTTCGGAAAGGTCTCCAAAAAGGACATCTCCCGGCTGCGGAAAAAGACGGCCTTCGTCTTTCAGAACTACAACCTGTTTCTCAACAAAACCGCCCTGCAAAATGTGACGGAGGGGCTCACCGTGGCGCGGAAGATGCCCAAGGATCAAGCTGAGGATATCGGCCGAAGGGCCCTGGACAAGGTGGGGCTGTCCGACCGGTATCATTACTATCCCAGCCAGCTCTCCGGCGGTCAGCAGCAGCGAGTGGCCATCGCCCGGGCCCTGGCGACCCAGCCGGAAATTATCTACTTTGACGAGCCGACCTCCGCTCTGGACCCGGAACTGACGGGAGAGGTGCTCTCCGTCATGCGCGATCTGGCGGAGGACGGCATGACCATGCTGGTGGTCACCCACGAAATGGGCTTCGCCCGGACGGTCTCCAACAAGGTGGTCTTTATGGAGAACGGCGTTGTCGTTGAGGCGAATTCCTCCCGGGAATTCTTCGAAAACCCCATGAAGGCCCGGACAAAAGCATTTTTACGGACACTTGACGGTGTCGAATAAACACAAAGGAGCGATCTTATGAAACTAAAAAAAATTCTCTCTCTGGCCCTGATTCTCGTCCTTGCGACGGCTCTGTTCGGCTGCGGCAAAACGGACGAGGCCGCTGCCGGGGATCTCTTAAAAACCATTCAGGACCGGGGCACCATCATTGTGGCCATGGAGGGCACCTGGGCCCCCTGGACCTACCACGACGAGCAGGACAATCTGGTGGGCTACGACGTGGAGGTTGCCAAGGCCATCGGCGAAAAGCTGGGGGTCGGCGTGGATTTCGTGGAGGGCGAATGGGACGGCCTGCTGGCCGGGCTCTCCGCCGGGCGGTATGACATCATGGTAAACGGCGTGGACATCGACCCCGAGCGCCAGGAGACCTATGATTTCTCCATTCCCTACGCCTACAACCGCACCGCCGTCATCACCCAGACTTCCAATGACAGCATCCAGACCCTGGAGGACCTGAAGGGGAAGCACACCGCCAACACCATCTCCTCCACCTACGCAAAGCTGGCCGAACAGTACGGCGCCCAGGTCACCGGCGTAGATGACCTGAACCAGACCTTTGAGCTGCTGCTCAGCGGCCGGATTGACGCCACGCTGAACGCCGAGATGACCTACTACGATTACATGAACGCCCATCCCGACGCGGGTATTCAAATCGCCGTGCTGACCGAGGACGCCAATCAGATTGGCATTCCCATGCGCAAGGGTGACGAGACCGCCTCCCTGCGGGCGGCCATCGATCAGGCCCTCACGGAGCTGGGCGAGGACGGTACGCTGTCTGCCCTGTCCATGAAGTATTTCGGCACGGATATTTCAAAAAAGCCCTGAGCCATCGTGTAAAAAATCGCGGGTCCAAACGGGGCGCCGCGGCAAAAACAGGGAACCCTCCGTATGATTTTGGTCATACGGAGGGTTATTGCTTATTCCTTTAAAAAATCGTAAATTCTTTTGTTGAAGTCTTTCGCTTCTTCATATGCGGCATGGCCCAGCTGCTCATACATAAATATTTTGCAAT
>DETX01000047.1:0-2535 GCA_002362145.1 Clostridiales bacterium UBA3277
GTTTTATTAGGTTTTAGTATTACTCCGCGCTAAGAGCCGACTTCGTCGGTTGCGCTCTGTACGCACCTGCGGGCGCAGTGGGGCACCTGAAGGTGAATTGCCCCGCAGGGGCAAGAGGAGCCACCCCGGGGTGTCCCCAGAGGGGAAGGCTCGGGTCAACACCTTTCCACAAGGAGCCTGTGGATAACATAAAAGCGCCCGTTCCAAAAGGAACGGGCGCTTTTCATCAAATCAGGGAGATTTTGGGCCCTTTCCCCGGCCTGAGGGTTCCGGTCTCAGCCCCAGAGGCCGTCGGGATACTTGCCCTCGTCGGTCATGGCCTTCAGGGAGGCCACCACCATGGGCTTGTCCGCGGCGTAGGTCACGCCGAACCAGCGGTCGGGAGAGGTAAGGACCTTCACCGTGGCCCGATGGCTGCCGGTGAGCTCAGCCACAGGCAGGGGCAGGAAATACTCGCACTTCAGGGGGTTGACGGGCAGGGATTTATCCAGGAATGCCGGGAAGAGCTCTGCCATGGCGGTAAGCATACTGGGCATGAAGCCCCAGAGGTTCATGGACACGGTGGTGTCCGGGGCCAGCTCCGTCCAGATTTCCCCGTCCTCAGTAAAAGCGATGCCCCCCTCCCGCTTTTCAATGCGGGTCCGCTCGGTGATGCCGGTGAGGTAGCCCTCGTCATTTGTGACGCAGACGCCCCGGGCCACGCTTCCGTTGTCGGTGACGGTCTTGGAGAGCTCATAGCCCACCATGCAGTGGCCGTTGGGGTCGGTGGAGGAGGCCAGCTGATCATAGATGACCCGGAAGGCGGACTTTCCATAGTAGTCGTCGGCGTTGATGACGGCGAAGGGGGCTCCGTCGATGGCCTCGGCGGCGCACATCACCGCGTGGGCGGTGCCCCAGGGCTTGCTCCGGCCCTCGGGAATGGTGTAGCCGGCGGGGAGCTTGTCGAGCTCCTGGAAAGCGTAGCGGATTTCCACGGGAGCCTTCTGAAGGCGCTTTCCAACGGTGGCCATAAAGTCCTCCCGGATGGCCTCCTTGATGATGATGACCACAGTGTCAAAGCCCGCCTGATGGGCGTCGTAGATGGAATAGTCCAGAATGGCTTCCCCCTGGCTGCCCACGGGGTCGATCTGCTTGAGCCCGCCGTAACGGCTGCCCATCCCCGCGGCCAGGACCACGAGTACCGGTTTCTTTGCCATAATGATGATCTCCTTTTGTATTTTTAGGTAAAGGCGGGAGGTTTCCTCCGGCCTAAAACCATTATAAGCCATACCCGGGAAGAATGCAACCGGGATGGGCGAAATTTGAACACAATGCCTAGGTTTTGCCAAATTTTACCCGCCCAGGGCGGCGGCGTCCAGGAAGATGGCCTCCCCCCGGAGATGGTCCCAGGAGAAAATACCAGCCAGCTCCTTTGCCGAGAGGGCCTCCCTCTGCTCGATCAGCCCCGCGGCAAAGGCCAGCTCTCCAATGAGCTGCTGGGGCTTAAGCCGCTGGCGCAGGGCCCCCAGGTCCAAATCCCGATCCCGCTTGCTCAGCCGCCGTCCGTCGGGAGCCAGGAGCATGGGCACATGGCCGTAGCGGGGGTGGTCAAAGCCCAACAGCTCCTGCAAATACATCTGCCGGGGGGCGGAGCTGAGCAGGTCCATGCCCCGGACTACCTCCGTCACCCCGGCCTCGCCGTCGTCCACAGTGACGGCCAGCTGGTAGACGTGGACCCCGTCGGCCCGGCGGACCACCATGTCCCCGCAGTCGGCAGCCAGGTTCCAGGCGCTCACCCCCTGGCACAGATCGTCCACGAGAAAGACCCGGTCCGGCACCCGGACCCGCCAGGCGGGGGGCCGGGAAAAGGCGGCCCGCTGGGCCTCGGTCAAATCCCGGCAGGTGCCGGGGTAGACGTAGGTCCCGTCGGATAAGTGGGGGGCGTTGACGCTGTGAAGCTGGCTTCGGGTGCAGTAGCAGGGGTAGAGCAGGCCCTTTTCCCGGAGAATGGCGAGATAATGGTCGTAGGTTTCCCCCCGGGTGCTCTGGGCGGGGGTCTCCCGGTCGTAATCCAGGCCTAACCAGGCTAAGTCCTCCCGGAGAATCTGAGCGAATTCCGCGCTGGTGCGCTGGGTGTCCAGGTCCTCCATCCGCAGCACCATCTCCCCGTCCCGGCTCCGGACGGAGCACCAGGCCATCAGGGCGGCAAAGACGTTGCCCAAGTGCATCCGCCCCGAGGGCGTGGGGGCGAAGCGTCCCACGATCTTCACAGCAGCCACCTCACCCACCAGAGCACGATGGCCAGAATTCCGGCGATTTCCAGCAGGAACAGAAGCCACAGCCCGCCCACGCCCTTTTTGGGAGGCTTTTCGTCCAGCACCGCCCGGCTCTCGTCAAAGGCGGGGGCTGCCTCGGCGGCGGCTTTCCGGGCCTGATCCTTCCGGTCGGCGCGCTTGGCGCGGCGGGTCTTGGGGGCCCTGGCCTGGGGGAGCTCCTCGGGCTCCTCCCAATCGGGGGCCTGCCGCCGCCGGATCTGGGCGGCGGGCCGTTGGGGGG
>DETX01000047.1:2863-6675 GCA_002362145.1 Clostridiales bacterium UBA3277
TCCTCCGGCCACAGGTCCTCCCGGAGGGGAGGTTCCCGCCGCTGAGCCGGACGCTGCCGGTCCGGGACGCCCTGCCGGGGATTTCCGGACTGCCGGGGCGTCTGCCGGGGGTCCTCCCAGCCTTCATCCTGCCAGCCGGGCAGGGGCCGGTGGATGTAGCCATCCTGCCGTGCCCCCGGGTCCTCCCAGGAAAACCGCCAGTCCTGTTCATAGGGGCCGGAATTCTGCCCCGGGAAGGGCCGGGTGCCGTAGCCGTTGGCCCGGTTGCGGATGGGAAATTCCTCCCCCTGGTCTGGCTGCTGGTAGCCGGAGCCGGGCCTGGGGGCGTCCTCTCCAAGAATTTCGTCCAGGTCGAAGTCGTCGGGGCTTTCCACCAGCTTTTCCAGCTCTTCCTCGTATTTTTCCTGCCGGAGCTTGGTTTGCAAATCATTTAAGTATTTTTTGGGATCGTCGAACACGGTGCATCCCTCCTGTGCTGTGGGTTTGCTCACATTTTAGTATACCGGGGCCGGAAAGTAAAGAGAATATCGCCGCCGGGGCCCAAAAAATCCGGGGCGGGAGAGGGTCCCGCCCCGGGTGTTTTCAGTTCTGGGTTTCGTCCGGCCAGGGCTTTTCCGTCCGGCCGTAGGTCTTGGTGACCTGGAAAATCCGCTGGGCCAAGGCGTCGGAATCGAAGCCCTCCTCCGCCCGCCAGGTCCAGTTGGCGCTGGTCAGGGTGCCGGGGAAGTTCATCCGGGCGAATTTGCCCAGCTCTAAGTAGTCCTGCATCTGGGCCACAAACAGCCGGGACACGGAGCCCATGCCCCCCCGGATCATGCCCCAGACGTAGCCCTCCTCGGCGTTCAAGCCCAGGTAGGACTTGGCGAAGGCCACATCCTGGGCCGAGGCCTCCTCCAGCCACTGGACCACGGTGACGTTGTCGTGGGTGCCGGTGTAGCACACGGACTCCACCGGGTATTTGTGGGGCAGGTAGTCGTTCTTCTCCCGGGAGTCGAAGGCAAATTCGATGACCTTCATGCCGGGGTAGCCGGAATCCAGCTGCAGCGCCCGGACCTCCGGGGTGACGAAGCCCAGGTCCTCGGCGATGAAGTCCAGCTTCGGCAGGGCATCCTGGATGGCGCGGATGAAGTCCATGCCGGGGCCCTGGACCCAGCTGCCGCCCCGGGCGTTCTCGTCGCCGAAGGGCACGGCCCAGTAGCTTTCAAAGCCCCGGAAGTGGTCTATGCGGATGACGTCGTAGAGCTTTCCCGCGGCGGTGAGCCGGTGAATCCACCAGGCGTAGCCGGTGTCGTGGTGCCGGGGCCAGTCGTAGAGGGGGTTGCCCCAGAGCTGGCCGTCGGCGGTGAAGCTGTCCGGGGGACATCCGGCCACCTTCACGGGCTTCCGCTCTTCATCCAGCTGGAAGAGCTCCGGCTCGGACCAGACGTCGGAGGAGTCCATGGGCACGTAGATGGGCACGTCGCCGATGATGCGAATGCCGTGCTCCCCGGCGTAGCGCCGCAGAGCCATCCACTGGCGCGTAAATTCATACTGCATGAAGCGCTGCAGGCCCATTTCGTCGGAAAGCTCCTGCCGGGCCTGAGTAAGGGCCGCTTCCTCCCGGAAGCGATACTCTCTGGGCCATTGGGGCCAGGGCCTGCCGTCGAAGCGGCCCTTCAGGGCCATGAACAGGCTGTAATCCTCCAGCCAGTCCCGGTTTTCCTCCAGGAAGGCCCGGTAGTCGTCCCCGGGCACGAAGCGGCTGTAGGCCAGTTTCAGGCAGCGGAAGCGGCTATTGTAAATGGCCCCGAAATCCACCAGCTTGGGGTCATCGCCCCAGAAGAAGGAATCGATCTCCGCTTTCGTCAGCAGCCCTTCCTCCGCCAGGGTGTCCAGGTCGATGAGGTAGGGGTTTCCGGCGCAGGAGGAGGTGGACTGGTAGGGGGAGTTGCCGTAGCCCGTGGGGGCCAGGGGCAGGATCTGCCAGTAGGACTGGCCCGCCTTTTCCAGAAAGTCCACAAAATGGTAGGCGCTCTTTCCCATGGAGCCGATGCCGTAGGGGCCGGGCAGGGAGGTCAGGTGCATCAAAATTCCGCTTTCACGCATGACGTTCTTCTCTCCTAAACAATAATATTCAGCGAATGGATATGCTCAAAGCCGCCGCTGCGGCATTAAGTTGAGAGTCAGAGCTTTTTTATGCTCTCTCTGGGGAGGACGGTGAAGGCCACCGCCTGGTGGCGGGGGGGCTCCCCCTGCTCGATGGCGGCAAGGAGAATCTCCACGCTCTTTTTCCCCAGCTCCTGGCGGGACTGGACCACCGTGGCCAGCCGGGGCACCAGGAAGTCCCCCAGGGGCAGGCCGTCGAAGCCCATGACGGACACGTCCTCCGGCACCCGCAGCCCCCGGTCCCGGAGGGCCCGGATGGCGCCGATGGCCAGCACGTCGGCCCCGGCGAAGATGGCGGTGTAATCCCGGCCCCGGTCAAGCAGCTCCATGGCCGCCTGATAGCCGAAGGAATAGTTATATTTGACCCCCAGATAGTCTTTTTCCGGGTCGAAGGGGATCTCGTGGGCCCGGAAGGCGTCCAGGCAGCCCTCGTAGCGCAGGCGGCTGATGTCGGAGACCTCCTTCATGCCGCCAATCAGGGCGATGCGCCGGTGGCCCAGGGCGATGAGGGTTTCCAGGGCCTGCCGGGCGGCGGTGCGGTCGTCCACGCAGACGCTGGAGAGGTTCGCGAAGGGCAGGTTCCCGGCGGCGCTGGTCACCAGCACCGAGGGGACGTCCACAGAGGAAAAATCCTCCAGAAAGTTCTTCTCATTGCCCCCCAGAAAGAGGATGCCCAGGGGCTTTTTCTCCTGGATGAGCTGAAGGGCCCGGTGGACCTCGTTTTCGTTTTCGTCCATGTAGTCCACCACCAGAGAGTAACGGGTGGCGGCCACCTGGGCCTGGATAACCTCCAAAAGCTCGGCGAAAAGCTCGTTGCGGGTGCCCTTGATGACCACCAGGATGTTGGTGGAGTGGACTTGCTTGAGCTGCTTGGCGTTCTGGTTGAGCTGGAAGCCGCTCTCCCGGGCGGCCTCCAGGATGGCCTGCCGGGCTTTTTCGCTGACGTTGGGCTGATGGTTCAATGCCCGGGACACGGTGCCCACGGCGTAGCCGGTTTTGGCGGCCAGGTCTTTGATGGTCATGAGAGGCCTCCCTTCGGCTCTGGAATCGTTTCCAGAATTTTTCTTGACACCTATTCTAGTAGAAAACGGCGGAAAAATCAAATCCTATTTCGCGGATTTTAGAAAGTTCTGCGAAATCCACAAGACAGGCGGGAGTGGTTTGTACAATTTTTGAAGGGGAAAAGGAAAGCCGCGAAAAAGCGGGGGCGGATTTTTCCGCCCCCGCCGGTCTGATCATTCAGATTGCTTGGGATCACAAAATAAGCGTGCCATATCCACGTTCAGCACGTGGGCAATGGCGTAGACTTCCTTATCTGTTGCGATTCTCACTTGTCCTTCCAGCTTGGAATAGCTCGTTGGGTTGATATCCAGTCCAAACAGCTGCAATTTCGCGATAAACTCCTTTTGCTTCATTCCCTTTTCTTTTCTCAGCAGCTCCACATTCCGGCCAATCAGATTGCAGCTGCCATATTCCCGCTTCCGGATTTTCACAGTTTATCACCACACATATCCTGATGAGGATAGTATATGTGCGGTTTTGCTTGACAAAATTCCACGTTGGAATTATCATAAAATAATTCCGGGAAAGAATTATGAGAAACTGGCTGCCGCCTGGAATCGGCAGGCAGAGGGGATTTTTTGTATGATACTGATATTCAATAAAAA
>DETX01000095.1:0-7942 GCA_002362145.1 Clostridiales bacterium UBA3277
TTTTATTGAATATCAGTATCATTCTTCATGATCCCGCCTTCCCGATTCCTGAACGGGCAGGAGGAGCCCTTTGAGCATTGAGGCCGTTTCCCCCGCCAAATTCCGGCAGCCTCTCCCCATCCCCGGCAGAAACCGGCATCGACAAAATCCGCACGCACAAAAAATATTTTTTCCCAGGCGCAAAAACGCGGGGCCGAAACCGGTCCCGCGTTCTTTTGGTTGTCTTTACCGTATTTTCTCCCCGTTGAGCACCGCTTCTTCCAGGGTGTCCCCCCGATAGCGCAGGGTCAGCAGAAAGAAGGGCGCCCCGGCCCACATCAGGTCCAGGAAGATCTTGTCCCCCTCCCAGTGGGGCAGGGTATTCAGAAATTCCCGGGGCACCCATTGCAGCTCCCCCTCATCGCAGGTGATGAGCTCCCCGGTAAAGCCGTCGGCGGTGAAGAGATACATATACTCCCCCTCGTCCACGTCGCTGAGGAAGGTGACGACGCCCCGGCAGCGCCAGGAGGTCAGCGTCAGCCCTGTCTCCTCCCGGGCCTCCCGGAGCAGGCACTCGTCGGGGCTCTCCCCAGGTTCGAATTTGCCGCCGACGCCAATCCATTTTCCCTGATTGATGTCGTTTTTCTTCTTGATCCGGTGGAGCATCAGCACCTCGTCTCCCCGGAGGATGTAGCACAGGGTGGTGTTAAGCATCGGGGGCATCCTTTCTGCGGATGAGCCGCACCGCCTGGTGCAGATTTTCCACCTCCACCTGGGCGTGGCCGTCCTCCCGCTCCCCGTCCAGGGTCCAGGGCATCTCGGGGTCGGCGTAAATCGTGACGTGCTTCGCCGAGCGGAAGGTGATCATCTCGCAGTTGTATTCCTGGCTCTGGACCGCCTGGATGCACTCGGAAATCTCCGCCAGGTTCCGGGCGGACCGGACCAGCAGAATCTCAAACAGCCCGTCCCGCAGATCCACCTGCTTGGGGTCCAGCTTCAGAATCCCGCCGATGGAGGTGGAGTTGCAGATGGCGCCGAAGAGGAAGTCATCCTCCAGAATGTCGCCGTCGATCTCCATGCGGATGTGCTCCTTGCGGATCTGGGACAGCTCCGAGATACCGCTGAGGATGTAGGCGGTGTGGCCCAGGGCGTTTTTGATGTTCTGGGGCACGGCGTAGCTGGACCGGGTGAAGGCCCCGAAGGAGGCCACATAGGAGAAGTACCGGTCCCCGAACCGGCCCACGTCATAGATCACCGGCTCTCCCTGGAGGATGTCCCGGGCCGCCTGCAGGGGGTTCCCGGAGAGGCCCAGGCTGGTGGCAAAGTCGTTGGTGGTGCCGGCAGGGATATAGCCGATGGGGGTCTGGGCCCCGGCCCGGAGGACGCCGGTGATGGTCTCGTTGAGGGTTCCGTCGCCGCCGGCGCAGACCACCAGGTCCATCTGCCCGGCCCACCGCTGGGCGGCCTGGACGGCGTCGCCGGGGGACAGGGTCATGTGGGTGATAATATCGTAGCCCGCCTGGCCGAATTCCACCAGGATGTCCGCCAGATGGCGGGCGACCCGTTTCTGTCCCGCCACGGGGTTCATAATCAGCAGCATTTTTTTCATAGAATATGCCCTCTTATCGTTAGACAGCCTCGGAAAACCAGCGGGGAGCCGGTTTTCGGATAGACCATAGTGAATTTATTATACCACGGCGGAAAATTTGCGCAAGGGCTTTCTGGAGGCCCGGTGAAAATTTACAGTTGCGTTACAATTTTGGGGTAGACGGGCGGTTTCGGGGCGGAAAAGCCCCGCCGGGCAGGGCTTTTTGGGGGCTCTTCCCCCGCCGGGAAGGCTCCTAAAGCCCTCCCCTCTGGGGAGGGTGCCCCCGAAGGGGGCGGGTGAGGCGCAGCAAGTTTTGAACTGGTTCGAACGAAGAGAGACGACCTCATCCGTCACGGCCTTTGGCCGTGCCACCTTCCCCAGAGGGGAAGGCTTTGGGGGCAAGAGAGGCCGCCCTGGGGTGTCCCCAGAGGGGAAAGGCAATTTTATTCTGTACCAAAGGCTCCCCTTACACAGGGGCGGCCCTGGGTGACAAACGAACAGGGACCCCCTGCTTGGGAGGTCCCCGGTTTCAGTATTTGAGCAGCAGCCGGACCCGGTTTTCCGCCCGGTGGAGGGTGCGGCAGACGGTGCTCTTGTTCACCCCCCGGTCCGCGGCAATCTGGGTCACGGTCCGGCCGCCGTAGTAGTAGGCCAGCAGAATCTCCCGCTGGCAGTCCGTCAGGGCCTCCCGGATGACCCGTTCCAGCCGCCGCTGCTGGACCTCCCGGGGGAGCCGGGGGCCCAGGCAGCCGTCATAAAGTGTATTTTTCACTGCGGAAATACCCCCTGTCGTAGTAGTGGGCGGTGAGCTCGGCCAGCTCGTTCATCTGGGTGAGCAGCGGCGTCAGCTCCTGAATCCGCCGCCGCAGATGCCAGGCGTCCTCCGGGTCCTGGGCCTGCCGCAGCGATGTCCGCAGCAAGCTCAGCCGCCGGCGCAGGAGGGCAGCGGAGGCCTCGTATTCCAGGCTCATTTCGTATAAGGTCACGCTTCCCACCTCCCGCAGCGGATACACTCCCAGCTGGGGCCGTAGCAGGCCCCGCCGCAGACCGGGCAGGGCCGGGCGGGGGCAGCCTGGGGATCACAAAAGAGGACGCTCTCCAAAATCGGTTCCATCATCTATCTGTCCTTTCCAAGAAATGTACCCCCAGGATAGCACAAAAAGGACCGAATGTGTGTCGGACGGCGTTCGACATGATATTCCCAGCCGATCTGCTATACTGATGGGGCAATCCGGAAGCAAAAATTCCCCTTCCCTTTTCCTGCCTGGTCTGCTACCATAGAGGAAAAAAGGAGGGGGATGCCATGGAGGATACCGATTTTATGGATGCGGCCCTGATTTTGGCCCGGGAGGCCTTCGATGCCGGGGAGGTGCCGGTGGGCTGCGTCATCGTCCGGGGGGACGAGATCGTCGGCCGGGGCCGCAACCGCCGGGAGGGGGAGAAAAGCGCCCTGGCCCACGCGGAAATCGAGGCCATCCGGGAGGCCTGCGGAAAGCTGGGCGGCTGGCGGCTGTGGGAATGCACGCTGTATGTGACGTTAGAGCCCTGCCCCATGTGCGCCGGGGCCATTGTCAACGCCCGGATTCCCCGGGTGGTCTACGGGGCGTCGGACGAAAAGTGCGGGGCGGTGAACTCCGTATGCCGCCTGTTCGACATGGACTTTAACCACCACCCGGTGGTGACGTCCGGGGTCCGGGAGGAGGAGAGCGGCGAGCTGCTGCGGCAGTTTTTCCGGCAGCTGCGCTTGGAGCTGCGAACCCGGCCCAAATGGAGGCGGCCTGGAAGCCCGGAATAAGCCAGGGGAACTTAGCCCACCCGGGAAGCTCCTGTGTTATGTTTACGAAATTACCAGCTCCTGGCGGCCTTACGGGCCTCCCGGGAGCTGAAGCGGTGACGTCCCCCTGGGGCGGGGGCCGGAAGGAGGCAAGCCATGGTACAAACGCGTACGGTGCGGGTGGGGCTCACCGCCATCCTTCTGGCCCTGTGCCTGCGCATCGCCGGGACGGATTTGCCCGCCAGGTTTTTCGCCTGGCTCCGCTCCCCCCAGGCCGCCGCCGTGATGATCTCTCTGGAAACCGGACGTGAAGTCCGGTTTTCGCCGTCTTTACCGGCCATTGCCCCGGATTTCGCCGAATCCTCCCCCATTTCCGAAACCCTCCCCAGGGAGCCCCCCCTTCCCGTCTTTTCCGACGGCGACCGGGTGGCGCTGTTCCGGGCCTCGGGGGTCACCCCGGACGTAGCCGCCCTGCTGAAAACGCCCCTGAGCTGGGATCTGCGGGGGGAGGGGCCCACGGTGCTGATTCTCCACACCCACGCCACCGAGAGCTACACAAAGCAGGGGGAAGATTACCGGGAGACCGCCGCCTGGCGCACCGACGATGAAAATTACAACATGCTCTCCATCGGGGCATTGGTTGCCCAGCGCCTGGAGGAGGCGGGCATTTCCACGATGCAGGACCGGACCCTCCACGACTACCCCTCCTACAACGGCTCCTACGTCTCCTCCCGGAAGAGCCTCCGGGCGTATCTGGAGCAGTACCCCACCATCCGCCTGGTGCTGGACCTCCACCGGGACGCGGGGGGCACCGACACAAGTCAGATGCGGACGGAGGCAAAGGCAGGGGACCGGGACAGCGCCCAGCTCATGGTGGTTCTGGGGACGAACCACGAAAATTACGAGGAAAACCTGAGTCTGGGGGCCAAGCTCCATGTGGTATTGGAGCGGCAGTGCCCGGGGATCACCCGGCCCTTGCAGCTGCGGGAGGCCAGGTATAATCAGGACCTGTGCCCCGGGGCGCTGCTCATCGAGGTGGGGGCGGCTGGAAACAGCCATGAGGAGGCGGCCGTGGCCGCCGAAGAGCTGGCCAAAGCCATCATCACCCTGGCCGAGGGGTCGGGCTGAAAGGGCAATCAAAAAGCGCCCCCGAAGGGGCGCTTTTTGGCAGGTGGAGCTTAACGGACAGCGATGGTATCCGCCTGATAGACAACGTCCACGCTTTCCTTCTCCGGGGTCACCGGAATGACGTTCTCGTGGTTGACCAGGAAATTGTCAAAGCCGTTCTCCCGGAGCCAGGCGATGGTGTGGCGGCAGTCGGCGTAGATTTGCAGATCCAGCGTCCCGGCGCCCAGGGTGATGTCCATGTAGAGCGACTCTTCACAGGGGATGTTCTCGATGCTGAAAAAGCCGTTGTGGAGGGTGGAGGAGGGGCTCATGTGGCCCTCCTGGCAGTCGGCCTTCAGGGCGTCGTAAAGCCCCTGGATGTTCCCCAGGGCCTCCTTGGGAAGGTCCTGGCCCCGGACGCGGATGCGCAGTACGTCCATCAGTTCCTCCTCGGTGGGAGTGTAGGCATCGTTGACATCGCCGAGGCGGTCCCGGATGTCCCGATTGGGGTAGAAATTCTGAAGCACCGCCCGCTCCCAGGTGCTGGTCAGGGACCGGATCAGATCTCCCGCCTCGCTGCCGGACCAGAAGGTATAGGTTCGGCTGAGGGTGCGGCCGTTTTTCAGATTGTATTCCACCCGGAGTCCGGTGGCGTAGCGGTAGGGGACCCAGGTCAGCTTGGTCATCTCCTCCCGGAGCTCCTCCAGGGTCATGGTCTCGGCCTGATCGTCGTCGCCCACCTGATAGACATAGGCAAAGCCGCCCGCTTCCGCCATGCCGTCCAGAACCCGGCCGGCGCCGTCGCCCTCCATCCGGTCCTCCAGAATGAGCCGGTGGAGCTGGCGGAAGGTTTCAATTTCCTCCGAGTCCTCCAGGGTGACCTCGCCGCCGTTCCAGAAGGTGATGGAGGCGATGTTCTGGGTATCGGGAATCCGCTCGTCAATACGCAGCACATCGAAGTGGGTCAGCATCAGGCTCACTGCCAGGCACAAAACCAGGGCGCCCATGCCGAGGAAGCTCCTCCCACGGAACACCCGGGTGCTCCGGGCCATAAACATCTCCGCGGCGAACCAGCCCACGGCCAGGCTCAGCAGGAGCAGCACCACGCAGAGAACCTCCCCGACGGAATCCGAGATACCCAGGATATTTAGGGCGGTCCGGCCCACGATGAGCCCCAGAAAGCCCCCCAGCACCGGCAGCACGGGAGAGAGGAATTTCACCGCCAGGGCGTCCCCGGCGCATTCCAGCTGCCGCCGCCGGTAGAGGATCAGGGCCAGGGCCATGAGGGCAAGGCCCACCAGGCCGCAGAGGGCCAGGGTGGTCCAGGCCCCGCCGTTCAGCTGGAAGTGGGCAACCATCTCCGCCTCCCGGCCCCGGAACTGCTCTTTGAGGGTGCTGTAGTTGTCAAACTCCGCCGGGGCATTGCCGTTTATGGTCATCAGGGCCACAGGGCACAGACGGATGGCCAGATAGTCCGGGGTGATGACGCCGTAGAGCATGGGGGTGTAGAAGCTGTCCACCAGGAAGAATACCAGGTAGGAGAAGGCGTTTAAGAAGGCGTAGAGCATCAGCATAGCGGCCCGGTTGCCCGTCAGGAACACGCAGAGAATGGCGATGCCGAAGAACAGGATAAACTGCAAGGTACAGCCCGCCAGCCACAAGGGGGCCAGAATCCAGGCGTTTTCGAAGCAGGTGGAGACCAGCATGGGCAGGCTCACCAGGGTGAACAGGAGCCCGGGCAGGACGCTGTAGCACAGCCCGGCGGCGACATGGGAGAAGAACAGGGTCTCCCGCCGCAGGGGCAGGGCGTGGATGGCGTTGCACATCCGGCTGCCGCAGAGGTCGCCGAACAGGAGTGTGGCCACCACCGGGGCGTAGAAGAGGTTCACAACGGGCATGACCAGGTGCAGGCACTCCATGACGTTGCGCGCGTAGAAGAAGGACACGCCGTCATTGGAGGCCATCAGAGCCGCCCCCGCCAGCAGGCACAGGGCATAGAGCCCCATCAGGGGCGCGAACCTGGTCAGGTCCTTGAGAAAAATGGTTTTATCAAACCAGGATGTTTTTGACCGCATCGTTGACACCTCCCAATTCGTAGATGAAGATCTCCTCAAGAGACAGGGGCAGCAGATCGAAGTAGGCCGGCTTCATGGCGGCCACCTTGGTGCTGACCTCCCAGGCCTGGCCCCGGACGATGAGGGTCCGCAGCCGCCCGGAGACGGTCTCGTGGAGGACGTCCAGATCCTTGGGGGCCTCGCCCACCAGCTGGAGCTTATGGGTCAGGCCCTGCATATCCGCCAGGCTCCGCTCCAGGACCATCTTCCCGTGGTCCAGAATGCCCACGTGGTCGCACACGTCCTCCAGCTCCCGGAGGTTGTGGGAGGAGATGAGCACCGTCACCCCCCGCTGGGCGACGTCGGAGAGAATCAGACTCATGACCTGCCGGCGCATCAGCGGGTCCAGCCCGTCCACGGGCTCGTCCAGCAGCAGCACGTCCTGCCGGGCGCTTAGGGTGAGCTGGAAGGCCGCCTGCTTCTGCATACCCTTGGAGAAGCGGCGGATGGGGCTCTTCCGGGGAAGGTTAAAAAGTTCGCCAAGCTTTTCGAACAGCGCATCGTCAAAGCCGCCGAAGATGCCCTTGTAGAACTTTCGCATATCCTCCAGGGTGGCGGTGGGGAAATAGAAGGGCTCGTCCGGGATGTATCCCAGGCGGCTTTTGACCGCCGGGTTTTCAAACACCGGGATTCCCTCCAGAGTGACTTCTCCGCTGTCGGGGCGGTAGACGCCGGTCATCAGCCGGATGGCGGTGGATTTTCCCGCGCCGTTGGGGCCCACCAGGCCGTAGACGGCCCCCTGGGGCACCGTTAGATTCAGGCCGTCCAGGGCCCGGAAGGTCCCGAAGGTCTTGGTCACATGATTCATGGCAAGCATATCACTTCACTCCTTTTTGTACGCGGGCGATGAGATCCTCCGGGGCTTCCCCCAGGGCCAGCAGGGCGGCGGTGGCCTCGTCGAAGGCTGAGAACCAGCGCTGCTGTTCCCGGTCCTGGGCGGAGGTTCCGCCGCAGACGAAGCAGCCCTTTCCGGGGACGGTGGCGATCCAGCCGTCGCTCTCCAGTTGCCGGTAGGCCCGCTGGATGGTATTGGGGTTGATGGTCAGCATTCCGGCCAGCTCCCGGACCGAGGGGAGCTTTTCGCCGGGCATCAGAACTCCGGTGGCGATTTTTTCCCGGAGGCCGTCGAAAATCTGGGCGTAAATGGGTCTGGAATCCCGATAGTCCAGATGTACCATGGTATCCCTCCTTTGCGTTTCCGGCGAAGAGAGCCGGAACAAGACACTAACTGTACTAGCTGTGCTAGTACAGTTAGTATAGCATCGACCCCTGCGCGCTGTCAATAGGGCAATGCTTAAGAATGAATTAAGGTTCAAAAAGCCCCGGAGCGAAGGCTCCGGGCGTGGTTTCATACTGATATTCAATAAAAAACTTTAATTC
>DETX01000095.1:8211-14582 GCA_002362145.1 Clostridiales bacterium UBA3277
AATCTAATAAAACCGAAGGGTTTTATTAGATTTTAGTATCAATTACAGGGCGGCTTTGGCGCGCCGGCGCTTTTTGAGCAGATCATCGATCCGCTCCCAGATAACCGCGCACACCAGGGTGAGCAGGTACACCAGCAGCGGCCGCACCCAGACTTCGCCGCCCCCCAGCAGGGCCGTCACGGGCCCCAGCAGCAGCGTGTCGTAGGCGCTGCGCAATGTGACGTGCAGCAGGTAGATGGCCGTGGACAGCACGCCGAAGCGGCCGATGAGGGCCCGGCCGAACCGGCCGCGGACCGGCACCGTGGGATGGGTGATGAGAAACAGCATCAGCGCCGGAACCTCGATGTACATCCCGATGGGGACTCCGTCGCCCAGGTACTTCTTGTGGGCCAGGCACAGCGCCATCCCCAGGGCCACAATGCCCAGGAGCTTTTTCCTGTTGAGGCGGAAATTTTTCATCAGCCGGTCCTGGTATTCGTGGAGGAAAATGCCCAGGGTGAACATGGGCAGAGCGTAGAACCAGGCGTTGCCGAAGATCATGGGGGCCAAAACCTTCCCGTCCAGAGGCAGGATGGTGCCGATGGCGAAATAGGCAATCCACAATCCCCCGGCGGCCAGATAGAGGTTGTGGTAGTTTACCTCGTCCTCCCCGTAGAACCGGACATAGGCCCACAGAATGCCGTAGCAGATGGCGGCGGAAAGCAGATACCACAGATGGCCGAGGAAGGAATTATGCTGGGCGGTGAGGTAGTAGATAATCTCACCCGGGTCCGGGATGGCCCGGATGAGATAGGCCACGCTGCTCCCCCCCGGCCAGCTCTGTGGCGACCACGTTCCAGGCCAGGTGGATGACGTCGGTGATGACGTTCAAAATGAGGATATGTACGATCCGCCGCCCCAGAACCTTGGGCCCGGCGCCGTAGCTGAAATAGCCGGAGATGGCCAGGAACATGGGCACGGCAAACAGGGAGATGGCAAAGACATCCCGGCCCAGGGCGCCGGGAAAACCCACATGGATCAGCACCACCAGGAAGGAGGCCACCATTTTGGCGCATTCCATGGACTGGTTTCGCTGGCCTTTTTGCAGAGCGGTTGACATAGGACTCCTCTTTTCTTTTCCATAAATTTAAGCCCTACGCTTCTCCCCCGCCCAGGCCCACAGGGCCGCCGGGACCAGGGAGAGGGCGAGAACTGCCAAAGGGGTGAGCCAGGGCTCCCGGGAAAGGGGGGCGAAGGCCTCGCAGAGCTCCAGCGCCGCCGGGTGCAGGAGGTACAGCGCCGTGGAGAGGGGGCCGAACTTCGCCGTGAGGGCCTTCGGCAGGCGGGTTCCGGGCCGGTCCGCCAGAAACAGCAGCAGGGCTGGCGTTACCAGAAGCATCCCCAGGGGCAGCTCCACCGGGCGCAGGAGAAACCACTGGGTCAGGCTCAGCCCCGCCCCCAGGGCGATGAGGGCCCAGGCCTGGATGGCAGACAGCCTTTTGGGATGCTCTCCCAGAAAATGCCCCAGCAGGAACAGGGGAAAGCCCAGCAGCCAGCCGTTTCGCACCCAGATGTAGGGGATGTCCCAGCCCAAAAGGCCGCCCACCGGCTCCAGAAGAAGGTACAGCCCCAGCAGCCCGCCCCCCAGGGCGTACAGCCCGGCCCCGCCGCCGGTTCCCCGCCGCCGGACATGGAGCCACAAAAGGCCGTAGCACAGGCACAGGGCGTTTAGATACCACAGATGTCCGGCGAAGGGACTGGCCTGGAAGAGGAGGATTTCTCCCAGACTTCGGAGGTTCAGCCCGGCCAAAGCGTCCCGGGGGCTGCCCCCGGCCGCCAGGGCGAGGAGGCAGTGAAAGATCAGATACCCGGCGCTGGACCCGATGGCGAGAAGAAGGACCCGCCGCAGCCGCCGCAGCAGCTGCCCCTCCCCCGCCCGGCAGGCGAAGAAGCCGGACAGGGCGAAGAAAAAGGGCACGGCGAACCGGGCCAGGCAGTCCGCCGCCCGGCCGAAATTCCCGGGGAACCGGGCGTGGATGAACACCACCATCACCGCCGCGGCCAGCCGGCCGCACTCCAGGGATTGTCCCCGCTCGATTGTAACCGCTGTCCCGGCCAAAAAAACACCCTTTCTCCACGCAAGTGAGAATATCATATAATAAACGCCGGGAAAAAGCAAGTCCCGCCGGGAAAACGTCCACTTTACAACCTCCAAGAAATTTGATACTATTGCTCTATCAGATTCGGGGCTGTCTTTGGGAAAACGAAGGGAGGCGGGGCCTTGAAGCCGAAAAAATTGACCCTTCTTGCCATGCTCACCGCCATCGCGCTGACCATTTTCATGGTGGAGGCCCAGCTTCCGGCGCTGACGCCGGTGCCGGGCATCAAGCTGGGGCTGAGCAACATCGTCACCGTGTTCACGGTGTTCGCCCTGGGGCCCGGGGAGGGGGCGGCGGTGCTGGCCTGCCGGATTTTTCTGGGGTCGGTGTTCGCCGGGAATTTTTCCTCCATTTTCTATTCCGCCGCCGGAGGCGCCTGCGCCATCCTCACCACCATCGGCCTGCGGAAAATTCTCACTAAAAAGCAGCTCTGGGTGGCCGGATGCCTGGGGGCCGCGGCCCACAGTGTGGGGCAGATGGCCGCCGCGATATTCGTCACCGGCACCCCGGCCATTGCCGTATACCTGCCGGTGATGCTGGCCGCCAGCCTCATTTCCGGCCTGTTCACCGGGCTGTGCGCCCAATTTTTACTGGATCGAGGAAAATTATGGAAAATCTTTTTGAAATGAACTTCACCCACAGCCAGGTCACGGCCATTTCCAACCTGGGCCTTGCCCACATGGGCGACTGTGTCTTTGAAATTCTGTGCAGGAGCTGGCTCTGCGCCCAGGGGGAAAAGACCGTGGACCGGCTCCACCGGGACACCATCCGCCTGGTGAAGGCCCCCTCCCAGGCAAAATTTGCGGATAAGCTGCTGCCGCTGCTTACCGAGGAGGAGCTGGACTTCTACCACCGGGGGAAAAATTCCCACGTCCACGCTGTGCCCAAGTCGGCAACCCCCGCCGAGTACGCCAAGGCCACGGGGCTGGAGGCCCTCTTCGGGGCACTGTATCTGATGGGCCGCACCGGGCGGCTCAACGAACTGTTTCACGCGGTTATGGAGGAACATCATGCTATCGAAGGGTGAGCTTTACGAAACGGTGGTGACGGACTACACCGCCGAGGGCCAGGGCGTGGCCCACATCGACGGCTGCGCCGTATTCATTCCCAACGCCATTGCGGGGGAGCGGGTCCGGGTCCGCCTGGACAAGGCAAAAAAGACCTGGGCCTCGGGAAAAATTGTGGAAATTCTGGAAAAGTCCCCCCACCGGGTCAACCGGGCCTGTCCCGTGGCCAAGCTGTGCGGGGGCTGCAACTTCTGGCACATGGACTACCAGGAGGAGCTGCGGCTCAAATCCCAGCGGGTCAAAACCTGCCTCAACCGGCTGGCCGGGGAGAATCTGGAGGAGGTGCCCATTGCGGGTGCCGAAACCTGCCTGGGCTACCGGAACAAGGCCCAGTATCCCGTGGCGGTGAAAAAGGGCCGGGCCTATGCCGGCTTTTTCCGGGCGGGGACCCACGACGTGGTGGAAAACGACCGCTGCCGCATCCTGCCGGAGGAAACGGACCAGGTCAAGGCCATCGTCATGGACCATGTGAATCAGTACCGGATCAGCGTCTATGACGAGCAGACCCACAAGGGCCTCCTGCGGCACATCTACGTCCGCCGGGGGGCGGTGTCGGGGCAGATTCTATTGTGCCTGGTGGTGAACGGCGGCAGCTTTCCCAAGTGGGAGGCGCTGGTCCAGCGGCTGAAAGCTGTGGAGGGCTTTCACAGCCTGGTCCTGGCGGTGAACCGCCGTCCCGGCAACGCGGTGCTGGGGGACGAGTTTATCACTCTCTACGGTCCCGGCTGTATTGAGGACACCCTCTGCGGTCTGACGTTCCGGCTGTCCCCCCGGTCCTTCTACCAGGTCAACCACGCCCAGGCCCAGCGGCTCTATGAGCTGGCGGTATCCCAGGCGGCCATTTCGAAAGCCGATACGGTGCTGGACCTCTACTGCGGGGTGGGCACCATTACCCTGGTCATGGCGAAGGCGGCGGGAAGGGCCATCGGGGTGGAGGTGGTGCCCCAGGCGGTGGAGGACGCCCGGGAGAACGCCGCCCGCAACGGCATTCAAAACGCGGAATTTTTCTGCGGGGACGCGGGCCAGGCGGCGCTGGAGCTGGAAGGGCAGGGTGTTCGGCCGGACGTGATCGTGGTGGACCCGCCGAGAAAGGGCCTCAGCGGCGACGCCATAGAGGCCATCGCCCGGATGGCGCCCCGGCGGCTGGTGTACGTCTCCTGTGACCCGGCCACCCTGGCCCGGGACGTGGCGCTGCTGAAGGAGCGGGGCTACGCGCTGAAAGCCGCCCAGGCGGCGGACCTCTTCCCGAGATGCGCCCATGTGGAGACGGTATGTCTACTGTCACGAAACAAGTAAAAAAGTACAGAAATAGGCTTAAAATAAGGGATTCCGAGAGATTTGCCGATTTTGGCAGTCTCCTGGAATCCCTTTTTTCGTGTTTTGACAATAGCGTCATAGTCTGCCTTTTGATAGGTTGAGACAAGAAACTACTTTTTCGCCTGTTGAGGCAATAGGACTATTGTCAGATTAGATAATCTCATATGCAGCAAGGACTTCGTCAAGCTGTTCCATATGATTCTCAGACTGATCAAAAACATTGAATACCGTTATGACATGTTGTATTTCTGCGTCTGAGATAGTAGATTGCCGTCTGTCCTTAAACCATTTTTGAAGTCCGTGGTAACCAGCAAAACAGAAGTCCCATAAATCTTCCCTAACATTTGAGAAGTATTGCGTTCTGTTGATGTAAACCTTATTATCGCTGAAATGCACTCCGGAGATAATCCTATCACCCGTTCCTATGCCGGGATTGCCGTTATGGTTCGCAGCCACCCGGATGTAACATTTGTCGCGGCCCATCCGAATGAGCGGGCGGACTTCCAGGAGCTTCTGACGCTGATGGATGCCTGCCCCAACCTGTATCTGGATCTTTCCGGGGCCGGAATTTTCCGCTATGGCGCCATTGCGTATGGCGTCAGGCGGGTCGGCTCTGAGCGTCTGCTGTTTGGTACAGACTATCCCATATGCAACCCACGCATGTATGTTCAGGCGGTTTATCAGGAACCCCTCTCGACAGAGGATTGGGAGAACATCCTGCACAAAAACGCGGAGCGCATTTTGGGCATAGGAGAAAGCGGCAGGGAAAATGCCCGCAAGCCGGGATAGAAAAGTGCCCGCTCCTTTCGGAGCGGGCACCTTTTGCGGTCAAAGGAATCTTCCGCCCCCGCCGTCAGGGCTTTACGGCCCGGGTGGCGGTCATGGTCAGGATGTTCAGCTCGTGGAGGCGGCCGCAGCCGTTGGTGTCCTCGTAGAGGTCCGTCAGCTGGAGGCCCGCCGCCAGCTGGCCCCCAATCTGCTCCGTCAGGGTGTGGGAGAACTGGACGCCGCTGCCATCGGCCTGGAGGAAGGCCATCTGCTCCGGGTTTGCCAGGGGATCGAAGGGCATTTTGTGGATGATTTTCGTCTCCTCGCCGTCCACCATGTAGTTGATCTGGCCGTCAAAGGCCGCCAGCAGCACCCCGCCGGAGCACAGCACCCGGGCGCACTCCCGCCAGATGGGCACCACCTCCCGGACATAGCAGTTGGACACGGGGTGGAAAATCAGATCGAAGCTGCCGTCGGGAAAAGGCAGGGGCTTCGTCATGTCGGCTTTGACGATTTCGATGTCGTAGCCCTCCCGCCGGGCAACCATTCTCTCGCTCTCCAGCTGGGCGTCGGTATAGTCCAGGACCGTGCACCTGGCCCCCAGGGCGGCGAAAATGGGCATCTGCTGGCCGCCGCCGCTGGCAAGGCCCAGAACACGCTTGCCTTTCAGGTCGCCGAACCAGCGGTGGGGCACGGGCTTCGTGGGGGTGAGCACCACGTCCCAGTCCCCGGCCAGGGCCCGGAGGTAGGTCTCATGGTCGATGGGTCTGCCCCACTCCCACCCTTCCGCAATCCACCGGGTGATGGTTTGGGCGTTGATGTCTTGATATTCCATGCTTGTTCCTTTCCGGCCCTTAAAAAGGCCGTGGCTTAAAAAATACCGTCCCCGGAGGGACGGTATTTTTTGATTGGTTACATATCGAAGGGCTCCATGCCCAGGACGGGGTGGCCCACCTCGGTCAGGTAGTTGAGCAGCTCCTCGGGGTCCTCGGTGCAGATGGTCTCATCGGCGATCATGTCGGTGAAGTTCTCAACGCCGTACATTTCCTTGGCCGTGGCGTCCAGACGCTCCCGCATCTGA
>DETX01000107.1 GCA_002362145.1 Clostridiales bacterium UBA3277
ACCTGACGGCCCGGCGGCTGGGCACGACGGCCCTCGCCGCCAGCGTGACGGTCTATGAATACGGCCCCGAGGGGCTGAAGACGGTGGACCTCAGCGGGCTCCCCGGCACGGTTCCGGCGGACCAGGTGAGCTACGCCCGGAAAAACTGGGCGGGGAACGTGGACGTGGTGGTCCTGGGGAGCAGCTACGCCAGAAACGTCACGCTCTACGGCCGGGCCGCGGTGACCTCCAAGCCCAACGGGGAGACCGGCGGCCGGACCTATTACCTGGAGGTGGAGAACGGCCGGAGCCGCCTGGGCCCCTTCCCCCTGACCGATGATATTTACAGCGGCGACTATGTGGCGGCCTCCGCCGGCTCCGTGTCCTTCACCGAGCTGAGGAAACTGACGAAGCTGGCGGGCGTGCCCAACACGGCCTGGACGGGAAAAACCGCCGTTACGGTGAACGGCCGGACCTATACGGTACCGGATACCGTGGTCTGCTACAACCGGGACACCAAGGCGTGGACGACGCTGGACGCGGCCCACGCCTACAGTGAAAGGGCGGACCTTTACACCGGCGGCGACGGCGTAATCCGGGCGATTGAGGTGGGGAAGTAACTCCGCCGAAAAGTGAACACGGGACCGCCCCGGGGGGAAAACCCTTGGGGCGGTCCTTTTTTTGCGCCTCCCGGGCTTGACAGGAGGGGCGGGGTGTGGGAGAATTAAGGAAAATACCGGAAACGGGGGAATGGGAGATGCTGAAAAAGCGGATTTTGGCGGCGCTGGCCTGCCTGTGCCTGGCGGCGGGGGCGGCGGAGCCGGGAGTGCGGGATGCCGCTGCCTACCTTTCGATATCGGGCGGAAATTTACGAAAAAGCCAAATAAACTCTTTGTTTTCAATACCTTGACAGGGAGTTTTTAGGAGAAATTCCCCTTACAGGAAGGTACACATTTTAAAAAATGGGAGGAACTCAAAATGCGGAAACGATTCTTGTCAGCTTTACTGGTGGTATGCATGATATTGGCAATGGTGCCAATCAAAGCGTTTGCGGTAGAAAATGCAGAGCTTACTGATCCAAAAGTGACCCATTTGTCTGTTTCATATGATGGCGGGGAACCCATCGAAATATTAGGGGCTCAACCAACAATTTCGTTGCCAATAGGCAGTAAACCCGTGTTCACAGTGGCCTTTGACAATAACACATTGTTGAACAAAGTTTTTGTTACAAGTACCAAAAATGGAGAAACAAAGTATTTGGAGGCCATGCGTCAAGGTAATCAGTACGTTACAGATGGTTATTTCGACTCAGATGATACCGGGTATACCCCTGGAACCATTGCTGTAACGTATAGCAAAAAGCCCGTAGAAGTAACAGAAAGCACTCAAATTGGAGAAATTAATCTGGAAAAAATGAAGCAGGAACTGGAAACTCAAGGCGCTTCGGTGAATGGTGAAATTATTACGGGCAATGATGGTTCCGTCAGTGCCCAAGTCGTACTTGGCAGTTACTTCAGCGGGATTGGTGAGACATTTGTCAATGCCTCAATAAAAGAGCTTACAACTTTTGCCAGCATTGACAGCGACGAAGTGCGCCAATGGATCGACGTTTATGGCACGATATCCTCTTATGCGTTAAAGGGCGAGGATGGAAAAGACTATATGCTCTATTTCACGGATAAGGATTGGACAGATGCTAATTCATATGTCATGCTAGTCCATGATATCAGTGGCAATAAATATATCAAGATGGCGCTGAAGGGCACTGGATTGAAAGAAATTGCTGGAAAAATATCTCAAGCCAATAAACTCGCAGGGGCATATCTGAACTATGTTTCCATCGGTAAAGAAATGGATTCTCTGCGTGAAGACATTGAGGCTAATCCAGTGATGACCTCTAGTCAGAAAGCTGAAGCGAACCAGAAAATTAATGACTTGGAAAATGACAAAAAGCTATTTATGATGGGGATTACTTTTATTCCCATGTTCTTGGGTACAGCCGGTGTCGCTACGCCGCTTATGATTTCTGCGCTTTTAGCTGGATACGCTTCTGTAGCTGATTATTTCTGGGATTACCGAGTTGGAATGATTCAGGGATCTAAGCCCATTGAAGGAATTTTTTCCGACAGTGCCAGTGGAGGAGGTGGTGGATACGCATTAACAAACGAGAAACTGGGTGGTTTTTACTCAGATGATTGGGTTACAGGCTCAACTATTCATCATAGCGGAAGTTATTATCTGGCAGAGGATATTCGAGCAACAAGTTATATTACGGTAGGCGAAGGAATTAGAAATCCTGTTGACATTACTGTTAATTTAAATGGTCACACCTGTCACCAATTCTATGTAACTGAAAACAGCACACTACATGTTTATGATTCTGCGTACGCAAAAGGAAGCGATGGCGCAACTATGGGAGGAAGAGTAAGATTTATTGTAGGTAAAGAAAATAGTCGTATTTACATCCAGAATTGTTACATTGGTGGTGATAATAAATTTGGAGAGATATATAGCGCTGCTACAACAACGATTTCCAGTGGTACAATATATGGACCCGTAAATAGTACGATTTTGAATATTAAAGGTGGGGAATGTCTGCATGTATCTAACCCCGTCTCAGGCACCTTAAATGTTACTGGTGGAACATTAGGCTCAATGAGCAATTTAGGAGTAGCCAGAATTACTGGGGGTATAGTATCTAACGGCGTACAGAACGGTAGCATACATTTTCCTCGTGGAATTTTGGATATTGATGGTGGAGAAATTTATGGCGGTATAGTAAATACTGGTAAAATGAATCATGATGATACCCAATTGACAATTAGCCGAGGGATTATTCATGGAGGAGTTACGGATAAATATAGTACAACAACATTACATATTACCCCCTATTCAGATATAGTGGTAGAAGGGACATCCGCTTTCAATGAAACGCCCACAATCAAAACAGATATAGATCGTACAAGCAGTATACGTTACCATAGCGCACCTAATACTCAAGGAATTAAAATGACAATTCAAGAGGCATCCTATATTGATTTCACACAGCCATATGTACGGCTTGTGGCGGATGGTGCTTCCACTGGCCCTTCCGGCGGAAGCGTGACCCTGCCCGAGGATGTGCGGAATGCGGCGGCGGACGGCACGACGGTGTTCGCCACCTCCTACAACGGCGGCAGGCTGGTGGAGTGCGTCCGGGGGACCGTGAAGGACGGAACGGCCGTGTTCAGCCGAAAGATTCCGGTGGGCTGGACCCTCTTCTTCCTAAATCCGGTGTCTTTGACGCCTCTCTGTAAGCCAATTGTTCTGTAAACCACAGTCGTAACGGCAAAAGCCCCCGGCATGGCGTTCGTTCCATGCCGGGGGCTTCTTCCATATCGCTTACGGGGTGGTCTCCGCCGGGACGGCCTCCGGCTGGGGGGCCGTGGTCTCGGGAGCGGCTTCGGGAAGCTTCTCCTGGCGGCCCCCGCGCCCGAAGAGGGGCTTCCGGGGCTTGTTCTTGTCCTTCCTGCGGAACACATGGCTGAGGTTGTCAATGACGGAGTAGTAGACCGGGGTGAACACCAGGGTCACGACGGTGGAGATCACCATGCCCGCGATCATGGTGATGCCCATGTCGCTCATCATCTCGTTGGTCTCCCCGATGCCCATGGCCATGGGGACCATGGCGAGGATGGTGGTCAGGGTGGTCATGAGAATGGGACGCACCCGCAGGGGGCAGGCGTGGAGGATGGCGGTCTCCCGGTCCTCGCCCCGGGCCCGGCGGATCTTGATGTACTCCACCAGAATGATGGAGGAGTTGACCACCGTGCCCGCCAGCATGATGATGGAGACCAGGGACAGCATGGAGAGGTCCCGTCCCGTCACGGGGAGGCCGAACAGGGACCCGGTAAAGGCCACCGGCAGAATCAGCATGACCATGACGGGCATGAGGAAGCTCTCAAACTGCACCGCCAGCACGAAATACACCAGCAGCAGCGCCGCCGCCAGGGCGATGAGCAGGTCGGTAAAGCTCTCGATCATGGTCTCATAGGCGCCGTCGGTCTCCACGGAATAGCCCTGGGGGAAGGTGTAATCGTTCAAAATCGCCCAGATGGCGGCGGTCAGGGCGGCGGTGTCGCCGCTGACGGAGTCGCCGGAGATGGTGACCTGCCGGGTCTGGTTGGACCGGACGATGGTCTGGGGGGCCTGCTCGATGGCGACATTGGCGACAGAGCCCAGGGGCACGGTTCCGCCCATGGCGGAGGGCACGCCCATGGACTTCAGGGCGTCCAGGCTCCTGGCCGCCGCGCCGCCGCCCCGGACCACCACGTCCAGCTCCCGGCTGTTGATGGTGACCTTGGTGGCGGTGGAGCCGGTGAGCTCCGACCGGACCGCCTGGCCGATGGCCGCGGCGGTGAGCCCGTACTGGGCGGCGGCCTCCCGGTTCACGGCCACCTTCACCTGGGGCACCTCGTCGGACAGGGAGCTCTTCACGTTCACCGCGTCCGGCAGGGCCTCGATCTGGGTGATGAGGTCGTTCGCCAGGAATTCCAGGGTGTCGTAGTCGTCTCCCTCGATGTTCACGGCGATGTCTCCCCCGCCGCCCATCATGGCCTCGGAGTCCGAGGCGGAGACGGTGATCTCGCACCCGGCCACGTCCTTGAGGGCCGCCCGGAGGGCCTGGGCGATGTCGTTGCTGCTCCGCTGGCGCTGGGACTTGGAGCCCACGTCCATCATCATGGTGACGGACTCATTGGAGGCGATGTAGAACATCTCCTCGATCTCCGGCACCGTCTCCTCCGTGATGGCGGACACCCGGTCGGCGATGACGGAGGTCTCGTTCAGCTGGGAGCCGATGGGCATGCTGATGCTGAGGTTCACCATGCCCTGGTCCATGTCGGGGACCAGGACCATCCTGGTGTTCACCAGGGTGACGCCGAAGAGAATCACCAGGGCGAAGGAGGCCGCCATGCCCAGGAAGAGGTGGTGGACGAAGAAGTCCAGGGTTTTCAGGTAGAACGCGCTGATCTTCCCTGTCAGCTTTTTCAGCGGCCCGGGCCGCTTTCCGGCCAGCTTTTCCTGGCGGCGGCGGACCTTCTCCTCGTCCAGGGTGAAGTAGCAGAGGAGAGGCACCAGGGTCAGGGAGATGACCAGGGAGGCGAAGATCAGCGAGGCGATGGTGAGGCAGAAGTCCTTAAACATCATGCCCGCCATGCCTCCGGTGAGGGCCAGGGGGACGAAGACCGCTTCGGTGGTGAGGGTGGAGGCCAGCACGGAGGAGGTGACTTCCTTGGTCCCCTCAATACAGGCGCTCTGGCGGTCGTGGCCCTCGGCGGAGAAGCGGTAGATGTTCTCCAGGACCACGATGGAGTTGTCCACAATCATGCCCACGCCCATGGCGATGCCGCCCAAGGACATCATGTTCAGCGTCAGGTTAAAGGCCCGCATCAGCACAAACACCGTCAGGATGCAGATGGGCATGGAGACCGCGATGGTCAAGGTGGCTCCGCCCCGGCGGAGGAACAGGAGCACCACGAGGGCCGCCAGCAGCACGCCCTGGAGGATGTTCTGATAGGCGGCGTCCACCGTCTGGTTGATGTAGTCGCTGGCCAGGTACGGCGCGGACCAGCGGAGGCTGGGATTGTCGGCCTGGAGGCTCTCCAGCCGCTTCACCACCTGCTCGGAGACATAGACCTCGTTGGCGGCGGACTGCTTGGAGACCTGGAGCACCACGCAGGCGGACTCGCCGGACTTTGCCATGGCGTCCATGTCCTTGTCCTCCAGGGCCACGTGCGCCACCTCGCCCAGGCGCACCGCGCCGCCGGTGGGGAGGGAGAGGATCATGTTCCGCACGTCGTCCACCGTCTGGAACTTGGCGTCGGTGGAGACCGTCAGCTTCTTGGACCCGTTTTCCAGGCTCCCGCCGGGGTAGATGAGGTTCTGCCCCGCCAGGAACTGGGACACGTAGGAGGCGGAGAGGCCGTAGCCCGCCGCCCGGGTGGGGTCCAGCTCCACGGCGATCTGCTGGCTCACGCCGCCGTTCACCGTCACCTGGGCCACGCCGTTGATGCGCTCCAGGGCGGGGACCACCAGGTCCTCCGCCATGCTCTGGAGCTGGCTCAGGTCCTCGCCCACCAGGGCGATCATGGCCGTGGGCATCAGGGCGCTGAGGTTCATGTTGATGATCACCGGGTCCATGGCGTCCTCCGGGAGGCTCACCCGGTCGAACTGCTCCCGGAGCTTTGTGGCGGCGATGTCCAGGTCCGTGCCCTCCACATAGGTGATCTGGATCTGGCTCACGCCGTCGGAGGAGGTGGAGGAAATCTCGTCCACCCCGGGGACGGACATGATGGCCCCCTCCAGGGGCCGGGTGACCAGCTCCTCGATGTCGCTGGGGCTGGCCCCGGTGTAGTAGCAGGCCACCACGGCCATGGGCATCTCCATGTCCGGCAGCAGGGCCATTTGGAGCTGGCTCATGAACATCAGGCCGAAGACGCAGATCAGGATGCTGGCCAGGATGGTCGCCACCTTGTGCTGGATGCTTGCTCTGGCGATACTCATATCAGGCCTCCCCGGAGACAACGCGCACCGGGTCGCCGTCGTTCAGATAGGCCTGGCCCACGGTGACCAGCTGCTGCCCGGCGGCAAGGCCGGTCAGGACCTCCGTCACGCCGTTGCCGGTGAGGCCCGTGGTGACCTCCACGTATTTGGCCGCGCCGCTTTCCACCACGAAGACGTACCGGGTCTCGCCCCGGGTCAGCACCGCCTCGGTGGGCACCACGATGGTGTCCTCGGACACGTCGGTGTGGAAGGTCACGTCGGCGAACATGCCCGCCGTCAGGCCCTCGATCTCCGCCGGGAGGCTCAGCGTCACGGCGTAGAGCCTGGTTTGGAGATTGGCGGAGCGGTCCACAGAGCGGATGACCGCCTCAAAGTTCTGATTGACCGCGCTGACCGTCACATCCGCCGTGTCCCCGGCGGACAGCTTGGGAGCCAGGGCCTCGGAGACCTGGACCGACAGCTTGAGCTGGTCCACGCCGTCGATGACCGCCACCGGCGCGGCAGTGGAGACAAAGCCGCCCTCCACGGCGTTCAGCGTCAGCAGCGTGCCGGAGACGGGGGAGACGATGTTGCCCTGAGAATCGATGTTCTCCAGGGAGCTGGAGAGCTGCTCCAGGTTGGCCTTGTAGTTCCGCATCCCCGCCTCCAGCTGGGAGAGGGTGGAGTTCCGCTGGGCAATGGCCGTTTGGAGCTGGAGCTCCGCCTGGTCGATTTCCATCTGGGAGGCCGCGCCGATTTCATACAGCGCCTTCAGGTCGCTGACATTCTTCTCCGCCAGGGCGATCTGCTTTTCAAACACCGCCGCCTGGTCGTCATAGCTCTGGATAGCGGACTGATAGCTGACGTCCGCCGCGCCGTAGGAGGTCAGCGTGCTGTCCAGGTCCACCTTGCAGATGGCCTGCCCGGCCTTGATTTCGTCTCCCGCCTCGAAGAAGACCTTCTCGCATTTGGCGTTGACCGCCGCCATGACGGTGGTCTGCTCCTCCGTGACGATCTGGCCGGAGACGGTGTTCTCGGTGTAAATGGTGTCCGCCCCGATTTCCTGCACCTGAACGGCCACGCCCGCCGCTGCGGGCTCCCCCTCCGGCGTATCCTCCGCGGCGCCGCAGGCGGCCAGGGACAGCGCCAGCACGGCGGCAAGCAGCGCCGCCAGGATTCTGTTCTTAGTCATGTAGTTCCTCCAAATCGTCGTCGCTTACCGTCAGGTCCCGCTCTGGCCGGAGCTCATCACGCCGTAGTTCACGGCCCAGTAGTAGGTCCGGTAGGCGGTGAACAGGTTCCGCCGGGCGGTCTCCACGGCGTCCTTGGCCTCCGTCAGCTGGTCCTCGGCGTCCAGCAGGGCGTTGTGGGAGATGTTCCCCTGGCGGTACTTCAGCTCCATGGAGGCGTAGGTGCTCTCCTGGAAGGCCAGGGAGGTCTGGGCGGAGTTCAATACCTGCTGGTAGTCCTTCACGGAGTCGAAGGCGCCGCGGAAGTTCATCTCAAAGGTCTGCTCCGCCATCTTGTACTCGTACAGGGCCGCCTCGTAGGTGTGCCGGGCGCTGCGGACGTTGTATGTATTCTGGGCGTAGCTCTCCCGGGTGTCGTCATAGGAGTCCCCGGCCTCGTCCAGCTTTTTCTTGGCGGCGAAGAGGTCATAGCTCCGGTCCTTGGCCTCCCGGAGGTCCGGCTTGTAGTCCATGCAGTCGATGAGCCCCTGTTCCAGCGCGGGCAGGGGGCCCAGGATCAGGGAGCCGTTGAGGCTGGCCCCGGTCATGGACTGCATCTGGAGCTTGCAGCGCCGGAGGTTCATCTCCAGGGTGCTGAGATTGCTCTGGAGGGTGGCCCGGCCGTTGCGGACCTGCTCCAGGGTCAGGGCGGAGACCTGCCCCAGCTCATAGCGGAGCTCCATCTCCTGGAGGCTGCGGTCCAGGGCGGCCAGGTTCCGCTGGAGGGTGCCCTTGGTCTGCTCCAGCTCCAAAATGGCGAAGTACAGGGACTCGGCCCCCACCACGGTGAGGTCCTGGGCGTTCTTCAGCTGCCTCCTGGCGGCGGCGGAGTCCTTCTGGAGCTTGCCGGAGGCCAGCTCGGACACGTTGGCGCTCAAGCTGGCGTAGGAGCTGGCCAGGTTGGAGATGATGAAGCCCTGCATGGCCTTGCCCATGTAGTCGTCTTCGGCCACGGGGATCTGGGCGTACATTTTCTGGGCGGCCTCCAGGCTGGACATCTGGGCGTTCAGGCTTTTGTACATGTCGGTGTAGTCCATGGCGTCGATGGAGGCGATGGACTCCTGGAGCATCCTGGCCGTCAGGCTGCCCTCCAGCACCCGGTCCCGCAGATCCTCGAAGGCCAGGTAGCGGAAGTCGTCCTCCCCGGTGAAGACCAGCTCGTCGTCCATGCCGCTGTCCTTGGCGGTGGACTCCTGGGTCCCGTCGGGCCGCGTCACGATGGGGCTGGTGCTGGGCTTGGAGGGAGGAAGGGCGTCGGGCGCTTCCTCGGGCTCAGCAGCGGGAGCCTCGGCCTCTTGGGCGGCCTCCCCAGAGGGGGCCATCTCCGGGCGGGTTTCCTCCGTCTTGGCCTGGGGCGGGGGCTCCGGCCCCATCTGGGCCAGGGCGGGTATGGCGCACAGCGGCAGGGCCAGTGCCAGTGCCAGCAGCAGCGCGATCCAGTGTTTCCTCATGTGGTCCTTCTTACTATGTATGGTCTTGGCCGGCGGGCCCGCCGAAACAGCTCCACGGTGTTCCGCCTTATTTGTACACCTTCCACCAGGGGGAAGGTCAAGGAAAATTTAACGGGCGGCTAAGTATCTTGAAGGCAGCCGTGCTTGATGATCTCCAGCTTCAGGGCCAGGTCCCTCCGGTAGAGCTCCCGCTCTTTCGGGCAGAGCACGGCGTCCATACAGGCCTGGCCCAGGGCGGCCATCAGGAGGCTGAACACCGTCCTGCCGTATTCCTGATCCTGCCTGCGCAGAGGGGAGAGGTCCATCACGTCCCACAGACCGTCCAGCAGCCGCTGGCCCGGCCGGGTGGGCAGGAGCTTCTGGATGTCCAGTCCCTGGTTGTATTTCAGAAATTTCACGCAGCGGAGAAACACCGGGTCCGATACATGGTCCTCCCGGGCCAGCTGGTCAAAGCATTCCAGCTGGGCCTGGAAGATGTCC
>DETX01000066.1 GCA_002362145.1 Clostridiales bacterium UBA3277
GGGTCCAGCTTGTTGCCGGTGCCCATGCAGCTGATGATGGGCACCCCCGCCGCCCGGGCGTTTTCCACCAGGGCCAGCTTGCCCGTCACCGTGTCGATGGCGTCTACAATATAATGATACTTCGTAAAATCAAACTGGTCCGCCGTCTCCGGGGTGTAGAACACCTGGAAGGTGGTGACGGCGCAGTCGGGGGCAATCTCCAGAACCCGGTCCCGGGCCGCCTGGGTCTTGGCCATTCCCAGGGTTTTCCGGGTGGCCAGGAGCTGGCGGTTCAGGTTCGATGGGCTCAGGGTGTCGCTGTCGATGAGATCCAGCGCCCCCACCCCGCTTCTGGCCAGGGCCTCCACCACGTAGCCTCCCACACCCCCCAGGCCAAATACCGCCACCCGGCAGTGGCTCAGCGTTTCCACCGCCGCCTCCCCCAGGAGCATGGCCGTGCGTTTCAGACGTTCTTCCATAATCTTTTCCTCCGTAAAAAAGCGGCTCTGGATTTCCAGCGCCGCTTCCTTTTCAAGACATTTCGCCAGCAGGAGCCCTAAGGATCGTTCCGGGTTTTCTCAATCCTCCAGGCGGCGGATCTTCGCCCCCAGGCCGGTGAGCTTTTCCACCAGGTTCTCATAGCCCCGCTCGATGAAGTGGATATTCTCCACATAAGTAGTGCCCTCGGCGGCCAGGCCCGCGATGACCAGAGCCGCGCCGGCCCGCAGATCGTGGGCGCAGACTGTGGCCCCGTAGAGCTGCTCCACCCCTGTGACGGTGGCGGTCTTGCCGCTGATCTGGATGTTGGCGCCCATGCTCTGCAGCTCCGTACAGTAGCCGAAGAACCGGGTCTCGTACACACTCTCCGTCAGGCGGCTGACGCCCCTGGCCAGGGACATGCACACGCAGGCCTGGGCCTGCATATCCGTGGGGAAGCCCGGGTAGGGCCGGGTCTTGACCGTGGTGTTGCGCAGGGGGTCCTTGCGGATAATCCGGACGGAGTCGTCGTAGTTGAAGATCTTCGCCCCCATCTCCTGGAGCTTGGTGGAAATGCAGTCCAGGTGCTTGGGGATGACGTTCTGAATCAGGACGTTGCCGCCGGCCGCGGTGACCGCGGCCATGTAGGTCCCCGCCTCGATCTGGTCGGGGATGATGGCATAGGTGCCGCCCTTGAGGCAGTTGACCCCCCGGATCTTCACCGTGTCCGTGCCCGCGCCGCTGATGCGGGCGCCCATGGTATTGAGGAAGTTGGCCAGGTCCACGATGTGGGGCTCCTTGGCCGCGTTTTCAATGATGGTCTGCCCCGGGATGAGGCTGGCCGCCAGCATGATGTTCACCGTGGCGCCCACGGAGGCCATATCCAGGCTGATCCGGCCGCCCATCAGCCCCTCGGGGCCGGGCTCCAGGGCCACATACTCCTCCGTCTCGTCCACGATGGCCCCCAGGCCCAGAAAGCCCTTGATATGCTGGTCGATGGGACGGGAGGCAAAATTGCAGCCGCCGGGAAGGGCCACATGGGCCTTGCCGAAGCGGCCCAGTAGAGCCCCCATCAGGTAATAGCTGGCCCGCATCTGGCATACCATATCCGGGTCCGGACGAGTGCGCTGAACGTCGGAGCAGTCAATCTCCACCACGCCGGGCTCGGGAAGCTGAATTTCCGCCCCCAGGTGGTCCAGGATCTGAAGCAAAATACGCACATCGGAGATGTCCGGAACGTTTTCAATCCGGCATCGTCCGCTGACCAGCAGGGCCGCGGGCAGAATCGCCACCGCCGCGTTTTTCGCGCCGCTGATGGTCACGGTGCCCTCCAGGGGCCGGCCGCCGAGAATTTCATATCTGGCCAAGGATTATCCTCTCCTTGTGATAAATGTCGATACGCGCGTCCCGCCCAGGTTACATAAAACCTGCTCACAAAGGCGGATTTTAATTATTATACCATATTGGTCCCGGATTGTAAAGTCCGAAATCCCCTGCCGTTTTCGGCCGATTACCGGCGCAGGCCCTTGGGATAGTGATTTTTCAGGAGATTTCCGTCGCCCTTGCCCCAGCCGGCGGAGTACGGCCCGGCCTTTACCAGGCACCAGCCCCGCTGCTGTGAGGGCACCGCCTCGCCGTGAAGATAGGCCCCCATCTCCCGGGATTCCGGGTCCCAGCTCTGGGTCACGGCGCAGCCATCCAGCCACAGCGCCAGGGCGTGGGCCGGTTCAAAGCGGCCCTTTTTCAGCTCCCCCAGCTCCAGACCGGGCCGCAGGACCCGCAGCCCCGCCAGCTCCGGCAGCTCCTCCGGAGCCCAGAAAAGGCTCTGGCCGAAACAGACCGCCTTTCCCTCCGGGAGCCGGATGTCCAGGGCCTTTGAAAATTCCTGCCAGAGCTTCGGCAGCGGCTCCCCCCGGCCCGGGGCAGCGGTCCCCGTCTCCCCGCCGTCCTTTCTGAGGACGGCGGCGAAATGCCCCTCCCCCAGCAGCGCGTGGGGCCACATCCGGAAGCTGCCATTGGGACCCGGCTGGAACCAGGGCGCCTCCACGATTTCCGGCTTAAACTCCGGGTGGCCCTTCAAAAAGGCCTCCACCGCCCCCTCGTCCTCCTCCGGGGCGAAGGTACAGGTGGAGTAGACCAGCCGCCCCCCGGGACGGACCAACTTCGCCGCCTCCTCCAGAATCTCCCCCTGGCGGCGGGCGCACATGGTCACCGTCTCCGGGCTCCAGTCCGTCACGGCGGCCTCCTCCTTGCGGAACATCCCCTCTCCGGAGCAGGGGGCGTCCACCAGCACCCGGTGGAAGAAGCCGGGCAGCCGGGCGGCCAAGTTCCCGGGCGTCTCGTTGGTCACAAGGGCGTTGGAAACCGCCATCCGCTCGATGTTCCGGGAGAGGATCTTCGCCCGCTTGGGGTTTACCTCATTGCAGACAAGCAGCCCCTGGCCCCCCATCCGCCCGGCGATCTGGGTGGACTTTCCCCCGGGGGCGGCGCAGAGGTCCAGCACCCGCTCCCCCGGCTGGGGCGACAGCAGGGCCACGGGTCCCATGGCGCTGGCCTCTTGTAAGTAATATACGCCGCATTCATGGTAAACGTGCAGCCCGGGGCGGGAATCCGGGGCGTAATAGAAGCCCTCCGGCTCCCAGGGCACCGGACCCAGGACAAAGGGCAGCTCCGGCCGGGGGCCCTTCCGGGGGTTAAAGCGCAGGGCCACCGCCCGTGGCCGCTCCAGGCTCTTTAAAAACGCCCCGTACTCCTCCCCCAGCTGCAGCTTCATCCGCGTTAAAAAATCCTCCGGCAGCATAGTCTCTTCCTCCTGAATCCATGTTTTTGTCATAATACCATATCCCCGTCTGTTTTTCCACCGTAAAGACGGACAGACTGAGAGATTTCTTTTTTCTATTGTATACTTTCCCAAAAAAAGAGTGCAGGCATTTGTGCAATGCGCCTAAGAAACTTTGAATTTCCTCGGGGTTTTGAAGTTTTTTGCATTCTGACGAAAAAATACATTGCATTCGCCTTTCCCTTCGTGTATAATGTCACTATTCGGGTGTCCGCGCCCACTTGGAAGGAGATCCTTCCCGAAAGGAGTAAGACTAACCATGTACACTGTTAATTCCATCCGCAACATCTGTCTGCTGGGCCACAGCGGAAGCGGCAAGACCGCCCTGGCTGAGAGCCTGCTTTACATGACCGGCGCCATTGACCGCATTGGTAAAAACGCCGACGGCAACACCGTCTGCGATTACGATCCCGAGGAGATCAAACGTCATATTTCCATCTCCACCTCCGTGGTCCCTCTGGAATATAAGAACGTCAAAATCAACATCCTGGACACCCCCGGCGCCTTTGATTTCTCCGGTGCCGTCATGGAGGCCCTCCGGGCCGCCGACGCCGCCGTGCTGGTGTGCTCTGCCAAGGACGGCATCACCGTGGGCTTTGAAAAGGCCTGGAAGTACTGCGAGCAGCGCAATATGCCCCGGTTCGTCTACATCTCCAAGGTAGACGAGGATAACTCCGACTACAACGCCACCTTCGAGGCCCTCCGGGCCAAGTACGGCAATAAGATTGCTCCCGTGGTGGTGCCCATCTGGGATTCTTCCAAGAAGGTCACCGGCATCATCGACGTGCTCAACAAGCGCGCCTACGAGATGCAGAAGCTCAAGAGAGTTGAGATTGCCGTTCCCGACGACAAGGCCGCCGTTATTGAGGAATTCAACGACGCTTTGAAGGAGGCCGTTGCCGAGACCGACGAGGCCCTCATGGACCGCTTCTTCGAGGGCGACGACTTCACCTACCGGGAAATGCTGGATGGACTGCACCAGGGCGTGAAGGACCTGAGCCTGTTCCCCGTGCTCTGCGGCTCCGGTGTCACCTGCCTGGGAAGCCTGATGCTGATGGATCACATCATTGAGCTGCTGCCCAACCCCGTCCAGGGCAACTACCACAAGGCCACCACTGCCGACGGCAAGGTGGAGGAATTCGTGGTTTCTCCCGGCGGCGTGCCCTCCGCCTTCGTGTGGAAAACCGTCTCCGACCAGTACGGCAAGTACTCCTACATCAAGGTTCTCTCCGGTGAGATCACCTCCGACACCACCCTGGTCAACGCCCGCACCGGCGAGACCGAGAAGCTGGGCCGCCTTTACACCATGTGTGGCAAGAAGGCCACCGAGGCCAAGGTTCTCTCCTGCGGCGACATCGGCGCCATCGGCAAGATGGACAAGGTCAAGACCGGCGACACCCTGTGCGACAGCCGCAAGGTGGTGGCCCTGAAACAGATTCCCTTCGCCGAGCCTTGCTACTCCGTGGCCATCGCCCCC
>DETX01000100.1:0-2301 GCA_002362145.1 Clostridiales bacterium UBA3277
ATAGGCGGCTTCCGTCTCCGGTTCGGTTTCGGTAGGAGCCTCCTGGGCCGCCAATGTGGGCTCCTGAGCCGCTCCGGCGGCAGAAGGAGTCTCCGCAGCCTTGCAGGCGGTCATCAGCGAGACAAGGAGCGCCAGAATCAAAATCCATGCGATTTTCTTTTGAGAAAGTTTCATAAATGGGGCCTCCATATTGATGAAAAACGAATTTGAGAAGTGCTTAGGGGAAGATAGCACCATAGACCGTTCCTTCAAAATCAGAGGGTGCCGCAAAGCTCAGCAAGAAATAGGTCTTATCATGCTTCTCAGCGAATTTCAACCCGGTTACTATGGTGTTGGGATTAATAGTTAATTCGCTGGTAGGAACAACATCATGGGGTGTGACGGTTAACACCTTGGAGGTCGAACGATTTGTAATATCTACTGTGTAAGCATCTGTACCGTAAAGAAGATAACTGAGGTACAATCTAGAGTAAGATGCTTTTCCTGCGAATTCATAAGGCCCTTGTGTTGCTAAATTCCAAGCGACCTGCGGGTAGTCAGTTCCCTGCGGCGAGGGTAAATCCCAGGGTGAGACGGTACTGACATGGAAGTTTTGGGAAAAATCTTCTTCGGCAGGAAGGGCATCTTCGGAGATTGTGGTAGCGAAACAGGGAATAGCGCTGGCAATGAAAAGCACAGCACATAAAAGGAGAGAAGCAATTTTTTTCATAATATTACCTCCAAATCTTTGAATTCAATATTGTGGACGAACATTGCGTTTCTAACCCATCGGTATCACGTCCTTTCCTTTGAATGCCCCTATTATGACACACAAAATCATTTTTGTCAACAATACTTTTGTAATAGAGGTATTGAAATATCAAAATATAGTGTATATAATTTAAATGTCCAGGAGGAGGTGGCGTATGGCATCCGATAACGCGCAGAACAGCTTTCGGCGGGGGGTCATGTCTCTGGTGATTCTGACCCTTTTGAAGCGGGAAGATATGTACGGCTATCAGCTGGTACAGGAGACGGCCCGGGCCAGCGGCGGCGGGCTCACCACCCAGGAGGGGTCCCTCTATCCCGTGCTGTACAAGCTGGTGGCTCAGGGGCTCATCTCGGACCGGAAGGTGCAGGTAGGCAAGCGGATGACTCGGGTCTACTATCATCTGGAACCGGCGGGGGAGCAGCGGCAGCGGCAGCTGCGGCAGGAATACGAAGAAATCACCAGAGGCGTTTTTCAGATCATAAAGGAGGCGGATAATCATGGAGAATCGTAGCCGGGCAAAGCGGCGGTATCTCCGGGAGATACGGGGCTGGCTGCCCTGCTCCGGGAAGTGGAAGCGTGGAATTCTGGAAAAGATTGAGCAGTCCATCGCCCAGTTCCTTTCGGAAAACCCGGAGGCATCCTACGAGGCCCTTGCGGAGCGGTTCGGCAGTCCCCGGCAGATTGCGGCCACCTATGTGGACGAAATGGGGACCGATGAACTTCTGCGGGACCTGCGGGTCAGGCGGAGGATTGTGGGGATGATTGCTGCCACCGCGGTCGCTGTGGTCTGCCTATGGGCCGGATTGGTTACGGCAACATACCTCGATCATGTCAACGGCATGAATGGATATGTGGTTGTTGGCGAAGTGGCCGAAATTGATAGAGTAGAAGTTGAACAAGGAGGAAATTAAATGAAAAAAATAATAAGTTTTGCATTGATCTTGACAATGTTGGTGTGCGTGATTCCCATTTGTGGCAATGCGGCGGAAAATCAGAAAGAAACAATTTATTTTGACGATGGCAGCTACATGACTGTCGAAATTAATACCATCAGGACACGGGCCTCCGGCTCGGTTTCGGGAAGCAAACCCTACACATATTATGGCAGTGACGGCGTGGCAAAATGGGTGGCCACCTTATCAGGTTCCTTTACATACAACGGCTCCAGTGCCACCTGTACATCCTCCAGTGTGGATGTAACGATTTATAATTCCGCATGGTACACAGTGTCCAAATCCGCAAGCAAGAGTGGAAACACTGCATCGGCTTCTGTAACAATGGGAGAAAAGCGCGGAGGCGTAACCGTAACGACTTTTCCCATCAGCCTCTCCATGTCCTGTGACAAAAACGGCAATTTAAGCTGAACCCAGACAGAAAAATCCCGGATGCAATGCATCCGGGATTTGCTGTATCAAAAGCGGATCGGGAAAGCCCAGGGGCCTTCCCGATCCATTTCATTACAGATACTTGGCGGTGGAAACCTTCACGCCGGGGCCCATGGTGGAAACCACGGTGCAGGACCGGATATACTGGCCCTTGGCGGCGGCGGG
>DETX01000100.1:2577-3026 GCA_002362145.1 Clostridiales bacterium UBA3277
GCGGCGGGCTTGGCCTTCACAACGGCCTGAACCAGGGTGTCCATGTTCTGAAGCAGCTTCTCGGTGCCGAAGGACACCTTGCCGATGGGAACGTGGATGATGTTGGTCTTGTCCAGACGGTACTCGACCTTACCGGCTTTGATCTCCTTGACGGCGGCGGCCACGTTGGGGGTCACGGTGCCGGCCTTGGGGGAGGGCATCAAGCCCTTGGGGCCCAGGACCTTACCAAGACGGCCCACAATGCCCATCATGTCGGGGGAGGCGACGACCACGTCGAACTCGAACCAGTTCTCCTTGGTGATCTTCTCCACCATGTCCATGCCGCCGACATAGTCGGCGCCGGCAGCCTTGGCCTCGTCCATCTTGGCGTCCTTGGCGAACACCAGCACCCGGCGGGTCTTGCCGGTGCCGTTGGGCAGAACCACGGCGCCGCGGACCTGCTGGTCGGC
>DETX01000100.1:3343-4078 GCA_002362145.1 Clostridiales bacterium UBA3277
GTCAACGCCCAGCTTGATGTGCAGCTCGACGGTCTCGTCGAACTTGGCGGAAGCGCCCTTCACAACCAGATCCAGGGCCTCGCTGGGATCATAAGAAACAGAGCGGTCGATTAGCTTCGCGCTCTCCTGATACTTTTTGCCTCTAAACAATTTAATTATCCTCCTTATCGTGGTGATGCGGAAAAATCCTCCCACATATCCGGGACTGAAATTGCCCGGTTCGCAAATGGGGAAGCTCTGAGAAAAGCGGCAAGAGAGGACAGTGAGAGATTTTCTTTCAGATGAAAATCCGGAAAGCGGAGGAATACTATGTGTATTTCCCGTTTTTCGGACTGCACAGATGGAAGAAAAGATCCACTGCTCATCCGCAGACGGTTTTTTCAGAGTTTCCTACTTAAAATCAATCGACAACGGTAACGCCCATGGAGCGGCAGGTACCGGCAACCTGGCTCTCAGCAGCCTCAAGCGTGGGGCAGTTCAGGTCAGGCATCTTGGTCTTGGCGATCTCGGCGATCTGGGCCCGGGTGATGGTGCCGACCTTAGTCTTGTTGGGCACGCCGGAGCCCTTCTCCAGACCGATGGCCTTTGTGATCAGCATGGGGGTCGGAGGAGTCTTGGTGATGAAGGTGAAGCTGCGGTCAGCGTAAACGGTGATGACGACGGGGATCTTGTAACCCTCCATGTCCTTGGTACGGGCGTTGAACTCCTTGATGAAGGCGGCGATGTTCACGCCGT
>DETX01000100.1:4369-14561 GCA_002362145.1 Clostridiales bacterium UBA3277
GCCGTGCTGGCCCAGGGCGGGGCCGACAGGGGGAGAAGCAGTTGCCTTAGCGGCGTTGATCTGCAATTTGATAATGCCAGTGACTTTCTGTGCCATGATAAGCACCTCCTGAATAAAATGTGGTCAAAGTGCGCGTTTTCTGCGCTTTTCGGGGCTTAAGCCCCTCCCACGCGGTCCGAGGGCCGGACCGATGCGTTTACTGGGAAACGACCTCCACCTGGTCGAGCTCAAACTCGACGGAGGTCTCCCGGCCGAACATGGAGACGATGACGCTGACCGCGTTCTGGTCCACGTCGATGCTTTCCACGGTGCCGGTGAAGGAGCTTAAAGGACCATCCAGAATGCGCACAGTGTCGCCCACGGCATAGTTCACGATAATTTCCTTCTTTTCCACACCCATGGCGTAGACCTCGTCCTCGGTCAGGGGTGTGGGATCGTTGCTGGACGTACCGACGAAGCCGGTGACGCCCCGGATGTTGCGAATCACGTGCCAGGTATCATCGCTGTAGACCATCTTTACCAGCACATAGCCGGGGTAGACCTTCCGGTCGAAGGTCTTGCTGACGCCGGACTCGGTGATCTCGGTGACGGTCTCCAGGGGGATGGACACGGCCAGAATCTGGTCGTGGAGGCCCCGGGACTCTACGGTCTTTTCGATGGTGGCCTTGACGGTGTTTTCGTAACCGGAGTAGGTATGCACCACATACCACTTAGCATTTTCCGCCATGATCGCTTAACCCTTAGTGAACGGCGCTGATGAGGGCGTCAATGCCCACCTGAGCCACGAAATCAAAGACCCAGATGAACACACCCACAGCGACGACGCAGCCGATGACGATGGCGGTGTTCTTGAGGACCTGCTTGGGAGTAGGCCAGACGACCTTTTTCAGCTCGCTGCGCAGCTCGCGGAAGTATTTCTTAATCCGCTTCCAGGTCCGTTTGAACCAATTTTCCTTTTTCGTTTCAGCCATGAATAGAGCCTCCTTACTTCGTCTCGCTGTGGACGGTGTGCTTCTTGCAGAATCTGCAATACTTCTTCATTTCGAGACGGTCGGGGTCATTCTTCTTGTTCTTCATGGTGTTGTAGTTTCTCTGCTTGCACTCAGAGCATCTCAAAGTGACTTTCACGCGCATAACGGCACCTCCTTAAATATTGCCTCCCTGTATCACTCCGGCTAGAAAGAAAAATTTAGTCAGCGGGCACTACAATTCCCGCTCCGGGGCTGAAAAGGGCGATAAAAAATCATGCGCAGGTACGGTCCGCCGGGGCGGACGGGTACGCATGAATCGCTTTTCTTGTGGGATAGGCACAATAAAAAAGCCCTTTTTCACAGGTGAAATCATTCTATCATGGGCAGGGGGCAAAGTCAATCATTTTTTTCTTTATTTTCGGGAAAAAGTGTTGTATGATAGGGAAAATACCACACAGGAGGACAGCTATGCGGATCATGGGAATTGACTACGGGGACGCCCGGACGGGGGTGGCCATTTCGGACCTTCTTTGCACCATTGCGGGCTCTGCCACGGTGGTGCCCAGCCGGAACCGGGAAAAAGCGCTGGCGGACATTGTCCGTCTGGCAAAGGAAAATCAGGTGGGGGAGATCGTGGTGGGTCTGCCCCGGAATATGGACGGAAGCGAAGGTCCCCGGTCGGCGCTCTGCCGGGAATTCGCGGAGCAGCTGAAGGCGGCCGCAGGGCTGCCTGTTGCCATGTGGGACGAGCGCCGCACCACGGTGGAGGCCCACAATATTTTATCCCAGCACAACTACCACGGGAAAAAGCGCAAAGAAACGGTGGACGCGGTGGCGGCCACCCTGATTTTGGAGGGGTATCTGGCGTTTAAGAAGCGCGATGGGGCCCTTTGACAGGAAAAACCCAATGGAGGGACGGCGGAAATGACGGTAGTAAAGTTTTATGAACAGATCCCGGATGAACTGATTGATTTTGCGGTGATTCTCGCAAAAACACAGAACCGGTATGTCTTTTGCAAGCACAGAGACCGGCAGACCTGGGAGGTGCCCGGAGGCCATCGGGAGCCCGGGGAGACGATTCTGGATGCCGCGAAGCGGGAGCTGTATGAGGAAACAGGCGCTCTGGAATTTGACATAGCGCCTGTCTGTGTATATTCGGTGACCAAGTCGGAGCCGGATGGGGGAAAGAAATCCTTCGGAATGCTGTATTTCGCCCATATCAAGCGTTTTGAACCGGAGCTGCACAGCGAGATAGAGAAAATCCGGATCACATCCGACCTTCCGGACAGGTGGACATATCCCGATATCCAGCCGCGTTTGATGGAAGAGGCAGGGAAGCGGGGCTTTCTGTAAGGACGGAAGGGGAAGCCCAGATTCGAAAACAGACAGCAACAGCGGGTTGCTTGCCATGGCGAAAAGAAAATGCTATGATCCATCTATCCAAATTCAGGAGGTTTCGCGATGGAAATGAAACAGATACTGAAGCAAATCCGGGAAAACCACGCCCTTACACAGGAGCAGATGGCCCAGCGCCTGCTTGTGACCAGGCAGGCGGTGAGCCGTTGGGAAAACGGGGAAACCCAGCCGAATATCGAGACCTTGAAGCTGCTGTCCAGGGAGTTTCAAGTGTCCATCAATACGCTTCTCGGCGCTCCCCGGCAGCTGGTCTGCCAGTGCTGCGGGATGCCCCTGAACGAGGACCGCATGATCAGCCGGGAGAAGGACGGGAGCTTGAACGAGGATTACTGCAAATGGTGCTATGCCGACGGCGTGTTTGTATATGCGTCCAAGGATGCCCTGCTGGATTTCCTTGTGAAGCATATGCCGAATCCCGAAAACGAGAAGGAGGAAGAACGGCGCAGGCAGTTCGATCTCTTTCTTTCCCAGCTAAAGCATTGGAAGTGATCTTTCACTAAGCCTTGGGCTTATAAAGCAGCTCCCGGAGACCGGTCAGAAGCAGCAGCCCGCCGAAGAGCTTTTTCAGCAAATTGATATCCATACCCTGCCCCAGCCAGGCGCACGCCGCCGCGGCGGCACAGCCGCCCAGGGCCGCCGGAACCACAATCCGCCAGGCAAGGGTCCCCTGCCGCAGGCGAAAGAGGCAGGAAATGACAGCCGCCGGAAGAAAAAATACCAGGTTAATCCCCCGGGCGGCGCCCGCGTCTATCCCCAGCACCAGCGTCAGCCAGAGAATCAAAAGACTTCCGCCGCCCACGCCCAGGCCGGAGAGGGTCCCCAGTACCGTTCCCACCGCCAGGGCCGCCGGAAAGCTGTTCAGCATAGGTATCGGATGCCTCCCCACAGAATAAAAATGCCCAGAATCCGGTGGAGCCAGACCACCGGCAGGTTTTTTCCGAACTTTCCCGCCAGAAACCCACCCAGTCCGCTGCCAATCAGGTAGGGCGCGGCCACCGCCCAATCCACAGCCCCCAGAGCCGCCGTTACCGCCAGGGTCACGGCGCAGATTGGCAGAATTATGGAAACCGACGTGGGAAAAACCGCGTCCTCCGGGATGGGTGTCAGAAGCGTCAGCAGCGGAACCAGGACCATGCCCCCTCCGGCTCCGAGAAGCCCCGTCACCGCCCCGGCGCTGACGCCCGCCAGGGCCGCTCTCAGGTAAACATTTTTGCGCAAAAAACCGCCTCCCCGGACAGTTTGTCCAAGGGAGGCGGTTTTCATGCGGTTGGATCAGCCGTTGGCGTTGAGAACCAGATCCTTGCGGATATAGCCGGTGTTCCCTTCGATGAGGGGCATGGCGTCCACGAGGCCGGTGTACCAGCTTTCCAGATCGGCGGCCCGGAGCTCCTCCTGAATCTGGTAATCCCGGTAGGTGATGTCGGCATTGCCCACGAAGTACATCACATGGTAGCCGTACTGGCTTTCCACAATGCCGGTGTCGCCGCTCTTGCGGGAGGCGTCGAAGCACCAGTCGTTGAAGCTCTCCACCATCTGGCCGGGGTAGACGTTCTCATACAGACCGCCGGTGGTGCCGTCGCCGTCGCTGGAGTGCTCGTTGGCAAGGGCGGCGAAGCTGTCCTCGGTCTTGTCACCGGCCTTCCACTTCTCCAGCAGCTCCTCGGCGGAGGATTTGGCGGCGGCCTTCTCCTCATCGGAGTAGTTGGTGGCGCCGGTGTTGGGGTCCTGGGTGCCGCCCTGGAAGGACAGCAGAATGTGGCGCACATTCACCAGGGGGAACTTGTTGTCGGTGGAACCATTAAAGAACAGCACGTAGTAGCCGTTGGTGACGGTGGTCTCGGTGCCGTCCTCCGCGGTGGAGGTGGAGGTGTTGGGGATGACGGTCATGTCCCCGGCCTTCCGGCTGGCGTCGGTGACCCACTGGGAATAAACGCTGGAGACATTGCCGTAGAGAACGTCTGCGTAGGCGGAGGAAGCGGCCTCGGTGTCCTGATTCACATCCAGGGCGGCAATGGCGGCATCCAGATCCTCCAGGGTCTCCACGTCCACCGTCAGGGACTTGGCGGCGACCTCGGCGGCCAGAACGGAGGCGGCCTTCTCCTCGTCGGAGTAGGTGGTGTTGCCGTCGGCGTCGGTGGTTCCGCCGGTGAGGAACCGGGAGGCGGCGAGATAATAGGCGTTAAAGGAGTAGGAGTTGTAGGCGGCGGGGTTCTCGGCTTCCTTCTCCCGGAGATCGGCGTCGGTGTAGCTCAGGTCCTGGCCGTACTGGCTGTAATAGCTGCTGGCCAGACTGGTCAGCTCCAGATAGGCGCGGTAGCTGTCCACAGAGGAGCCCCGGCCAAAGAGGGCCTTGACGTACTGCTCGTCGCTGCTAAAGCCGTTCAGGGTGGCATAGGCGCGGAGGTTGCCGATGGCGGTGTCGATAGCGGACTGGGCATCCTCAGGGAGGGTGTAGCCCGCTTCCTTCGCGGCATCGCTCATGGCATAGGTGCTCCGGGCGTTCTGCTGGGCGGAGGTCAGGAAGTAGTCGGCCCAGGTGGCGCCGGAATCCGGGTCCTGCACCTGCTCGTCCAGGGGCTTGGTGGTGTCCAGGCCGAACAGAGCGGCATAGGAGCCATACTGGGAGCTGAAGGTATTGACAGCGTCCATGTAGAAGTAGTTCAGTTCCGCGTTGCTGATGGAATGCTCGCCCACGGTGAGGGCAACGGTATTTTTCTCCCGCACGCCCCGGCTGGTGATGGTCTGGTTGATGCCCACAACGATGGCGGCCACCAGAATCACGGCCATCAGGATCACAAAGCCGATGGTGTACAGGTTGGTTTTCTTAGCTTCCTTCTGGGCGGCAAGCTGCTTCTCGGTGAGCTTTGCGGCTTCCTGCTCTTTGCGGAGCTTTTTCTTGTTGGATGCACTCATGTGATCATATCCTCTCATTTGTCCTTGGTAGTAGATTGCAGCAAATGTGCATAGGCTTATGTATTATAACCGACGTTGCCGATTCTTGCAAGGGCCAATTTGCGCTTTGAGACGATTTTCTGGGGCTCATTTTTGAAAAAGGGGCCGATGTCCGGGCCTGAGTGCAAAAAAACATGGGGAGCCGAAGCTCCCCATGCACCCGCTTTAGCCGTAACACGTCCAATTATGACCTGCACGAAACGGCAGGTGGGATGCCGCTCCCTGCCATCACTGCTCCCAGCGTCCGCCCACGGTCTTGCGCCAGGGCGGGAGGTCTGCAAACAAGCAGGGAAGTCTAACGTCCCAATTCAAAAATGTGGGTCCAAAAGGACGCACCACGCACCAAGCAGGAAATAAACTTTACTCGATCTCGGTATCCTCATCCTCGTAAAGAGAATCCATCAGAAGGTCATACACAGCCTGAAGCTCCGCTTCATCCTCGACGGCCTCCAAAATGGGCTCCTCGTCCTCCTCTGTAGACCGAAGGATGCTCACTTCCAGCTGAAGCGAATCCATGCTCTCCCCGGCGGGGATGACGGCGAGGTAGGTGTTTCCGTCATATTCCAGGGTGCTGAGCACCTCCAGCTCGTATTCCTTTCCGTCCTCATCGGAGATGGTGATAAAATCGGAACCGTACTGGTCCGCCATGACGAATCCTCCTTTGACCGGCTGCTTTTTCCTTGGCTCTATTCTAATCGCCCGGCAGCATAAAATCAAGAGGGAATTTTGTACAGAATCTCCCTGTCAAATTTAGGCTGTATCGAAAAACTGGTTTAAATGACCAGCGGCAAGGGATTTTTGCTCTGTGCAAGCCATTTTTGCAGGAATACTGAATGTAATCCAAGGGAAAATGGGGCGGCACAGGGCGAAAAAAGCCGCTGTTTGGGCGTTTTGACAGTGTTCAAACAGGCCTGGGGAAGCGCTGAAATAAATCAGCGGAAGCAGCTTCCGAGGAAAGCTGCTTCCGACTTTCCCTAGGACAGCAGCTCCTCCAGCTTACGCTGCAAATCCCGGTCGTTGCGGACGATGATCCCTTCAATGAGATCCCGCTGGTCCTGCTCCGGCAGCGAGGCGATCTCCTTTGGGAAGATCTGCTTCGGCTCCGCCGCGCCCCGGTCGTAGATGGCCAGATACCCCTGCCAGCTGCCCAAAATGATATACAGCGCCAGCAAGCCCGGCAGAATTTTCTTTCCAAGCACAGTTTATGCGCCCCCTTCCGCTTTGATGCTATTGTCCCACAGATTTATACGGATATTCCATAAAAAATTTAATTCGCAGAATGGAAGTTTTTTATAGGAAGATCATATCAGACGGATTTTCGTGATTTTCTATCTCAAAAATCATGAAAATGGCAACACCGTATGGCGGTGCTTACCTGATAAAAATTGAAAATTTTTATCAGGTAAGTATTAAAACTTTATTTATAAATTGGGGCTTTCGTTTTAGAAGTGGGTATGCTATAATGGTACACGTATTTGTATGCAAAGTATGGGAAAATGGCCGGGTGCCGCCTTTGGTGCAGAGCGTGAAAACGAGAAGCTCCCGGCCGGTCCCTGCCGTTGAATACTTGGAAAATACGCTGCCCCGGCATGGCGGCGGGGGAATTGCCCTTGCCCGTCCCGGGAAAAGCGCCCTGATTTTGACACCAAAGCCCAATGCGGCTTGCTTTTTTGGAGGTATCCCCATGGCAGACGAACAAAAACCCAAAAAGAAGCACAAGAAACTGCGCCAGCAGTGGAATCCCCACTGGCTGGTGAAACTGCTCTATGCCCTCGTCTCCGCGGCCTGGTCTGTATTCAAGATCGCCGTGGGCGCCGCCGCCACGGTGGTGCTGATTCTGCTCATCTGCGGCGCGGTGTTTGTGGGCACCCTGGGCAACTATCTCCAGGACGACATTCTCACGGAAGCCGCCAACTGGTCTCCGGAGGACTATGTGGTTCCGGAGACGTCCTTTATTTACTATGTGGACAGCGGCGGCAATATTCAGCAGCTCCAGCAGATCTACACCACTATCGACCGCCAGTGGGCCTCCCTGGATGAAATTCCCCAGTCCCTGGTTGACGCGGTGGTGTCCATTGAGGACAAGCGTTTCTACGAGCACCAGGGCGTGGACTGGATCACCACGGTGAAGGCCTGCCTGAATATGTTCTTCGGCGGGTCTGAGCAGTTCGGCGGCTCCACCATTACCCAGCAGCTCATCAAAAACATCTCCAACGACAAGAGCGTCACCGTCCAGAGAAAGGTCATGGAGATCTTCCGGGCCCAGATTTTCGAGCGGGATTACGATAAGGACGTGATTTTGGAGCAGTATCTGAACCGTATCTTCCTGGGAAAGGGCTGCTACGGCGTCAAGAGCGCCGCCGCCGCCTATTTCGGCAAGGAGCTTCAGACCCTGTCTCCCGCCGAGTGCGCCTCCCTCATCAGCATCACAAACAACCCCTCTCTCTTTAACCCCTATTCCGACAATGTATTTATGTATAAGGGTGAAGAGCGGGACGGCGCGGGCCGGAACCGCTACCGTCAGCTCAACGTTCTCGAGCAGATGAAGGAGCAGGGCTATTTAACCGAGGAAGAATATCAGGATGCCGTGGACCAGGAGCTGGTATTCAAGGACGGCATCGACGATAACGACCGCTGGACGGTCTGTGAGAACACCGCCTGCGGCTATCAGGGAGTCCGCAGCAACTTCACCTCCTCCGACGGCGTGACCTTCTACTGCCCCATCTGCGGCAGCGCCACTTCCGTGGCCACCAACGCCTCCCAGCGGATTTACTCCTGGTACGTGGACGCGGTGATTTTGGACTTTGCCTCCTATCTCGCCGCCGAGGACGGCCTGAACTGGGACGATCTGCAGAACGCGGAGCGGGAGCTCTATCTGGAGCGGATTCAGAAGGGCGGCTACCACATCTATACCCCCCTGGACATGAACGTGCAGCGGGTGGTGGACGAGGTCTACGGTGACCCCAGCAATCTGCCCAAGACCAGCAGCGCCCAGTCCCTCCAATCCGGCATCGTGGTCATCGACAACCGGACCGGCGATGTGGTAGCCCTGGCCGGCGGCGTGGGGGAGAAGAGCACCTTCCTGGGCTACAACCGGGCCACCCAGGCCAAGCTCCAGACCGGCTCCTCCCAGAAGCCCATCTCCGTCTATGCCCCGGCCTTCGAGTCCGGCAAGATCACCCCGGCCTCTGTCATGCGGGATCTGCCCTACACCTATGACGGCGGCAACAACTGGCCGAAAAACGACAACCGCCGCTATAACTACCAGCGGACCGTCCTCCAGGGCATCACCTCTTCCATCAATGCCGTGGCCGTCAGCACCCTGGACGCCATCGGCACCCAGTACGCCTATTCCTTCGCGAAATATAATTTCGGTCTGAACCATCTGGTGGAAAACTATACCGCCGCCAACGGGGAGGTCAAATCCGACGTGGGCCTGGCCCCCCTGGCCCTGGGCGCCCTCACCGTGGGCGCCACGGTGGAGGAGATGGCCGCCTCCTATGCCACCTTTGCCAACGACGGCGTGTACCGGGAGCCCCGTCTTTTCACCAAGGTCTATAACAGCAACGGCGAGCTGGTGGTGGACAATACCCAGGATTCCCGGCATATTCTCAGCGATAAGACCGTCAACTATATGAACTACTGCCTTAACAACGCCGCCACCCACGGCACCGGTTCCGCCGCCAACTTTGCCGGCCAGACCATCGCCGGCAAGACCGGCACCACCTCCAACAACCGGGACCGGTGGTTCTGCGGCTACACCAAGCACTATACGGCGGCGGTCTGGGTGGGCTATGACCAGCCGGAACAGATCCACGTCAACACCGCCAACCCTGCCGCCCTCATGTGGCGGAAGGTCATGCAGCCCATCCACCAGGGGCTGGACAACCGGGCCCTCTACGACGGCAGCAATTTCCACTCCATCCAGGTGTGCCTGGATTCCGGAATGCTGGCCGGCCCCAACTGCGGCAGCGATCCCCGGGGCGGCCGGGTGGTCTCTGTGAACGTCTGTTATGGCGACGAGCCTGCGGGCACCTGTGATAAGCACGTGCTGGTGGACTACTGCGTCACCGGCGGAGGCGTTGCCAATGCCTACTGCGTTGCCTCCGGAGCCGAGGTCGCGCCCCGGGCGCTGGTCCGGATGGATGCCAGCGAAGTCCAGGCCATCCGGGATGCCTCCGGCTGCGGCCTGGAGTCCCAGTACCTGTCCGACGGCTACGTCTACTATCTGGACGGCGGCTGGCACGGCTTCTCCGGAAACGCCAACTGGGGAGAGGATGCGCCCTATGTGACCTGCCCCATGCACAACGGCATGACGATGGTGGACCCCGGCACAGGGGAGGGCGGCGAGATCATCAATGAGCCCGGCAGCGGCGACGCCGGATTGTGGGGCTGAGATTGGATAATTGGATAAGAGAGAAATGAGGAGAGAGCCAAATGCTATGGATTTCCGACGGGTGGAAGGAATATGAGGTGCTGGATGCCTCCGACGGGGAACGGCTGGAACGGTGGGGGAAGTATACCCTGGTCCGTCCGGACCCCCAGGTGATTTGGAACACCCCCAAAACCGCCCAGCAGTGGCGGCGCTACGACGCCCGCTATGTCCGCTCCAACACCGGTGGCGGCCACTGGACGGATCACCAGCTCCCGGACCGCTGGCAGATTCATTATAAGGACTATCTGACCTTTAACGTCAAGCCCATGAACTTTAAGCACACCGGGGTGTTCCCGGAGCAGGCCGCCAACTGGGATTTCATCCGGGAAAAGGTGGCCTCCGCCGGCCGTCCTGTCCGGGTGCTGAACCTGTTCGCCTATTCCGGCGGGGCCACCCTGGCCGCCGCGGCGGGGGGCGC
>DETX01000100.1:14907-17811 GCA_002362145.1 Clostridiales bacterium UBA3277
AACGCCGCCGCTTCGGGCCTGGCGGACGCCCCCATCCACTGGATGGTGGACGACTGCGCCAAGTTTATCCAGCGGGAGATCCGCCGGGGCCGCCGTTACGACGGCATCATCATGGACCCGCCCAGCTACGGCCGGGGTCCCAGCGGCGAGATCTGGAAGATGGAGACCAGCTTTTTCCCCTTCCTCCAGGAGACGCTGAAGGTTCTGTCGGATAACCCGCTGTTTGTCATCATCAATTCCTATACCACCGGCCTGGCGCCCTCTGCCGTGTCCTATGCCTCCGACGTGGTTTTCTGCCCCAAATTCGGCGGTAAGACCCAGTCCGGGGAGCTTGGACTGCCGGTAAAACAGTCCGGCCTGGTGCTGCCCTGCGGCGCCACCGGCCGCTGGACCCCCTGAGGAGGAACACCCGTGAGCAATATCATCGAGGCCCAAAATCTGGCCTATACCTATCCCGTTCTGGACGGCGCGCCGGGGGTGCCCGTCTTTGAAAATCTGAACCTGAATATCGAGCAGGGGAGCTTTGTGGCGGTACTCGGCACCAACGGCTGCGGCAAATCCACCCTGGCCAAGCATTTTAACGCCATTTTGCTGCCCTCCGGCGGAAAAGTGTACGTGGGGGGCATTGACACGAAAAATCCGGACCGGATCATGGTGATCCGCCGGACCGTGGGCATGGTGTTCCAGAACCCGGACAACCAGATCGTTGCCAACGTGGTGGAGGAGGACGTGGCCTTCGGCCCGGAAAACCTGGGCGTGGCCTCGCCGGAGATCCGCCGCCGGGTGGACAGCGCCCTGAAGCAGGTGGATATGTACGAATACCGGGAGCACGCGCCCCATCTGCTGTCCGGCGGCCAAAAGCAGCGCATCGCCATCGCCGGAGTCATTGCCATGGAGCCCAAGTGCATCGTCCTGGACGAGCCCACCGCCATGCTGGACCCCCGGGGCCGCCGGGAGGTCATCGATACCATCAGCCGCCTGAACCGGGAGAAGGGGATTACGGTGGTCCTCATCACCCACCACATGGACGAGGCCGCCAAGGCCCAGCGGGTGGTGGTGCTCCATAAGGGCGCGGTGGCCGCCGACGGAACGCCCCAGCAGGTGTTTTCCCAGGTGGAGCTTCTCCACGACATCGGTTTGGCCGCCCCGGAGACGGTGGAGCTGTGCCATATGCTCAATGAAGCGGGCTTCCATCTGCCCCTGACAGCCTTAGAACCGAAAGAATGCGCGCAGGCACTTTACGCGGAGCTCACAGCCCAGTAAAGGCTTGACGCCGGGAGGAAGAGAAACTTGAACCCCATTCTGGAAATCAAAGATCTATCGTACATTTACAGTGCCGGGACGCCCTTTGAGCACTGCGCCCTGGACCACATCTCCTTCACGGTGGAGCGGGGGGAATTCATAGGCATTATCGGCCATACGGGCTCCGGCAAGTCCACGCTGATGCAGCAGCTCAACGGCCTTTTAAAGCCCACCTCCGGCAGGGTGCTCCTGGACGGCAAGGACATTTGGTCCGATAAAAAGACCACCCGGGAGGCCCGCTTTCGGGTGGGCCTGGTGTTCCAGTACCCGGAATACCAGCTTTTTGAGGAGACGGTTTATAAAGACATCGCCTTCGGTCCCAAGAATATGGGCCTGGACGAGAAAGAGGTGGACCGCCGGGTTCGGGAGGCCGCGGGCTTCGTGGGCCTTACCCAGGCGCAGCTGGAGGTGTCTCCCTTTGACCTCTCCGGCGGCCAGAAGCGCCGGGTGGCCATTGCCGGCGTCATCGCCATGGAGCCGGAGGTACTGATTCTGGATGAGCCCACCGCCGGTTTGGACCCTGTGGGCCGGGCCGAAATTCTGGGCAATATCCAGGATTACCGCAGGGCGAAAAACGCCACCATCATGATGGTCTCCCACTCCATGGAGGACGTGGCCCGTCTGACGGACCGGCTCCTGGTTTTAAACGGCTCAAAACTTGCCATGGACGGCACTCCGGCGGAGGTGTTCACCCGCGCCGGGGAGCTGCTGGACATGGGGCTGAATATCCCCCTGGTGACCCAGGTGTTCCTGGAGCTTCAAAAGCTGGGCCTGCCTGTGGAGAATGTATACACCTTAGAGCAGGCGGCGGCTCAGCTCAAGGCCATCCGGGGAGGTGAGCGCCATGCTTAAAGACATTACCCTGGGCCAGTATTTCCCAGGAAATTCTCCCGTCCACCGCCTGGACCCCCGGACCAAGCTGATTCTCGTGGTGGTCTATATTGTGGCGCTGTTTCTTGCCAAGGGCTGGCTGTCCTATCTGATCCTGTTCGGCTTTCTGGCGGGGGCGGTGAAGCTCTCCCGGATTTCCCCCAAGGCTATCCTGCGGGGCATGAAGCCGCTGGTATTCATCCTGATTTTTACCGGCATCCTCAACCTGTTCTTCACCCAGGAGGGAGAGACCCTTGTCCACTTTTGGAAGATCACGATTACCGACGCGGGCCTGAACCGGGCCGTGATGATGATGGTGCGGATTCTCATGCTGATCTCCTGCACCTTCCTTATGACCTACACCACGTCTCCCATCGCCCTGACGGACGGCCTGGAGAGCCTGCTGGGCCCGCTGAAAAAGCTCCATGTCCCGGTCCATGAGCTTGCCATGATGATGTGCATCGCCCTGCGGTTTATCCCCACCCTCATCGAGGAGACGGATAAGATCATGTCCGCCCAGAAGGCCCGGGGCGCGGACTTTGAGACCGGCTCCATCGTGGACCGGGCCAAGGCCCTGATTCCCATTCTGGTGCCGCTGTTCATCAGCGCCTTCCGCCGGGCAGACGAATTGGCCACGGCCATGGAGTGCCGCTGCTACCAGGGCGGCGAGGGCCGCACCAAGATGAAGCAGCTCAGCTACCACCTGTCCGACTTTATCGCCTTTGGCGGGGG
>DETX01000100.1:18173-19745 GCA_002362145.1 Clostridiales bacterium UBA3277
AATGCCATGCGAAATATTGCCCTGAAACTGACCTATCTTGGGACAGCCTACCACGGCTGGCAGGTCCAGAAGAACCTGCCCACAGTGGCGGAGACCATGGAAAAGGCCGCTGCCATGGTGGTGGGCCACCCGGTCCATATGACCGGCTGCGGCCGCACCGACGCGGGGGTCCATGCCAGATGCTACCTGGCGAATTTCCGGACCTCCTCCACCATCCCCACGGACCGTCTGCCCTATGCCCTCAATACCCATCTGCCCTGCGACATCGTGGTCACGGGGGCCTTTGAGGTCCACGAGGGCTTCAATGCCATCGGCTCCTGCGTCAAAAAGGAATATACCTACCAGATCTACAATTCCCGTCTGAAGGACCCCTTCTACGTGGACCGGGCCTGGTTCTATCCCCGCCGCCTGGACGAAACCGTCATGCAGGCGGCGGCGGACCAGTTTGTGGGCACCCACGATTTCGCGGCGGTCCGCAGCGTGGGGACGGATGTCAAATCCACCGTCCGTACGGTCTACTATTACCGCATCACCCGCCGGGAAAACGTGCTGCAGCTCAAGGTCTGCGCCAACGGCTTCCTTTACAACATGGCCCGGGCCATGGCGGGAACGGTGGTCTACGCCGCCGAGGGGAAGATTGCCCCCCATGAGATTGGGGACATTCTGGCATCAGGGAACCGCACTGCCGCCGGCCCCACGGTCCCGGCGGGAGGGCTGTACATGACCCATTTGTGGTACGACGACGGGGTGGAAAAATTCGAGCTGGGCAGCGACTGGACGCGGTGATCGGAAGCGTCCATCTGATGAAAGCATAGTCTGACGGGAAAGCGGCGGATAAAGTTAATAATTTGTTTTCTCTTTCTGATCCCTTCTGTGGTACACTTTGGGGAAAGGAATGAATCCTTGAGAAAAGGAGTGATGGCCAATGCAGCCGAAAATGTGCGCAAAATGTAAGAAGAACATCGCCGTTGTTTTCATTACCAAAATGGAAAACGGCGTGACCATGAATGAGGGCTACTGCTTGAAATGCGCCCGGAGTCTGGGCATTCCCCAGATTGACCAGGTGGTAAACCAGATGGGCATTTCCGAGGATGATCTGGATATGCTCAGCGACGAGATGAGCAGTATGTTCGGCCAGCGGGACGATTCCGCGGATGACGATGAGATCGACAGCCAGACCGCCACCTTCCCGCTACTGAACCAGCTTCTGGGCAGTCAGAGCGGTCCTCCCGCCCAGCCCCCCAGGCCCGGCAAAAAGGACGATAAGAAGGACGAACAGAAATCCGGGAAGAAGAAAAACCCCAAGCATAAATTCCTGGACAGCTACTGCATGGACCTGACGGGCCGGGCCCGGGAGGGGAAGCTAGATAAGGTCATCGGCCGGGACATGGAGACCGAGCGGGTCATCCAGATTCTCAACCGCCGGCAGAAGAACAATCCCTGCCTCATCGGCGAGCCCGGCGTTGGCAAGACCGCCATTGCCGAGGGCCTTGCCCAGCGGATCGTCGCCAAAGAGGTTCCCTATAAGCTCTGGGATAAGGAGGTCTTTCTGCTGGACCTCACCGCCCTGGT
>DETX01000100.1:20080-20302 GCA_002362145.1 Clostridiales bacterium UBA3277
GGCCAGTTTGAGAGCCGGATGAAGAGCCTCATCGGGGAAATCCGGGAGTGCGGCAATATCATTCTGGTCATTGACGAGGTCCACAATCTGGTGGGCGCCGGGGATGCCGAGGGCTCCATGAACGCCGCCAATATTCTAAAGCCCGCCCTGTCCCGGGGGGAGCTCCAGGTCATCGGCGCCACCACCTTCGCCGAGTACCGCAAGTATATCGAGAAGGACGCC
>DETX01000100.1:20601-48405 GCA_002362145.1 Clostridiales bacterium UBA3277
TGGAGCGCCGGTTCCAGCCCGTGACCGTGGTGGAGCCCACCATTGCCGAGGCCAGCCAGATTGTCCAGGGCCTGGCCAAGACCTATTCGGACTTCCATAAGGTCCAGATTTCTCCGGAGATTGCCCACCAGTGCGTGATTCTCTCCGAGCGCTACATCACCGACCGCTTCCTGCCGGATAAGGCCATCGACCTGCTGGATGAGGCATGCTCCGACGTGAATCTCCAGTGCAAAGAGCTGGGAGAGCTGGAAAAGCTGAAAAAAGAGCGGGATGACTATGAGCTGGAGCTTCGGATGCTGAACGAGCAGACGGAAAACCAGGACTATGAGCGCCTTGCTCTGATCCGCAGCAAGCTCATGCAGCTTGCCGCCAAAATTGAGGAACTGGAGGCGCTGCCCAAGCCCACCGTGACCATGGAAAACCTGGCCAGAATCATTGAGATGTGGACAAAAATCCCCGCCTCCAAAATTAAAGCCCAGGAGTACGAGCAGATCAAGGGCCTTTCCCGGCGTCTGAAGGAGCACATCGTGGGCCAGGACGAGGCCGTGGAGGCAGTTTCCCGGGCCATCCGCCGCAGCCGGGTGGGTATTTCCCCCAAGAAAAAGCCGGTGTCCTTCATTTTCGTGGGCCCCACCGGCGTTGGCAAGACGGAGCTGGTCAAGCGGCTTGCGTCGGACCTGTTCGACAGCGTTGACAGCCTCATCCGGCTGGATATGTCGGAGTATATGGAAAAGCACACGGTCTCCAAGCTCATCGGCTCCCCTCCGGGCTATGTGGGCTATGACGAGGCCGGCCAGCTTACGGAGAAAATCCGCCGCCGTCCCTACAGCGTGGTGCTCTTTGACGAGATCGAGAAGGCCCATCCGGACGTGCTGAACATCCTGCTGCAGGTTCTGGACGACGGCCGCATCACCGATGCCCAGGGCCGGGTGGTGAACTTTGAGAACACCATCATCGTCATGACCTCCAATGCCGGCTCCGAGGGCCGGGTAGGGGGCATGGGCTTTGACCGCAGCGAGAAGGACCGGACGAAAGAAAAGACCATGGGCGCTCTGCGGGAATTCCTGCGGCCGGAATTCCTCAACCGTGTGGACGAGATCATCACCTTCAATCCGCTGACCAAGGAGAACTTCCTGGGCATCGGGGACATCATGCTCTCGGAGCTGAAGCAGAGCCTGGCTTCCCGGGGACTGGAGCTTACCTGGACGGAGGAGGTGCGGCAGCATCTCACCGATCAGGCGTTTTCCACCACCTACGGCGCCCGGAATCTCCGCCGGACCATCCAGCGGGAGCTGGAGGACCCGATCTCCGAGGCCATCATCGACTCCTTCGAGAAGCCCATTTCCGCCATCCATGCCTATGTGGAGCAGGGCGGCATCCGGCTGGATATCCAATAAAGAAAAAAGCACCGTGCGCAGTTTTCGCGCACGGTATTTTTTGTGGGAAATGCCCCCGGTAAAGCCATACCGGGGGCATTGACGTTTACTTTTTTGCTTTGGGGTTTTCGGGCAGCTCCTGACCGGTAGTCAGTGCGGTCATGTATTTGGTGTTGAAATCCTTGGAGAACTGGAGCACGCTGGATTCTACGCCGCCGATGTCGATCATCTCGCCCCAGTACTGCCCCTCCACCGGACAGGTGCCGGTCTCGATTTTCAGCTGCGGCAGGATGGGAAGAACGGTCCACATACAGTTGAGGATATCCTCGTTTGTCATGTTGGTGGTGATGATGCCCAGGGACTGCTCCACAACGTACTGCAAATCCCCCAGCTCCATCTGCTTCAGCTTGTCGATCACGGCGGTGATGAGCTTGCGCTGACGCTCGGTCCGCTTGATGTCGCTGTCGTGATCGCCCTTGGCCTTTCGCATACGGGCGTAGGAAAGGGCTGCCATACCATCCAGATACTGAAGGCCCGGCTGCACATCATAGTAAACAAACCGGTCATCGTTGTTCAGGTACTCTGCCTCGTCCTCGGTGATCTCAATTTCCACACCGTCGAGGAGGTTGAGAATGTCGATGAAACCGTCGAAGTTCACTTCGATATCGTAGTCAATCTCCACACCGAAGTTGTTGTAGATGCACTCATTGGCCATCTGCATGGCGCCGCCCACATCGCCCCACAGGTATCCCAGGTGATAGGCCATGTTGATCCGGTTCTTGCCGCAGGTGTACTTGCGGCCGTTGGGGTCCACATAGTCCGGCAGCTTTACGTAGGTGTCCCGCATAAAGGAGGTCAGGGTCAAGGTCTTGGTCTCCATATTCAACGTGGCCAGAATTTGGGTATCGGCCATCCGTCCGTTTTCAGACTTTTCGCCGGCCCGCTCCTGCTGGCCGACCAGCAGAATGTTGATGACCTTCTTGCCCAGAACCTCGTTGGGAAGGGTGGTCTCGGTGGTGGTCTCCTCCGTCGTCTCCTCGGAGGTGGGAGCGGTCTCTTCCGTGGTGGCGGAAGGCAGCGTGACCAGCTGCTCTGTGGTTTCGGGGGCCTGGACCTGGGGGGCCTTGGCCATTGTGGATTTATATACCATAACGCCGATCAGTACGGCAAGCACCACAATCAGCACCACGGCAATGGTGATCAGGGCAATCATGCCCCCGCCCATGCCGGACTTTTTGCGGCCATGCTGGTGACCGTTGTTGTTTGCGTAACGTCCGCCTTTACTCATTCGGATGCCTCCTGGAATCGAAGTATTTCATGAAAAGGAATTATACCATGGATAAACGGGAAATACAAGCATTTTCGCGAAAAAACCGGAAAGAAAGGCGGCGGTAAGAACCGCCGCCCGTTGCGCGCTTACGCGGCAGGCTCGGAGACGGGCTCAGAGCTTTCGCCGTCCTCCGGCGTACCCGGGGTATCCTGGGAAGCGGGGTCCTGGCTCTCCGCCGGGGCCTCATCCTCGATTTGGGGTTCCCCGCCGTCGTCCTCGGGCTCAGTATATTTGTCTGGGTTGTAGGTGGCCCAGTCCAGGATATCCTCTGCAGAGACATCCTGATGAATGACTTCCGCCCGGTTGATATTGCCCAGAAGGCCGTGGAGATACTGATAGACCACCACCACCGCGATGGCCGCAAGCAGCAGCAGCACCGCCAGGATGATAAGAAACACCTTCCAGCCCGTTGCCATTTTCTTCTTGCCGGTTTGACCGGGTTGGCCGGCTTTCCTGTTTTTACTCAGGTAACGTCCACCTTTTGCCATAGGATACGCCTCCTGTCACTTTTTTAATTTTTTGTAATTATATCACAGGAACCTCTGACACGCAAGAGCTTTTTCGTGAATAAAATGTGGACGACCAAAGGCCGTCCACATGAGGGATTTACTTTTCCACGATCTCCAGCAGCTCCATGGGGCAGGCCTTGACGCAGATGCCGCAGGCGATGCACTTGGAGGCGGGGCCGTCCTGGGGCAGGACCATGACCTTCATGGGGCAGGCCTCCACGCACTTGCCGCAGCCGACGCACTTCTTCTTGTTGATCATGTACACGCCGGTTTTGGGGTTCTGGGTGATGGCCTCGTGCTCACAGGTGCGCATACACTTGCCACACTGGATGCAGGTATTGGGCTTGGCACCGCCGTTTTTCCCGGCAACGATCTGGATGCAGGACTTGGTGATGTCGAATTCCTTATAGAAAGCCTCGGCGCAGGCCTGGGCGCATTGCAGGCAGGCCATGCATTCGATGTTTTTCTTAGCAGCGAGCTTTTTCATAGCGGAAAACTCTCCTTTATTTATTTTGAATTCAAATCTATTATACAGGACTGAAGAAAAAAAGCAATAGCAATTTCCGTTTTCCGACAATGGAATAAACCGGGACCATGGCGGCAATACTAGTGGCGAAGCAAGAAACTTTTGGAGGTATGAAAAATGAAAAAAATCTTTATGCTCCTGACCGTACTGGTCCTTACGGGATCTCTGGCCGCCTGCGGCTGCACCAATGGAAACATGACCACTACAGCGCCCACGACCCGGGCCACCACTGCTCCCACCACCGCCACCACCGCGGCTACCACGGCCACCACCCAGGCGACGACGGAAGCCACGACCCACACCACTGGGGAGACCGATACCACGGCAGCCACCGACACGACCCTGGATACCGAGGAAACCTATGCTGGGACCGACGCGGGCCGTGCAGCCGCCCGGGGAAACAGCGGTTTGAACGGCTGATGCCCCATCCGGGGAACCCTCCCCGGATACATAAAACAACCCTCCGCCTGTGGCGGAGGGCTTCTTGGTTACTGTTAGATGGCTATAAGCAGTGGTATGTCCCTCTGCCGTGGCCAGAGGGACATATCCATTACAGGATATTTACATACCGGGTCAGATTTTTCTTTACCCGGCCAGCGGCGGCCTTGGCCTGGTCCAGATAGTCCCCGCCGTCGCCGCCGGTTTCCTTCCAGGCGCAGGTGATGGCCGCTCCGCTGATGGCGGCGGCGCCCCGGCCCAGCTTGTCAAAGGCCTGGGCGCAGCTTTTGGCGTTGGCGTTGGGATAGTCCAGCCCGTCGAGAAGAAGAAACAGCCTGGGGTATTTGCTCCGCAGATTCTTTAGGCTCACGGCGGAGCTGGCGGCGGCCAGCAGTCCCACCCGGGTGTAGCCGTATTTTCCTACCGTGTCCGCGGCCTCCCGGCCTGCCAGGTCCGCAACGGCCATGTGGACGAGCCGGGAGCCGGTGAGCAGATCCTGCATCTCCGGCGCTGAACGGTTGGCGGTCCGGGCCACAATGAACAAATCCTTTTTCCCGCCCTGAACATAGGACAGGAAGGGCTTCCACAGATCGCTGCCCAGATAGCTCTGGACGATCAGACCGTCACAGGGGAACATACCGTTTTCTCCCCAGATTGCCCTGGCGGCCATTTCGGCGGCGGCAGGGGAGAGCATCTCCGGGGCGTCCAGCAGGACATAGTAGCCCAGCTTCCGGGCATACTTCAGCACGGCGGACAGTTCCTTTCCGCCGTCCAGCAGGGCGAAGGCGGAAAAGCTCAGATGCAGGGCGGGCACAGTATCCCGCAGCGCCTCCATGAGCTCCCGGCAGAACCGCCCATAGGCAGCGGCCTCCCGTTTTTCCGCCGCCAGAAGCTGGGGCGGCAGCGCCTCCGGAGAGAGGGTGAGATCCAGCACAGTGGGATTTTTTGTTCTGCGAATGGCTTCCTGCAATGCGTCGATGGCCATGACACCGCCCCCTGAAATATAATAACTATAGTATATCACATTTTGATTCCCAAGAAAAGACCAAATTCCCCCGAATTCGAATGATTTCTCCGGGCATAATAAGGCTATCTAGAGGAAAGGAGGAACAAGTATGAGCATGAAAGGCTGGGCAGTGACGGCGGGCCTGGGTGTGGCGGCAGGCGCGGTGGCGGTGCTGATGATGCCCAGGAACAACCCCACCCGGCGTCTGGCGGCCAGAGCCGCCGACAAGGTGGAGGACGCGGCCTGGAAGGTGTCGGACACCATCCACGACAAACTCGACGATCTGGACTTCTGAGAAACGCCCGCCGGTTTTTGGGAACCGGCGGGTATTTTTTTGAAGGGACCGGGCCAGTGGGGCACGGGAATTTGGAATATCTTACAGGTTGCGACAAAAAATGTTTGCTTTCGCGGCGCTCAGGGGGTATGATAGGGAAAAGACGCGTGAAACCATGAATCAAGGTATGCCATCAGGAAGCGATGCCATGCTTTCCGAAGGAACGCGAGAGTTTTTAACCATTGGAGGTACTTATGAGCAAAAAGTTTGAGGATGCGGGAAAATCTTCCCACCGGGGGAAATTTCTGCTGATCCTTGCTGTGGTGATCCTGGTGGTGGGAGTGGCTGCCGGAATCCTTTTCATCCGGCCCTCCCGGGGAGAGCAGCTCCAGCAGACCCTTCCCACCGAGACGGCTGCCCCCGTCACCACGGTCCCTCCGGAGACCACCGAGGAGACTACGGAGGAAACCACCCTCCCCTATACAGAATCCGGGAAGGACCAGTTCAACATTCTCATCATCGGCCAGCAGTCCCGGGCCGGCGGCGAGACGGACGATATCCGCCTGGCGGACACCCTGATTCTCGCCACCATTAACAAGCAGACAAAGACCATAGACCTGACCTCCTTCCTCCGGGACACCTACGTCAAGCTGCCGGACTTCACGGAGGCCTCCGGCAAGACCCACCACTGCGGCCGCAACCGCATCAACGTGGCCTACCACCTGGGATATCTGTGGGGGGATCTGGGCGGTGCCATGCAGATGATCAACGACTGCCTCTACAACAACTTCGGCGTAGAGGTGGACTACGATGTGGAAGTGAGCTTCGACGGCTTCATCGACATTGTGGATATGCTGGACGGTATCGATGTGGAGCTGAGCAAGGATGAGGCTGCCTACTTAAACAAGGATAAGCGTTTTGTCTACTATGAGGTCCAGCCGGGGATGCAGCATCTGGACGGCATGGCGGCTCTTTCCTACGCCCGGATGCGCAAATCCAACGCCGGGGACAGCGATATCAGCCGCACCAGCCGCCAGCGGGCCTTCATCACGGCAATCCTGGAAAAGGTCCGGAATCTGGACTTCTGGGAGCTCTATTATCTTGCCAAGGACGCCCTGCCCATGATCACCACCAACATGACGGACGACGAGATTATGACGCTGCTGTGGGAGGTTCTGCCGCTGCTGCCGGACATGGAGATCCGCTCCCATGTGATTCCCGCCAAGGGCACCTGGTCCGGGAAGATGATCGATATCGGTGGCTGGCCGTCCAGCGTCCTTTCCTTCAACGAGGAGAAAAACCGGGCCTACATGGAAAAAATCAGGAACGGCGAAAATCCGGACGAGCCGGAGGAGACCACCGCCCCCCAAAAAGCAGACACCGCCACCAAGCCTGCCCAAAATACCTCCGCGCCTACCAAGGGCAGCTGATCAAATCCCTAACCCCCTCCCGCGGCCAAGCCGCCGGGAGGGATTTTTTGTACCGGGCCGCCGGCTGTGGGGCGGTTTCTGACATTGTTACACAAATTTCATGTTTGTCATAATTGCATAATGAAGCGGAATATGCTATACTAATTCTAAGTATACACCCGGAGGCGTTTATGATCGAACTGACTGAATTTCAGCGGAAGCTGGCCCAGATGCTCCCCGAAACGGAGCTGCGCTTTGACGAGCCCCTGTCCCGGCATACCTCCTTCCGCATCGGCGGACCGGCGGAGGCCATGGCCTTCCCCAAAACCCGGGAGGAGCTGGGAAACGTCTTGAAAGTGTCCGCTTTATTGGACTGCAAGAGTGCTATTTTAGGAGCGGGAACCAACGTACTGGCCCCGGACGATGGGCTTCCCGGCCTCACGATCTGTCTCAAGGACTGCCTTGGGGGGATGAAGCGGGTGGATGGCGAGCGTATCCGCCTGATGGCCGGGGTTACCATGACCCGGGGGGCGGTGTTTGCCGCGAAGGAAGGCCTGGGGGGCATGGAATTTGCCCACGGCATCCCCGGCACCGTAGGCGGCGGGGTCTATATGAACGCCGGGGCCTATGACGGCAGTCTGTCCCAGATTGTGGAGACGGTGGAAGTGATGGACTTTTCCGGCAATATCCGCCAGCTCAGCAACGCCCAAATGGACTTTTCCTACCGGCACAGCCGCCTGGAAGAGACCGGGGAGATCGTGCTCTCGGCGGTATTTCACCTGACCCCCAAGCCCACGGAGCAGATTCAGGCCCGGATGCGGGAGCTTCTCCAAAAGCGGACGGCCTCCCAGCCGTTGGATCTTCCCTCGGCGGGTTCGGCCTTTAAGCGCCCCGTGGGCGGCTATGCCGCCGCCCTCATCGACCAGGCGGGGCTTAGGGGCTTCCGGGTGGGCGGCGCGGCAATTTCTAATAAGCACGCCGGCTTCGCCGTGAACCTGGGGGGAGCCACCGCCGCGGACGTACAAAGTTTACTGACCCAGGTCAGCGACTGGGTCTATGAAGCCTCCGGCATCCGGCTGGAACCGGAGGTGCGCATCTGGTAAAGAGAGAGGAGGCGGCCCCATGGCCCTGTCTTTTTCCGCGGCAGCCAAGGCGGAAATCTGCCGGGAGCTGCCGGCAAAGTCCTGCTGCGCCCTGGCGGAGTGCTTTGGCATCCTGCTCTACAGCAACAGCTTCCAGTCCTCCGGCATTAAGATCATCACCGAGAGCCGGGATTTTGCCGTCCTTCTTCCAAAGCTGTTCAAAAGGGCCTTCGACCTGACCTTTGACGGCTATCCCAGCCTGGCCGCCCCCGGCAAGCTCACCTTCCAGATCTGGGAGCGGGAGAAGGTGGCGGCCATATTGGCTGCCTTCGGCTTTGACGCCAGGGATCTGGTATCCCTCCATGTAAATCTGCCAGTGGTGGAGGAGGACTGCTGCAAGGCGGCCTTTCTGCGGGGGGCCTTTCTCGCTGGGGGCAGCGTCACGGACCCGGGGAAGGGCTACCATATGGAGCTGACTACGACCCACCAGAGCGTGGCCCGGGAGACCGAGGCCTTGGCCCGGGAGGTCCTCCCCTTTAAGCCAAAGCTGGCCGCCCGGGGCGGTGCCCAGGTGCTCTATCTCAAGCAGAGCGAGCAGATTTCCGACTTTCTAACCTATCTGGGGGCGCCTCTGGCCGCCATGGGAATCATGGAGGCACGGCTTGAAAAGGAGCTGAACAACAAGGTCAACCGCCGCTGCAACTGCGACGATGCCAACATCACCAAGGTGGTGGAGGCGGCCCAGGAGCAGCTTGCGGCCATCCGGAGCCTGCGGGCGGCGGGGAAGCTGGAAAATCTTCCCGCGAAGCTCCGCCAGGCCGCTGACGCCCGGGAGAATAACCCCTCGGCGTCATTGACGGAGCTGGCCGCCATGATGGAGCCGCCCATCACCAAGCCCGCCATGAACAACCGAATGAAAAAACTGGTGGCGCTTGCCAAGGAGGAAACGGCATGAGCTTTGTCCATCTCCATCTGCATACGGAATACAGCCTCCTGGACGGCGCCTGCCGCATCGACCGGCTCATGGACCGGGTGAAGGAGCTGGGGCAGACCGCTGTGGCCATTACCGACCACGGCGTCATGTACGGCTGTATCGATTTTTACAAAGCCGCCAAGGCCGCGGGGATCAAGCCCATCATCGGCTGCGAGGTCTATGTGGCCCGCCGGACCATGGCCGACCGTGTCCACGGCATCGACAACGACCCCTACCATTTGGTATTGCTGTGCGAAAACCGCACCGGCTATGAAAACCTCTGCCACCTGGTATCCGAGGCCTTCCTCCATGGCTTCTATGGAAAGCCCCGGGTGGACCTGGAGCTCTTGCGGCGGCACCATGAGGGCCTCATTGCCCTGTCCGCCTGCCTGGCCGGGGCCGTTCCCCAGTACCTCATGAATGAGGACTATGAGGGGGCGAAGCAGTATGCGCTCAATATGGCTTCCATTTTCGGACCCGGGAATTTCTACCTGGAGCTCCAGGACCATGGCATCCCGGCCCAGCGGCCGGTGAATCAGGGGGTATTGCGCCTGGCCCGGGAGACGGGCCTTCCCCTGGTGGTCACCAACGACGCTCACTATCTGCGCCGGGAGGACGCCGTTATGCAGGATGTGCTGCTGTGCATCCAGACCGGCAAGACCGTGGACGACGAGAACCGGATGAAATTCGAGACCCAGGAGTTCTACTTAAAAAGCGAGGAAGAGCTCCGCTCCCTGTTCCCGGGCCAGGACGAGGCGTTTGAAAACACGGCCAGGATCGCCGACCGCTGCAATCTGGAATTTACCTTCCACGAATACCACCTGCCCTCCTATCCGGTGCCCGAGGGCACCACCAGCGAGAGCTATTTCCGGGACCTGTGCGAGACCGGCTTCCGGGAACGTTATCCCAACCCGCCCAAGGAATACCGGGACCGGCTGGAATACGAAATCGGCGTCATCAGCCGGATGGGTTATGTCAACTACTATCTGATTGTCTGGGACTTTATCCACTATGCCAAGGAGCAGGGCATCCCCGTGGGTCCCGGCCGTGGTTCCGGCGCGGCCTCCATCGTGGCCTACTGTATGCACATCACCGAAGTGGACCCCATGAAGTACAGCCTGATCTTCGAGCGGTTTTTGAACCCCGAGCGGGTGAGTATGCCGGATTTTGATACGGATTTCTGCCAGGAGCGCCGGGGAGAGGTCATTGAGTATGTGACCCGGAAATACGGCTCCGACCATGTGGCCCAGATTGCCACCTTCGGCACAATGGCCGCCCGGGGCGCCATCCGGGATGTGGGCCGGGCGCTGAACTTTACCTTTGCCGAAACGGATGTGGTGGCCAAGCAGGTCCCCGCCACTCCCCATATCACCTTAAAGGGAGCCCTGGAGGCCAGCCCCAAGCTCAAGGAGATGTACGACCAGGACCCCCGGACCCAAAAGCTCATCGACACCGCCATGGACCTGGAGGGAATGCCCAGAAACACCTCCACCCATGCCGCGGGCGTGGTGATCACCGCCCGGCCCGTCCAGGATTACGTCCCCCTGTCCCGGAATGACGACACCATCGTCACCCAGTACACCATGACCACCATCGAGGAGCTGGGCCTTCTCAAAATGGACTTTCTGGGCCTGCGGAACCTGACGGTCATCGCCGACGCGGAAAGAGAAATCCGCAAGGTCAACCCGGAATTCCGCATGGCGGACATCCCCGATGACGACCAGGAGACCTTCGCCATGGTGGCCGAGGGCAAGACCCAGGGCGTGTTTCAGCTGGAATCGGCGGGCATGACCGGGGTGTGCGTGGGCATGAAATCCAACTCCATCGAGGACTTCACCGCCGTGGTGGCCCTCTACCGCCCCGGCCCCATGGACTCCATTCCCAAATTCATTGACTGCAAGCTCCATCCGGAGCGGGTCACCTATAAATCCCCTCTGCTCAAGCCCATTCTGGAGGTGACCTACGGCTGTATCGTCTACCAGGAACAGGTTATCGAGATTTTCCGCTCCCTGGGCGGCTATTCTATGGGTCAGGCAGACAACATCCGCCGGGCCATTTCCAAGAAAAAGACCAAGATTATCGAGGCGGACCGGCAGGTGTTTGTCTACGGCGACCCGGAGCGGAACATTTCCGGCGCCGTTGCCAAGGGCATTGCGGAGGACGTGGCCCAGTCCATTTATGACGAAATCGTGGATTTCGGCGACTATGCCTTCAACAAGGCCCACTCCGTGTGCTACGCGGTGGTGGCCTATCAGACGGCCTACCTCAAATGCCACTATCCCAGGCAGTATATGGCAGCCCTCATGACATCGGTGCTGGATTCGGCGGCCAAGGTTTCCGGCTATATTGCCGAGTGCAAGGAGATGGGCATCGAGGTTCTGCCGCCGGATCTAAACCACTCCGACGCCCCCTTCACCGTGGAGGGGAACTCCATCCGCTTCGGCCTGGGCGCCGTGAAAAACGTGGGCATCGGCCTGATCCGTACCATGGTGAAAAAGCGGGAGGAGGGCGGCCTCTTCCAGTCCCTCGAGGACTTCATCGAGCGGATGGGAGAGGGAGAGCTGAACAAGCGGGCCATGGAGAATTTCATCAAATGCGGCGCGGCGGACTGCTTTGGCAATCACCGAAGCGAGCTTTTGGCGGCCTACGATTCCATGATGGATGTCATTGCCTCCACCCGGAAGAAAAACCTGGAGGGGCAGATGGGCCTGTTCTCCATGCTGGAGGAGGAGCAGAGCCAGCTCAGGATGCCCATGCCGAAGCTGCCGGAGCTTCCCAAGGCGGAGCTCCTTGCTTACGAGAAGGAAACCACCGGCATCTATATCTCCGGCCACCCCATGGACGACTACCGGCCCTTCCTGAAAAACACCCATGTGCTCCACATTGCTGCCCTGATGGACGAAGAAAACCCCATCCAGGATGATACGGTGGTGAGCATTGCCGGAATTGTCCAGGCGGTGAAGATGAAAACCACCCGCAACAATTCCGTCATGGCCTACGTGAGCATTGAGGACGATTCTGCTTCGGTGGAGATGCTGGCCTTTTCCAATGTGCTCAGCCAGTTTTCCGGTTATCTCCGGGAGGGCAGCGCCGTGGTGGTCACCGGCAGGCTCTCCTGCCGGGAGGACAAGGACCCCCAGATCGTGATCAACCGGGTCCGGCCCATTTCGGACTATGCCTCCGGCGACCCGGAGCCCCGGCAGGAGCCGGCGGAGCCGCCCAAAAGCGGTACCCTCTACCTGCGCCTGCCGTCGGAGGAGGACAGACGCTATCAAAAGGTAAAGGCAATCCTGAATATGTTCCCCGGCAGCAGCGGCGCGGTGCTGTTCTTCCAGGATACCCGGGCCCGCCGGGGCACCCGCTGCGTTCTGATGGAATCCATGCTCCGAGAGCTGCGGCAGGTTCTGGGCGGGGAGAATGTTGTGATAAAATAGCTTTTCTTTTCCAAAAGTTTGTGCTATAATACATCGGAAGAAAGGAGCTGATGCCGTGAAAAGGAAATTATGCCTGCTGATCATCGCGGCGGCACTGCTCTTGTCGGGCTGCGCCATGCGCCGGGTGGACGAGATGTACGCCTTGCCCCGGCGCTCTGAGGAATTCAACCATCTGCAATCCGCCATTGACGCGGCCATGGAGGGGCTGAGCTACGCAGCCCCCATCTCCGGCGACAACCAGCAGACGGTCCAGTCCGTTGACTTAAACGGCGACGGGGTGGAGGAATGTCTGGTTTTCGCCGCGGGCAAGGGGGAGAACCCCCTGCAGGTTCTGATTTTCACCCAGGATGACAACGGCCGCTACCGGCTGTCGGAGGTCATCGAGTGCAGCGGCTCCGCCTTTGAGCAGGTGGAGTACGTGAATTTCGACGGCAAGCCCGGCGCGGAGCTGGTATTGGGCCGTCAGGTCAGCGAGAATGTGCTGCGCCGGGTGTCGGTCTACAGCTTCGCCTCCGGCAGCGCCGAGCAGCTTTTCGTGGTGGGCTATTCCAGGTTCCTCACCTGCGATTTGGACGACAACGGCCGCAGTGAGGTCCTGGTTCTCCGTCCCGGGGAATCGGAGACCGCCGGCGGCATGGCGGTGCTCTACAGCTCAAAAAACAACCAGGTGGAGCGCTCTGTGGAGACAGAATTGTCGGAGGCCCCCGGAAACATCCGCCGGATGATCCCCGGAAGGCTCCAGGACGGCACCTCGGCGGTGTTCGTGGCCAGCGCCTCGGGGGAGAACTCCGTGGTCACCGATGTCTATGCCATCAAGGACGGGAAGTTTACCAATATCTCCCGCTCCGGCGGCGTGGGCACCAATATTTCCACGCTGCACAATTTCTATGTTTACGCCGAGGACATTGACAGCGACGGGGTTATGGAGATCCCCGGTATGATCTCCATGAAGCCGGTGTCCGAGTGGCGGGAAGGGGAGCAGAAGTCCCTGCTGCGCTGGTTCGCCATCGACTCCGGCGGCCGGGAAGTGGACAAGCTCTATACCTTCCACTACTATGTAGGCGGCTGGTATGTCCAGCTGGACAGCACCCTGGCCCGGCGCATCTCCGTGGCCCAGGAGGAGGGAACCTACACCTTCTACCTCTGGAACGAGAATTACGACGAGGCCGCGGCGCTGTTCACCATCTACGTATTCACAGGAGCCAGCCGGGACCGGGACGCCCAGTCCGGGGGGCGGTTCCTTCTGCATCAGGCCGAAGGCGTCGCCTATGGCGCCCGGCTGGAAACGGCGGCATCCCAATACGGAATTACGGAAGATTATCTGACCGACAGTTTTCGCATGATCCGGCAGGATTGGCGGACGGGAGAAAGTTGAGGGGAAATTTATGAAAAAAGTACTGATTATGGAAGATGAACAGAATATCCGCAGCTTTGTGGTCATCAATCTGCGCCGGGCGGGCTTTGAAGTAGTGGAGGCCGCCGACGGCCAGCAGGCCCTGGACGCCATCGCCGCCAACCCTGACGTCGGCGTCGCCATTCTGGACATCATGGTCCCCGGGGAATTTGACGGGTTTGAGGTCTGCCGCCGGATTCGGGCCACCAACAAGCAGATGGGCATCATCATGCTCACCGCCCGGACCCAGGAGATGGATAAGGTCACGGGCCTTATGACCGGCGCCGACGACTATGTGACGAAGCCTTTCTCTCCCGCCGAGCTCACCGCCCGGATCGACGCCCTCTACCGCCGCATCGGCGGGGACAGCTCTGCCAGCTTTGAGTTTTTGACCCAGGGCCCCTTCGTCATGAACACCCGAAACCACACCCTGGAAAAGAACGGCACCCGAATCCGTCTGACCCAGGTGGAGTACGCCATTTTGAAGCTCTTCATGCAGAATCCCGGCCGGGCCCTCTCCCGGGAGGACATCCTCTCGGCGGTCTGGGGCAGGGACTACGAGGGAGAGCTGAAGATTGTGGATGTGAATATTCTGCGGCTGCGCAAGAAGATCGAGGACGACTCCTCCAGCCCCATCTACATCACCACAGTCTGGGGCCTGGGCTATAAGTGGGGCGCCTAAGACCCATGAAGATTGCGACAAAGCTGGACGCCCTCTGGGGCAGGTTCCGCTCGGAGGCTCCCTCAGGGGGCCTGCGGCGCAGATGGCTGCTCAATACCGCCAGCGTGGTTTTCGCCCTGGGACTGGTGTGCGTACTCACCATCACCGCCGGCTTCTCCGCCTACTACTATTCCGCCATGGAAGCGGATATGCACAAGCGGGCCCAGACCGCCACGGACTTTTTTTCCGACGCCGTGGGCCAGAACTATAACGACTTCTACCAGTCCTGCATCATCTACGCCCAGACCTACGACGATAAAAACAACATCGAGCTCCAATTCATCACCGAGGACGGCTATCTCGCCGCCTCCTCCTACGGCCAGTGGGCGGGCCTCTCTCCCAACACCAAGGAAATCCGCCAGGCTGTGGAGAGCCGGGGCATTGTGCCCTTCGTAGGCCGGGACAGCCACACCCGGGAGCGGATCATGGCGGTTTCCGCCCCCATGATTTTCAGCACCGGCGAGGTGGTGGGGGTGCTGCGCTATGTCACCTCCACCCGTATTTTGGACGGCCAGATCGCCCTGGTGGCCATCACCAGCAGCCTGGTGCTTCTGGTGGTCATGGCCATGGTCCTGGTCAGCAGCAATATCTACCTCCACTCCATCATGAATCCCGTGGCGGAGATTACGGAGAAGGCCAAGCGCATTGCCAACGGCAGCTACGGCGTCCAGATCAAGACCCCCTATAAGGACGAAATCGGGGAGCTGGCCGAGACCATCAATGAGATGTCCAATAAGATCGCCCAGAACGAGAAGATGCAGTCGGAATTCATCTCCCAGCTCTCCCATGAGCTGAGAACGCCGCTGACCGTCATCACTGGCTGGAGCGAGACCCTCCTGGCCGATGAAAATATGGATGCCGACACCCGCCAGGGCATGAAGATCATCTCCAGCGAGGCCAAGCGCCTGACGGAGATGGTCATGGACCTGCTGGACTTCACCCGTATGCAGGACGGCCGGGTCACCCTGGCCGTGGAACCTACGGACCTGCGGGCGGTGTTCGAGGAGACGGTGTTCATGTATGGCAGCCGCCTGGCCCAGGAGGGTATCGAGCTCCATTACGAGGAGTCCGACGAGGACATTCCCGAGATTCCCTGCGACCCCAAGCGCCTTCGCCAGGTGTTTCTGAACATTCTGGACAACGGCGCCAAGCACGGCGGCGAAGGCGGACGCATCGACGCCTCCATGAACTATGAGGACGACGCCGTGGTGGTCCGCATCCGGGACTACGGCCCCGGAATTCCGGAGGACGAGATTCCTCTGGTCAAAAAGAAATTCTACAAGGGCAGCTCCAAAGCCCGGGGCACGGGCATCGGCCTGGCCGTCTGTGATGAGATCGTAGAGATGCACGGCGGCGAGCTGACCCTGGAAAACGCCCCCGGCGGCGGCACCTTAGTGACGGTCCGTCTGCCCAATACCCATTAAGAGGAGATAATCAGCCAATGGCAAAACAGGAAACACCCTGCTGTGAGAAATTTCGCACCATGATCGGCGGCCAGGCCCTCATCGAGGGCATTCTGATGCGGGGCCCGGAAAAGGATGCTGTGGTGATCCGCACCGGGGAAGGCCTTAAAGTGGAGGTCACTCCGCGAAAAATCAATAAACCCGGTTCTTACAAGACCTGGCCCTTTCTGCGTGGAATTTTCAATTTCATTGATTCCAACGTGGTGGGCGTGAAGGCGCTGATGCACTCGGCGGACCTGGCCCCCGAGGAATATGCCGAGGAGCCGGGTAAGCTGGACAAGTGGCTGGAAAAGAAGCTGGGAAATGAAAAATTCCAGCAGTTTATCATGGGCCTGGCGGTGGTTATGGGCCTGGGGCTGTCTATTCTGCTCTTTTTCCTGCTGCCCATGGTGATCAGCAGCTTTTTTGACAGGTGGATCTCCAACAACCTGGTTTTGAACCTCTTTGAGGGCCTGATCCGGATGGTGATCTTCTTTATTTATATGTTTGCCGTTTCCAAAATGGGGGAGATGAAGCGGGTATTTTCCTACCACGGCGCGGAGCATAAGACCATTCGCTGCTACGAGGCGGGCCTTCCCCTGACGGTGGAGAATGTCCGCACCCAGACCCGGCTCCATCCCCGCTGCGGCACCAGCTTTCTTCTGGTGGTCATGGTGATCTCCATTTTGGTGTTCTCCATCGCCTCCTCGGCGCTGCTGGCCATCTTCCCGGCTCTGGAGGGGATGCGCGGCACCGCGCTGTACCGGATTGTGATGATCGTATTTAAGCTGCTGCTGCTTCCCATCGTGGTGGGCATCACCTACGAGCTGAACCGCTGGGCGGGAAGCCATGATAACGGCCTTACCCATATCCTCACCGCCCCCGGAATGTGGATGCAGAACTTCACCACCAACGAGCCGGAGGATTCCATGATCGAGGTGGCCATCCGGGCGGTGACGGAGGTCCTGCCGGAAGAGGAGGGCGCCGACCGATGGTAAAGCGTTATGGTGACCTCTACCTGGATACCCGCCGGACCCTGATGAAGGTGGAGGAGCCCCAGGACGCGGGCCGCATCGCCCGGGACCTGATCTGCCATGTCTCCGGAAAGACCCAGGAGGAATTCTTAATCTGTGGCGACCTGTACGCCCCGGCGGAGACCGTGGCGGAGGTGGAAGCGCTGCTGGACCGGCATCTGCAAGGGGAGCCTGTTGCCTATCTTCTGGGGGAGTGGGAGTTTTACGGCCTGCCCCTGACGGTCACCCCCGATGTGCTCATCCCCCGGGACGACACCGTGGCGGTGACGGATCTTGCCATCCACCAGGGGCTGTTTCTCAGTGAGGACCCCCGGATTCTGGACCTGTGCTGCGGCTCCGGCTGCATCGGCCTGGCCGTTGCCAGCCGCCTGAAGGACGCCAAGGTCACCCTGGCGGATCTGAGCCAGAAGGCCCTGGCCGTGGCAAAGGAGAACGTGGCCCGGAATCATCTGGGAGGCCGGGTCCGCTGTGTCCGGGCGGACGCCCTGGCGGCGCCGTCTCCCTTTCTGGGAAAGTTTGACCTCATCGTTTCCAATCCTCCCTATGTGACGGCGGCGGAGATGGGGTCGCTTCCCGGAAGCGTCAAGAATTTTGAGCCGGAGCTGGCCCTCTTCGGCGGCGAGGACGGCCTGAACTTCTACCACTCCATCGCCGAAAATTACAAAGCCGCCCTGAAGCCCGGCGGCTACCTGTGCCTGGAATTTGGCATGGGCCAGGGGGACGCGGTCTGCGCCATCCTGGAGGAGAACGGATATACCATTCTGGAGCGTTCCAGAGATTATAACGACAGAGAACGAGCCGTGCTTGCCCGGTACGGCGGGAAGGAAGAGTAATATGGCGACCAAGAAAACAGTTTACGAAGCCCCGGCTCCTGCCTCCGACAAGAAGAAGGCGCTGCAAACCGCCCTGGCCCAGATCGACAAGAGCTTTGGCAAGGGTACCGTCATGCGTCTGGGCGACCGCCCGGAGATGAACGTGGAGGCCATCCCCACGGGCTCTCTGGCGCTGGACGCGGCCCTCGGCATCGGCGGCGTGCCCAGAGGCCGGATCATCGAGATCTACGGCCCCGAGTCCTCCGGTAAGACCACCCTGGCCCTGCACATCCTGGCCGAGGCCCAGAAGCGGGGCGGCGAGGTGGCCTTCGTGGATGCCGAGCACGCTCTGGACCCGGTTTATGCCGCGGCCCTGGGTGTGGATACCGACAATCTGCTGGTCTCCCAGCCGGATACCGGCGAGCAGGCCCTGGAAATCACCGACGCCCTGGTCCGCTCCGGCGCCATCGACGCCGTGGTGGTGGACTCCGTGGCTGCTCTGGTCCCCAAGCAGGAGATTGAGGGCGAGATGGGCGATACCTTTGTGGGCCTTCAGGCCCGGCTCATGTCCCAGGCCCTGCGGAAGCTGGCCGGCACCATCGCCAAGACCAACTGCGTGGTTATTTTCATTAACCAGCTTCGTATGAAGATCGGCGTGATGTATGGAAACCCCGAGACCACCACCGGCGGCAACGCCCTGAAATTCTACGCCTCCGTCCGTCTGGACGTGCGCCGCATTGAGGCCATCAAGGAAGGCAGCAACGTCATCGGCAATAAGACCCGGGTGAAGGTGGTCAAGAACAAGGTGGCCCCGCCCTTCCGGGAGGCCGTGTTTGAGATCCTCTACGGCCAGGGCATCTCCAAGTGGGGCGAGCTGGTGGATCTGGCGGTCCAGATGGACATTGTCCAGAAGAGTGGCAGCTGGTTCTCCATGGGCGACGAGCGGATCGGCCAGGGGGCGAACTCCGTGAAGGAATACTTCATTGCCCATCCCGACATTGCTCAGAGCGTGGAGGCCCAGGTCCGGGAAAACCTGTGGAAGCTCACCGGCAGCGGGGCCAAGGCCCCGGCGACCCCGGCGGACAAGCCGGTAGCCGTCAGCGCCGACGATTTTGACGATGAGGCTTGAGGCACTGAAGCTCTCCCCAGACCGGATGGGCCGCTACTGGGCCGAATTTGAGGATGGAACCCGGCTGGGACTCTACCGCCAGACCGTGGAGGACTTTGGCCTATACTCCGGAAAAACCCTTTCTGAGGAGGAAATGGCCTGTCTGCGCCAGGCAGCCGGTCAGATGTCGGCGAAAATGCGGGCGGTGCGCATCGTCTCCGCGACCAGCGTCAGCAAGCGCGCCTTGGAAGAGCGGCTGGTCCAAAAGGGAGAGGACCTGGATCAGGCCCGCCAGGCGGTGCAGTGGATGGAGGAGCTGAATCTGGTGGACGACCGGACCACTGCCGAGCAAGTGGTCCGCTCCTGCATCGGCAAGGGCTATGGCCCGTCCCGGGCCCGGCAGGCCCTCTATGAAAAGCGGATTCCCAAGCAGTATTGGGAGAAGGCCATGGAGGGCTATCCCGACCAGAGTGAGAAGATCGAGGCCTTTTTGCGGAGCCGCCTGGACGCCGATTCCGACGACAAGCAGATCAGGCGGGCCGTGGACGCCCTGATTCGCCGGGGCCACAGCTACGGCGCCATCCGAAAGGTCCTTTCAGAGCTCTCTTTCGATACAGAAGAATTCACAGAGGAAGAATAGATTATGGCAAAGATTGGTTTTATTTCCCTGGGGTGCGCCAAGAACCAGGTGGACTGCGAGCGCATGATGCAGCGGGTCCAGGAGGCGGGCCACACCATACAGGAGCCGGTGGCGGGCAGTGACGTGGTGGTCATCAACACCTGCGGCTTCATTGATTCGGCAAAATCCGAGGCCATTGACTACATTTTGCAGGCGGCGGATTTGAAGGCCCGGGGCCTTGTGGGGAAGATTCTCGTCACCGGCTGCCTCTCCCAGCGCTATCAGGGGGAGATCCTGACGGAGATGCCGGAGGTGGATGGCATCCTCGGCACCGGCAGCTATACGGAGGTGGTCCCCGCCATTGAAAAGCTGCTCTCCGGAGAGAAGGTCAGCGACTTTGGCTCCATCGACGCCCCCGAACAGGAGTGCGGCCGGGTGCTGACCACGCCGGAGCACTATGCCTACCTCAAAATCGCCGAGGGCTGTGACAACCGCTGCGCCTACTGCATCATTCCCTATCTCCGGGGCCGCTACCGCAGCCGCCAGATGGACGACATCCTCTATGAGGCCCGGACCCTGGCAGCGGGCGGGGTCAAGGAGCTCATTGTGGTGGCCCAGGATACCAGCCGCTACGGCACGGACCTGCCCGGCCACCGGCGGCAGCTGCCCCAGCTTCTGCGGGAGCTGTGCCGGATCGACGGAATCCACTGGGTCCGGGTCCACTATGTCTATCCCGATGAAATCGACGATGAATTCATCGAGACCATGGCCTCCGAACCCAAGATTGTCAAATACCTGGATATCCCCATCCAGCACTGCAACAGCCAGATTCTCAAGCGGATGAACCGCCGGGGGGACGGGCAGTTCCTCCGGGATCTGCTGAAAAAGCTCCGGGACCGGATTCCGGGCCTGGTGATCCGCACCAGCCTCATTACCGGCCTGCCGGGGGAGGGGGAGGAGGAATTCCAGGAGCTCTGCGACTTCCTCCGGGAGACCCGCATGGAGCGAGTGGGGGCCTTTGCCTTCTCTCCCGAAGAGGGAACCCCCGCCGCGGAGATGGACTACCCCGATACGGAGGTGGCCCAGCGCCGGGCGGAGATCGTGGAAATGCTCCAATCCGACATTATGGACGATTACAACGCCTCCCGGGTGGGCACCACCATGGAGGTCTTGGTGGACGGCTACGACGAGGAACGGGAGCAGTTTTTCGGCCGGACCTATGCCGACTCCCCGGACATTGACGGGAAGGTCTGGCTTGCCAGTGAGGAGCCCCTCCGTGAGGGAGATTTTGTGAAGGTCACCATTGACGGCTGTGTCGAGGGAGACCTGTCAGGTTTTGTGGTGGAGGAAGAAGAATGACAACAGCTACGAAATTTACCCTGGCCCGGGTGGCCATGATCCCGATGTACCTGGTGACCATGTACTTATCCCACGGGGAGGCCGGACTGTGGATGTACGTTTCTCTGGGCATTTTCATTCTGGCCAGCCTGACGGACACCCTGGACGGCTACATAGCCCGGCACTGCAACCAGGTCACGGACTTTGGAAAGTTCCTGGACCCCCTGGCCGACAAGCTGCTGACCCTGGCTGCCATGTGCATGTTCTGCCAGTGGAACGTGTTCCCCGCCTGGGCGCTGATGGTGGTGCTGACCCGGGAGTTTGCCGTGTCGGGCCTTCGGATGGTGGCCTCCGGAAAGGGCAACGTCATCGCCGCCGGCTGGAGCGGAAAAATCAAGACTGCCAGCACCATGGTGGGCCTGTGCGCCATGATGGCCCTGCCCGGCATCCCGGTGCTGAACTGGATTGTCATTGCACTCATTGTAGCCACCACCCTCTATTCCGGTGTGGAATACTTCGTCCAAAACTGGAGCTGCCTCTGGAACTGAGGATTTTCATATCCCAAAAAAGCGCAGCAGTCCGCTGCGTTTTTTTTCGCTTTTTCTGCAACGGAATCCCCGGTTCGATCGTATCTTCTATAGGAAAACAGGAAAGGAGATGACGCAGATGCTCCCGCAAAAACCACCCGCGCGAGATATCCTGGCCATCTATGACCGGCAGGTGGACACCGTCTACCGGGTCTGCTACGCGTTTATGAAAAACAAAGCGGAGGCCGAGGATATGACCCAGGAAACCTTCCTGCGGCTGATGACCTGTGATCAGGTCTTTGAAAACCGGAGGCATGAAAAGGCCTGGCTCATCGTCACGGCATCGAATCTCTGCAAGGACAGCCTGAAAAAGTGGTGGCGGAAAAATGAGAACATAGACGACTACGAAAACCTCCCCCAGGAGCCCCGGGACCCGGACGAGCACTATGTTCTCGACGCCATTATGCGGCTGCCCCAGGACTATAAATCCGCTGTATATATGTACTATTATGAGGGCTATACCACATCAGAGATTGCCGAGCACGAGGGCTGTACGGAAAGCGGCATCCGCAGCCGCCTTTCCCGTGCCCGCAAGCAGCTTATGACCATGTTGGGAGGTGTCAGGACATGAAAAATACCACCATCCGCAGTGCCTGGGACACGGTAAATCCCACACCCGATCAGAAAAGGCGTATGCGCGCGGCCCTGGAATCCAAACTGGCTGCCTCCTCCCAGCCCCAAAAGCGGCAGGAAGAGGAACTGCCGGACATCCGGTTTCTGGACCTGACCCTTCCCCAGAGCCCCGCTGAGAAACCAGAGCCCCAAAAGCCCGCCCGGAAGGGAAAACGGCCTGCCCCCAGATACCAGTCGTCCCGGCCCACGAAAACCAACTGGGTGGGAACCATCGCGGCCACCGCCGCCCTGCTGGCCCTGGTCACGGCAGGGGGACTGTTCCTGGGGATTACGAAGGGGAATATGGAAAACTCTCCCCACTATGCCACGCCCCCGGAGACGAATCCCACCACCCAGGCGCCCGGGGAACCGGAGCTGCCCGCCGCTTATCAGGCTGTGCTTCAGACCTATCGAAGCGCCATAGAAGAGGACTGGAACATGGAGCAGTGCAGCACGGCGCAGATCAGCCTCCTGGCAGCTTTCGTGGAAAGCCCGGAGAACTTGGGCTATGCGCTGCGGGACCTGGATGGAGATGGGTCAGAAGAGCTCCTGGTCACCGACGGCAGTGAGATATACAGTATGCACGCCCTGTTTCAGGATAGTACCGTGCTCTGGTTGTCCGGCATGGAGCGGATTCACTACTACCTGTGCGAGGATGGCCTCATTGCGGAGGTTGGCTCCAACAGTGCCGCAAGCACTGATTATACCTTCTACAGCTTTTCCAATAACACCCTGGATGTCATTACCAGGCTCAGCTATGACGCGAACAGCGACCCGGAAAATCCCTGGTTCCTGGGAGATTTGCGGACGCCCATCACCGAAGAGGAGGCCCAGAAAATCCTCGATTCCCCCCACGCCCACCAGGCCATTCCCTTCATCCCCCTCCCGGAGGCGGAGAGAAATGAGGCGGACCCGGTGGATGAGGCCCTGCTGTCCCGCTATGCCGGACGGATCTCCGAGGCCCTGCGGGACGTTTCCTCCGAGGAAACCCAGAGCTACTGCCTCTTTGACCTGGAAGGGGACGGCACCCCGGAGCTGCTGCTGGGGGCGGGGGGGAGCCTGTACGCCATTTTGAAAGAGGAGGCGGAGGGAGAAATCCGCATCCTGGGCCCCTTCCCGAACAACAGTGAATTGTGCGAAAACGGGGTCGTCCACGCGGAATTGGCAGAGCTCGGCCGGATTCACCACTACTACCTGAGCGCCTATGATCCGGATACGGAGCAGGAGCATCTGGTCTACTACAGCAGCGACAGCCAGTGGGTGACCCAGGGAGAACGGGGCATCGAGTACAGGCTCACCCAGGAGGAAGCCCAGGAGCGGATGGACGCCTACCAAAGCGTCTCCCTCACCTGGACGCCCTTGGCGCAGTACCCGGTGGGCATCGCCCCCTGGCAGGGCACGACCCTGTTCGAGCAGGTGTTTGTTCCCATGGCCCTGTCCGATGGACAAAACCTGGACGAATTGTTTAAGACGTTGCTGGAAAGTGAGGGCATTGCCTGGAAGAACGGCGAAGGAATTCCCTATGCCGATGACCCGGAAAGTCCCTACGCTTATATTACGGAGATCCTTGACAGCAATGGCGTTTCTGGCATGAAATATTCCCTTCCTACGGTCAAAGATTCCCTTCCCACAGAACCCATAAAGGAAGTGGAGGTGCGGTTCCAGCCCCAAATCGAATACCGCACCCGGGTATACACCCTGGGAGAAGGCGTCCAGGCATCGGACGTAAAGGAGCTTCGGGACTTCCTGCTGTGCCAGGACGACACTCTGCCCCTGCGCCAGGCGGTGGAGGAATGGGTCTGGGGCTACACCAGCCAGGACACCTGGACCATGGAGAGCCTGGAATCCGCCAATTCCTCCCTGGAACGCGGTCTGCTGCCCTTTGATTTTCAGATGGTGGAAATCAGAGGCCTCCAGGAAGCGGATGACAGCGTTGCGGCCTACGGTTTTGCCATGGTTGTGGTCGTGGGATTTGCCGACGGTGAGGATTCCTACAGCTACCTGAACCTGGAAATGGTGCTGGAAAACGGCGACTGGAAGGTAAATAACTGTGGTATGGAAAAGTAAAGAAACCGGCTCCACGCCCAAAGCGTGGAGCCATTTTTCAGCATGTGCGGATTTATTTGGTGCTTCCCTAGATGAATCCCCAGAGCCAGTAGATCAGCCCATAGACGCTGCTGGCGGCCAGACCGTACACGATCACAGGCCCGGCGATGGTGAACATCTTGGCCCCCACCCCCAGAATAAAGCCCTCGGTCTTGAACTCCACCGCCGGGGCGGCGATGGCGTTGGCAAAGCCGGTGATGGGCACCAGGGTCCCGGCCCCGGCGTGCTTGGCGATGTCGTCGTAGAGGCTCAGGCCGGTGAGCAGGGCGGACAGGGCAACCAATGTCATGGATGCCGCCGTTCCCGCCGCCTCTTTGTCAAGTCCCAGCTTCCCGTAGCCGGTGATGCACAGCTGCCCCAGGACGCAGATGAGCCCGCCGATCCAGAAGGCGTTAAAGCAGTCCTTGCCCATGGGGGAATTGGGACTGAGCTCCTTGACCAGCTTTCCGTATTGTTTTTCCGTCATACCGATCCCTCCTGGATCTAGTCTGCCCAAAAAATCCGGCGCTACCCGTATTTTTCGTCCCTCCGAAAATGAAACCCGGTCCGCATTCCGCCCCGCCTCTGCCGGAAAACCGGACATCTTTTCTGCAAGCAAAACTGGTCCCATTCTTAAGAAAACATCCGCTTTTAGCGAATTTCGCCGTCTGGATGATTGCGTAATGCTGTAACTTTTTCCATCGGTATTTGTAAAAAGCTCCGTAACTTTGCGAAAAAATGTTGCAAATGGAATTTGGGTCTGGTATACTGTAAAGGTAATGTAAAGGGAAAAGATCAAAATGCTGTGTGACGGCGACACTGAAAACGGGAGGATTGCTTGTGAGCGCATCCAATATTATCTCTCTCCTAGGCGGCCTGGGAGCGTTCCTGTTTGGCATGAAGTACATGGGAGACGGCCTGGAAATGGCGGCCGGTTCCCGAATGAAGGATTTGCTGGAGAAGCTGACCCGGAATAAATTCCTGGGTTTCCTGCTCGGTATGCTGGTAACGGTGGTCATTCAGTCCTCCTCAGCCACCACGGTGATGGTCATGGGCTTTATCAACGCCGGAATTATGGACCTGTTTCAGGCCACGGGCGTGATTTTCGGCGCCAACATCGGTACCACCATCACCAGCGTCCTGATCGCCCTGGATGCCTCCGGCATTGCGCCGTTCTGCATTTTCATCGGCGCGGCGCTGATGCTCTACGGACCGAAGCGCCAGGCAAGACACTGGGGTCAGGTCGTTCTGGGCTTTGGCCTGCTGTTCCAGGGCCTGCATACCATGAGCGGGGCCATGGAGCCCCTGAAGGACGTTGCCTGGTTCCAGAACTTCATTCTCCACGCCACCAATCCCGTCCTGGGACTTCTGGTGGGCGCCGCCCTCTGCGCTGTGATCCAGAGCTCTTCGGCCGCCGTCGGTATTGTCCAGGCCCTGGCCATGCAGGGGATGATGCCGTTGAATTTTGCCTCCTTCCTGGTCTGCGGCATTAACATCGGCTCTGCCATGCCCACGATTCTGGCCTCCATGAAGGCGAGAAACAACGCTAAGCGGGCCTCCATGATCTATCTGATCAACAACGTGGTCGGCGCGATCATCATGGTTCCGGTGACGCTGCTGCTTCCCTATACGGACTGGGTGGCCGCCGCCATCCCGGACCCTGCCTTCCAGGTGTCCATGATCCATATTATCTTTAAGGTGATCAGCGCCGCAGTCCTGCTGCCCATGACCAATTGGGTGGTCAAGCTCACCTATCATATCATTCCCAAGCAGGTCCACGAGGATGCCTGCCGTCTGGAATTCATCGATGTGAACCTGGTGGCCTCTCCCAGCGTCACCATGCTTCAGATCCGCAACGAGGTGGGCCGGATGGCCGATCTGGTCTCGGAAAATATCACTATGGCCCACGAGGACGTGGTTTCCGGCAAGCCTGCCCACGAGAAGCAGATTGTCCAGAATGAGACGGTCATCGACTATCTGGCCGATGCCATCAGCGCCTTCTTGGTAAAGCTCAACATCCAGGAGATGTCCACCAAGGATTCCAAATATGTCAACCGGGTTTACCAGGCCCTCAACGACCTGGAGCGGATTGGCGACTATGCCGAAATCATGCTCCATCTGGTGCAAAAGGGGTTGGACGAGGGAATCGGCTACTCCGCGGACGCCCAGAAGGAGCTGGCGGATATCTATGAGGACGCCGTCACCCTGTACCAGCGGGCGGTGAAGGGCTTCTACGACCAGGATATGTCTCTGGACGAGCTGAAGCGCCTGGCCCGGCTCCAGCGGGAGATCCGGAAGCAGACCAACCAGTCCCAGCAGAACCACATGGAGCGGATGCGCCAGGGCGGCTGCTCCTCCGATGCCGGCATCCTCTTTGGGGAGATGCTCAACTGCCTGAGCCGTATTGGCGGCCACTCCATCAACATTGCCGAGGTTTCCGGCCCCCAGAACCCTTGATAGAGAAAGCTGAGAAGTCAAAACCACCGGCTTTTGCCGGTGGTTTTGACGGGATGAATAAGCGCACAGCCAAATCCGGCTGTGCGCTTGTATGCGTTTTGGAAGCGTTACTGCTCCTCGGGACACTTTTTCTCAAAGACGATCCGGAAGATTTTTGCCATCAGAGGCACATAGGTCACCGCAAAGAGAATCCCGGCGGTGATCATCGCGGGCTTTTTGCCCTTCTTCGGAAGGGAGACCCCGATCAAAACGCCGATGGAGGCCAGGCAGAATTTGAGCATGGCCAGGGTTTTCCAGTCGCTTTGCTGAATATAGGCATCCGCGTATCCGAACAGCTTTTTCATAGTGAGCCCTCCCGGTTTTTCTTTTATGATACAGACAATTCCCCGGAAAATCAAGCCTTTCTTTGAATTCACGCGGCAAAAAGACTTGCAAGGAAGCGGCGTATCTGCTAAACTATACGAAAAAAGACGGAGGAAGGGACTATGGCGCGTTTTTTTGTATCATCCCGGGAGCTGGAAGCGGAGCAGATTTTTCTCACGGGGGAGAATGCCCAGCATATGAAGGTGCTCCGCCTGAAGCCCGGCGAGGAGGTCCTCCTGTGCGACGGCGCGGGCAGGGAAGCCCGGTGCGTCCTGGAAGGGGAGGGCCTGCGGGTCCTGGAGCGCCGGGCCAGCGCTGCCGAGGCGGCGGTGGCGGTCAGCGTCTACCTGGCCTTTCCCAAAGCGGATAAGCTGGAACACGTGATCCAAAAGGCCACGGAGCTGGGGGCGGTGGAGATCGTGGCCTTTCCCACGTCCCGGTGTGTGTCCCGGCCCGACGAGAAAAGCCTGCAGAAGAAGCTGGACCGCTGGCAGAAGATTGCCCTCTCCGCTGCCGGCCAGTCCGGCCGGGGGGTTATCCCCAAGGTGCTGGTTCTGGGCAGCTACGCGGAGGCCCTCCGCCGGGCGGCCCAGGCGGACCTGGGGCTGCTCTTTTACGAAAACGAGCATGCCGTGACGCTGAAAATGGCCCTGTCGGAGAAGCCCTATCGGAGTGTTGCGCTGCTCACCGGGCCGGAGGGGGGCCTCAGTGAAGAGGAGGTGGCCCAGGCCCGGGAGGCGGGGCTGACGGTCTGCACCCTGGGCCGGAGAATCCTGCGCTGCGAGACAGCGCCCCTGTGCGCCCTTTCCGCGGTGATGTACGACGCGGGAGAATTTTGATATGGAAATTTCCCCGCAAGCGGCATCTTAAGCCGCT
>DETX01000100.1:48664-57763 GCA_002362145.1 Clostridiales bacterium UBA3277
CGCAAGCGGCATCTTAAGCCGCTTGCGGGGAAATGTACGTTATGGCGCGTCGGGGACATCAGGGGCAGAGGGCGTTGTGGTCGTCTTGATGATGGGTTCGGGTTGCGGAACGAGGGCATCAAGGGAAGAAGGAACTGTGGGTGCGTCCGGGGCATCGGGCAGGGATGGGACGGTGACAGGGAATTCGATGCCCTTGCGGATGATGACATCGCTGCTCATGCCGTCCATGTCGATGCGGCAGTGGCCGTCTCCATAGGTATGGCGTCCGTTTCGCAGCGTAGTTTCGAATTCGGAAGAGAAATCGCAGCTCATGCCGTCTAAATCCACGGAGAATCCCGTGTCCTCCGGCAGGGTCAGATCCAGATCGCCGGAGGCGGAATCCACATCGATGCGGCTGGGCGTGTTGGTCAGAATTCCGCTGAAGCTGGCGGAGGCGGCGTCAAAATCCAGGGTGTCCAGACTGCCCTCAAAGAACACGTCCCCGGAAGCGGTATCAATATCCAAATCGGTTACGTCACAGTCCTGAAAATGGCAGGTGCCGCTGGCGGTATTTAGATTCACAGACCGGATGGCGATATCGGAAGCGTTTAAATCGGCGGAAGCGGCGTCCAGCTCCAGCTCATCCAGGGCAAAGTCCTTGGGCACCAGGATGGTCAGATCCTTATTCACCGTGAGATTGTAGCCGAATTTGTTTTTTTGACAGAACTGGATGGTGAGCTTCCCATTTTGGAGATTCCATACCATGGGGTACTTGGAGCTGTCCTCATGGAAGGAAATTTCTGTCACATCGCCTGGCTGAATGGTTACCGTACCGGAAACCCAATCAATGGCAATTTTTTTCACCTGATCGGCGGGGACGGAAGCGTCGGCGGAGCCCTCCAGGCAGTCAGCCTGGACCCAGCCCTTTGCGGGGCTGCTGATCAGGGCCCAACAGAGGCCATTGGCGTTTTCAGACCTTTCCACGGTGACCGTGTCCCCGCGGTTGAGCGTTCCTGTAATGGTGGCCTCGTCAGAAGGTATCTCCCGAACATTCATAGCAGCCGTTGCGGTGTATGTGCCGGAAGGAAGCGTGTCTGTGGTGCGGACACCCGTCGCTTCTGTTGCTGCGATGGCAGGTGAATTAAATCGATAGAAGCGGCTTCCCCAAAATTCTTCAATCCCCAGGCCTGCAAGCAGAAGCCCCAGCAGAATGACAATGACCAGGCTCCAGATAACGATGCGAATGATGGCACTGTTTTTCATGAATTCAGATCCTCCTTCAAATCCAGAATCGCCTTAACCAGTCCTGAGACGGCCCCCGTGAGGGGGAAGATGACCCAGGTGATGTGCCAGGCGCCGGTGAGAAAGCTCACGATGAAGTATGCCGCCAGACCGATGGTCCAGATCAGGCTGCTGACGCTCTTTTGCAGCTCCGACTCGGCCTTTGCCGCGGGGACGTCATAGTTTCCGGAAATGCCGCCCGGGACCCGCTTGCGGCTTCCGAGAATGACAAGAACCGTGGCTACCGCCACCATGGCCAGCAGTCCGCAGATTCCCAGCTCTTCCATACCAATCGGTTCGAGCACGAGGACCGGAATGGGGCAGAGGATATACAGGCCGATGCCGATGGCCCGCAGGAGCTTACGTGTGCCGCTGTCCTGTTTCACGGTGGTCCCGGCCGAAGGGACTGCCGCCTTGGGCTGATTGCCCAGAATTTCGTTCACATCCCCAATGCCCACAATGGCCAGCCGGTAGGCAGCTTCCGGGCTCTTGCCCTCGGCGATGAGGTCGTCATACCGGTCCAGGGTGTTTTGCAGAATCTCCTGTTTGATGTCCTCGCTGCCCGTGGTGCCGGCGAAGAGAAGGTTAACATATTGAATGAGCTGTTCTTTCATACCGATTCCTCCAATTTGAGTAGTTGATCCATAATGTCCTTGGTTTCCCGCCATTCCTCCAAAAGCCGCTGGCAGGCCAGCTTTCCCTCAGCGGTGATGGTATAGTACCGCCGCCGGGCTCCGGCGCCTCCACTGCCCCAGTAGGATGCGATATATCCCAGCTCTTCCAGCCGTTTGAATGCCGTATAGAGAGTGGCCTCCTTTAATTCAAAGCGTCCGGAGGAGAGGGTGGAGATGACTTTGTTGATTTCATAGCCGTAGCTGTCGCCCCGCATGAGCCGGGCCAGGATAATGGCATCGGTATGGCCCCGTATCAAATCGCCGGCGATAGACATATGCATCCCTCCTTGTGGCCCTATAATAGCATGAGATACCTCGTCTGTCAAGGTATCTCGTAAAAAAACATACTTAATGACATTAAAAAACCCTTCCCCTTTGGGGAAGGGTTTTTTCGTCATTAAGAGAGGCCGCCCTCCCCTTTGGGGAGGGTGGAATTACTTATGGTACTTGCTCCCCGCCTGGATGGCCTCGGCCCGGTAGATCTGTTCCAGGACCATGATCCGGGCCAGATGGTGGGGAAAGGTCATGGGCCCCATGGACAGAGCGAAGTCCGCCCGTTTTTTCACCTCCGGGGCCATACCGAAGGAGGAGCCGATGAGAAAGCAGGCGCTTCCCTTGCCGGAATTTTTCACATTGTGCAGGGTCTCGGCAAAGCCCTCGCTGCTTAAAGCGCGTCCCTCCGGGGTGAACACGCAGAACCAGGCCCCCTTGGGAATTTTGGAGAAGATCAGCTCCGCTTCCTTTTGCAGCCCCCCGGCGATTTCGGCGGGGGAGGGATTCTCGCTCAGCCGGGTCTCCGGCAGCTCCAAAAGGTGGAAGCGGCAGTATCCCATCAGCCGCTTCTGATATTCCGCGGCGGCATCCAGATAAAATTTTTCCTTGAGCTTTCCCATGCAGATCAGCGTGATATCAAACATAACATTCCCTCCCGGTATTGCCCTAATTTTACCATGGCCGCCGGGAAAAGACAAGGATGAATTGTTCCGCTCACGGTAAACTGACTATGGAGGTGAAGAACGTGCAGGAAAAAGAGAAGATTGTCAGCGACGTAAATGGCAGCTACACGGGCCGGCCCAAGGACGGCCGCTATGAGGTCCCCGTCCAGGACGCGGACGACCTGTAATTGACAACAAACAAGCCGGGCAGTTTCCTGCCCGGCCTGCCTATTTCCTGAGCCGCAGGGTTACCCCATCCGCTCATACTTCCGTTTCGTTGCCATTCCGCCCCGGATGTGGCGTTCCCGTTTGTTTTCATCCAGGACGCCCCGGACCTGGGCGGACAAAATCTTGTCGTACTGCTCCAGCCGGACGGTCAAGTCCTTATGCACCGTAGACTTGGAAATGCCGAAATGCCGGGCCGCCGCCCGGACCGTGGCACCTGTTTCGATGACGTACACAGCCAATTCCTGGGCTCGCTTCTCAAGACCTTCTTTCATATGCTTCCCCTCCATGCTGTGTGCTGCTGGAAAAGCATATGCGCTGGTTTTCCCGAATATGAGCCGGGGCCCCGAAGGGGATTTACGACGATATGGGGCCCTCCGAATTTCGGAGGGCCCCATGCTCATTCGGCTTCTACATTGACGCTTCCCATAACGATCCGGTTTATGGCCTCCTGGAGGTCCACCACATAGACCCGCCCGATGAAGCAAAGGGGCTGACCGTCCAGAGTGGCGATGCAGTTGTCGCCGTCATAGCGGTAAAGGCCCAGCTCGACCTCCGGGAAGGTCTCGTTTGCCAGGTGTACGGTCAGGGCGGCTTCCTGCTTCTGGGTGGGGGCCTCTTCCGTGAAGTCCTCTGCGGTCAGATTCGCCATGGCGCTGCGAAGCTCGCTGATGTCGATTTCCTGCTCCCCAAAGTACCAGGTTTTCCCGTCGCCCTCTCCTTCGGAGGTGATGAAGTAGCGCTCCCCGTCCAGAACCATGTCCATCTGGGTGATGTACCCAAAGCCGGCGGACAGAAGCTCCTGGTGCCGCAGATCGTCGTAGCTAGCGGCCATCAGGGCCTTGTAATCGGACTTTTCCAGCTTGTAGACAAGCTGGGATTCCCCGATTCGGAGGTAGGCGGTGAAGGTTTCGCTGCTGTCGTCCTCCGCCGGGTCCCGGGAGAGGGCCAGGGTGAAGGTGGCGGCTTCGCCGCTTTCCCTGTCATAGTCCACAGCCAGGGTCAGCTCCGGGGCGTCCAGACCGTAGTCCTTGAGGGCCTCCTCCGTGACGTTGTAGGTCACGTATTCGCCAAGCTCCAGAGTTTCCAGAGTGCTTAGGTATTTTTCCACCCGGCCGGTATCCAGGGCCCGGCCGTCGGAGGTGAAATAGATGTCCTCAGCGCAGTAGGATTTTCCGTTTTCTTCCTCAAAGCGGGTAAATTCATAGCTGTCCACGCCGGAAACGCTTACCTTGCGGGGCTTGCCAAACTGGGGAATTTCGTCGTTTTTTACCACCTCCGGCAGCTCTGCCTGGAAGGTCTCCAGAGGGTCCTCCTTCATGAGGTAGGCCCTTCCGTCGTCCAGGGAGGCATACCGCTGGGAATCCATTTTGCTGTAGTCACCCAGCTTTACGGTGTAGCGGTCCTCCCCGGCGGTGAAGGTGACGGTGCACTGGGGCTCCGTCAGGCCGTACTGGCCGTAGTCCTGCACATCCTCGATGACAAAGGTCGCGGTGAAGGCCCGGAAGGTTTCCAGCATCCCGGCGATCTTCTCGTCATCCACGGGGAAAGCGGCGTCCGCGTCATAGACCCAGCTTCCGTCCGCCTCTTTGTGGAAGGAGAGCGCTGTCTCCCCAAATTCCCAGCTCAGGCTGTCCACAGTCTCCGGGTCCACCGCCAAAATGGTCTCCCCGGCGGTGCGGATGTTCTCCTTTTTCTCCTCCACCCGGCTCACCAGGACGGTGGCCCCGCAGACAAGCAGGAGAACCCCCAGCAGAATCAATAGCTTTTTATACCGTTTCATACTGCTTCTTCCTCCTTACGAGAATCACACCGATGCCCACGCCCAGATAGGCCAGAGGGAACAGGCCGATCATCAGCACCTTCAGCAATGTGGAGGTGGACTGGCTGATGGTCAGATAGTTGTAGTTCAGGGACTTGCTGCGAATGGCCATGGCCTCGCTCTGACCCACCAGGGAGGACAGGGCGTTCATAGCCAGATCGCCGTTGGCGCCGGAGGAATAGGCGTTGTACATATCATTCAGAAAATCCGAGGAGGAGAACCAGATCATCCGGCCGCCGCCGTCGGTTTCGATGTCCACCGCCACGGAGAAGGGGCCGTCCAGGTCGCCCTCTTCCTTCTCGTAGGTGGACAGGGCGAAGCCTGCGGTTTTGGAGAAGGATTCCTCCGAGGTGGTCAGAAGCTCTGTCACCGTGGCGCTGCCTGAGTAGTTGGTGACCTTCAATCCCTGGGAAATGGGCATAATGGCGTGATACCCGGCATCCAGCAGGGAATCGGTGATGGCACTGCTGTCAATATCCGGCAGCAGCACATAGGGATAGCCGAAGGCGTAATGGGCCCGGTCGCCGTCCACTACGATGCCCTCCTGGGGTGTCACACCGTAGTTTTCCAGCAGAGAAGTCAGGTTCGTCAGCGGGCCGCTCTCCACAGGACCGGCCATAACCAGCAGCTTGCCGCCGTTTTCCACATGGTCAGCCAGCATATCCAGCTCCTTTTTGGAGATATCGCTGGTGGGGCCGTAGATCAGCACACAGGCGGCGTCCCCGGGAATCTCGTCCACTGTCAGAAGGGAGAGACTCTGCACCTCCATGTTTTCCTTTCGAATCTGCTCTGCGAAGCTATCCGGCAGCTCAGCTTCCCCATGGCCCTCCAGGGCGTAGACCTGGGGCAGCACGTCGCTGACCACATAGTCAATGGCGGAGGTGATGGCGCCCTCGCCGTCGAAGGAGGTAGTGTAGGAATAGGAGTAGAGATCGGCGTTTTGCAGGTAGATGTCGTTGTAGGAAATATAGCGGCTCTTGTCGCCGCATTCGACGATGAGGGAGTTGTTCTCCACGGTCTCATCGGTGTACTGCTGGGCGAAGGAGGGAAACACATCGGGGTTTTTCTTGACCACCTGGATATGGTCGGACAGGCTTTCGTACTTGGAAAGAAGGTTCGTCAGAATCTCATCCTCCTTGTCGGCCTGGACCACCCAGTAGATGGTCACGTCCTTTTGCAGGTTGTTCACCACCACCTTGGTGTTGCTGGTGATGGAGTAGAGCTTGGAGGAACTGATGTCAAATTTCGTCAGGCTCACCGGCATTACGGAAACCAGAATGTTTATGACGATCAGAATGGCCAGGACAATGGCCGTGGCCATGAGGCTGTAGCCGCCGCCTCTGAGGGCCAGGCCGTTTCGCTCATTCTTCCCGAAAATCTGGGGGAGTTTTTCTTTTTTCATCAGTTGTACCTCCGCTTTTCCAGAGATTGGACCGCCAGGAACAGGAAGAATACAATGACGGTCAGATAGTACACGATGCCGGTCACATCAAAGACGCCGTTTACAAACACCGTGAGCCGCTCAAAGAGGGACAGCGTTGACATGACCTTCGGCAGCAGCCCCTCGAATTTGGAAATATCCACCCAGCAGACCAGGGTCATGACAGCCATCAGCCCCAGGCAGATCCAGTAGGCCAGGTAGCTGTTCTTTGTCACCGCCCGGATCACCAGTCCCAGAAGGAAAATGAGAACGCACAGGGTGAGAATAGAGCCCATGGCCGTGGCGGAGACATATTCTGACAGGCTGACGCTGTAGTAGTTGAGCAGAATCGCCGCGATGCCGATGCCGGCGGCAAAGCCCTGGTTGTCCGTGAGGCTGGAAATGAACACCCCAACGGCAATGAGGGCCGCCCCCAGCAGGAAAAAGGCCAGCAGGGAGCCGTAGGAGGTGGGAAGATACACTTCGCCGAACCGGGAAAAAATCAGAGGATAGATGCTGATGACGGCCAGGGGCAGAATGTAGACGGCCAGCAGGGCCAGGTACTTTCCGGCAATGACCTGGGTGGTGGTGATGGGCAGGGAGTAGAGAAGCTGATCGGTTTTCTGCCTGCGCTCCTCGGCGAGAACCCGCATGGTGAGAATGGGCACGATGACCACAAATACCAGAGAGCCGAAGCTCAGCACAAATTCAAAGTTGCTCACCGCTGCCTGCAGGTTGTACAGCATGGCGCCGATGCCCACAAAGGCCAGCAGAAACGCCCCAAAGACATAGGCCGTCAGGGAGTGAAAGTACGTGCGCAGTTCATGCTTGAATACCGCGATCATGGCTCATCCGCCTCGCTTTCCTTAGTTTTTTCGGACCCTTCGGACAGCTCAATGAACACGTCCTCCAGATCGGCCTTTTGGAGCCTGAGCTCCAGAAGATCAAGCCCCTTCTTTGCAAAGCCCCGGAATACTGCCCGGGCCGTCTCATACAGGTCGCCGCTGCCGGTCCGCACCTGGACGCTGATCCGTCCGCCGGGCAGGGAGGAGATGTGGACCTGGGAAACCTCCGGGATATCGGCGAGAATATCCTGAACGGCCTTGGACTCCACGTCGGTGGTCAGCAGCAGCTCATTGGGCGTCAGCAAGGCCTTTTCCAGGGCCTCCGGCGTGTCAAAGGCCACCAGGCGGCCGTGGGCAATCATGAGAATCTCATCGCAGATGGTCTGAACCTCCGAGAGAATGTGGGAGCTGAAGATCACAGTGTGGCCCTTGCCCAGCTCCCGGATGAGGTCCCGGATTTCGATGATCTGCAAGGGATCCAGACCCACGGTGGGCTCGTCCAGAATGATGACCTTGGGGTCCCCCATCAGGGCCTGGGCGATGCCCACCCTCTGCTTGTACCCCTTGGACAGGGCTGAAATCCGCCGGTGGGCCACGTCCTGGATGCCGGTCTGCCGGATGACCGCGTCTATCTGGCTTTCCAGCTCCGCGCCCCGGAGGCCCTTGGCCTCGCCGACGAACCGCAGATACTCCCGGGGCGACTCGCTCATATACAGCGGCGGCTGCTCCGGCAGGTAGCCGATCTGGCGCTTGGCCTCCTCTGGCTCCTCAAAGATGTCATGCCCGTCGATGAGCACCTGGCCGGAGGTCGCCGACAGGCAGCCGGTCATGATGTTCATGGTGGTGGATTTTCCCGCGCCGTTGGGGCCCAGAAAGCCGTAGACGTGTCCTTCGCCGATTTCGAAGGACAAATCCTCCACCGCCAGATGATCGCCATACCATTTTGTCAAATTGGAAACGGTAATCATGGTTTCCCTCCTTAATCTTATGATCACGGAAAGATTATAGGCGCCGGTGCTGAAATTAAACTGAAGAATCCCATGAACGAATTGTAAATCTTACTCGTCAGCCCTCTTGCAAAACTTACTCGTCATCCCGCCATCCTTGACAGTATCGCCGGAATGCGATAGAATAACCTCAATATCAAAGGAGAATATGCTTATGATCTACTTTAACAACGACTATTCCGAAGGCTGCCATCCCAAGGTTCTGGAAGCGCTTGCGCGCACTAATCTGGAGCAGACCCCTGGCTATGGGGAGGATGCCTACTGCCGCCGGGCTGCTGACAAAATCCGTGCCCTCTGCTGCCGGGAGGATTTGGCGGTCCATTTCCTGGTGGGCGGGACCCAGGCCAATCTGACCGTCATTGACGCCGCTCTGCGGCCCCATCAGGCGGCTTTGTGTGCTGTCACCGGCCACATCAACGCCCACGAGACTGGGGCGGTGGAGGCCACCGGCCACAAGATCCTGACGGTGCCCACCACCGACGGGAAGATCACCGCCGACCAGGTTGCAGCCGTGGTGAGGGCCCACTGGGCGGATTCCTCCCATGAGCATCTGGCCCAGCCGAAGCTGGTGTATATCTCCAATCCCACGGAGCTTGGCACCCTGTATACCCGCGCTGAGCTGGAAGAGCTGTCCGCGGCCTGCCGGGAGCTGGGGCTGTATCTCTTCATGGACGGCGCCCGCCTGGGCTACGGCCTGATGGCGAGGGGGAATGATCTGATCCTGCCGGACATTGCCCGGCTGTGCGACGTGTTTTATATCGGCGGCACCAAGGTGGGAGCCCTCTTCGGCGAGGCGGTGGTGTTTTCCAATCCGGTGCTGGCTGAGGACTTCCGCTATCTCATCAAGCAGCACGGCGGTATGCTGGCCAAGGGGCGGCTGCTGGGGGTGCAGTTTGAGGCCTTCCTGGAGG
>DETX01000020.1 GCA_002362145.1 Clostridiales bacterium UBA3277
TTTTATTAGGTTTTAGTATGAAAGGGGAATCTGACCCATGCGCATCCTGTACGCCGTGACCACCTGCTCGGACCGGGTCTACGCCCAGCTGTTTGCCGACGCCCCCAAAAAGCCCGCGTTTCAGTCCCAGAAGTACCACAGGCTCCTCATCGAGGGCCTGGCGGCAGGCTGCCGGGTGGACGTCATCGCGAATCCCCCGGTGAACCGGTCCCTGCTGAAAAAAGCGGTCGTCCGCCTCCCCGGGGAGACGGAGGGCGGCGCATGCTATCGCTATATCCCCGCCATCCGCAATCCCATCCTCAAGGCCCTGGCCGTGGGCTGCGGCACGTTTTTTAAGACCCTTTTTGGGGTAGGGAAGGACTGCGCGGTGATTGTGGACTGCCTGAACCGGACCACGGCCCTGGCGGCGCTGCTGGCGGCGAGGCTGCGCAAAGCCCCCTGTATCGGCATCGTCACCGACCTTCCCGATATGCTGGGGGGCGGCGGCTTTTCCAAGAAAATGGCAAACTTTGTCATCCGCCATTGCTCGGGCTATATCCTGCTCACCGAGGCCATGAATGACCGCCTCAATCCCAAGGGAAAGCCCTATGTCATTTTGGAGGGCCATGCCGACATTGCCATGGGGGAGAAAACCCCCTCCCTGGAGAAAAAGCAAAAGCCCCGGGTCTGCCTCTATGCCGGAGGCGTCAGCCGCCGCTACGGCCTGGAGAATCTGGTGGAGGGCTTCCGCATGGCGGACATCCCGAATGCCCAGCTTCACATCTACGGCCCCGGGGACTATGTCCCTGACCTGGAAGCCGTCGCCAGGAAGGACAGTCGGATTTTCTACGGCGGAATGCTTCTGAACGCGCAGATCGTGGAAAAGGAGATGGAGGCCACCCTGCTGGTCAATCCCCGGCCGACGAACGAGGAATTCGTGAAGTATTCCTTCCCCTCAAAGACCATGGAGTACATGGCTTCCGGGACCCCAGTGCTTACCACCGTCCTGCCGGGAATGCCGAAGGAATACCATCCCTATGTCTACCTGTTGGAGGACGAGAGTGCCCAGGGCATCGCGAAAATGCTGAAAAGCGTCCTCTCCCAGTCCGATGAGGACCTGTTTTCCAAAGGAAACCGGGCCCGCGCCTTCATCCTGGAGGAAAAGAACAACGTCCTGCAGGCAAAAAAGATCCTGACCATGCTGGAAACGAGCTTCCGGCCCTGAATCACCCAATGGAGCAGCCAATGAGAAAACAAAACAGCGTCGCCTTTTTTAATATCCTCAGCATGGTCCTGCTCAACGGCCTAGCCATCTTCACCGGGCCGCTGTTCACCCGCCTTTTGGGTGACAGCGGTTATGGAATGCTGAAGATCTACTATATCTGGGTGGGGGCCATCTCCATCATCTTCACCATACAGACCCATGGCACCATCGTCAACGCCAGGGTGGAATACCCGGAGGAGAAGCAGGCGGGCTATCAGTCCTCGGTGATGACCATGTCCCTGCTGTGCTTCGCGGCGGGCAGCCTGCTGATGGGAATTTTCTGGAAGCCTCTGGCGGCGCTTCTGGGCCTGGAAAACAGAATGCTGATTCCGCTGCTCCTGCAGGCCTTCGGCAATTTTGCGGTCAACTTTCTGAACACCAAATTTGTCTACGAGTTCAAGGCCGGCCGGAATCTGGTCATCTCCCTGGCGGTGACGCTGACGAATCTGTGCCTTTCCCTGGCACTGATCTTCGGCCTGCCCCAGGTGGACCGGTACTTTAGCCGCATCCTGGGCGTGGCCGCCACCTACGCGGTGATCGGCATCCCGGCCTGCATCTATGTGCTGGCAAAGGGAAGGGTTGCCTTCAACCGGGACTATTGGAGATTCTGCCTGGTCCTGGCCGTGCCCTCTATTTTCTACAGCCTTTCGGACATGATCCTGGGCCAGTGCGACCAGATCATGCTCCAGCATATGGTCTCCGTGGCGGAGGTCGGCCGGTATGCCAGCGCCTGGACCTTCGGCAATGTCATGTACGTCATTTTCAATGCCCTGAGCCGGACCTGGGCCCCCTTCTTTTTCGACGAATTCAAGCGGGGGGAGCTGGACAGCGTCCGGAGTAAGACGAAAAACTTTTTGGAGCTGTTCACGGTGCTGAGCATGGGCTTCATCCTGCTGACCAGGGAGGTCTACCACGTGTACGTGGACGACCGCTTCTGGTCGGCCACCCCGGTGATTCCTGTTTTTGTGGCGGGATACTACCTAAATTTCCTCTGTTCCTTCCCGGTGAACTATGAGTATTACCGCAAGCAGAACAAGGTGGTTGCTGCGGTGACGGTGGCAGCTTCCATTTTGAACATCGCTTTGAACTATTTCCTCATCAAGGTCCTTGGCATGATGGGCGCCGCCCTGGCCACAGCCGCGTCCCACGGCCTGCAGCTTCTGCTGCACCACCTCTATACCCGCTACCGCCTGGGGAAGGACAGCTATCCCTTCCGGCTGGAGCTCTGGGGAAAGTACGCCGCCGCCTTTTTCGCCATGCTGGTTCTGGCCTATTTCCTGGATGGAGCGCCTCTGGTCCGCTGGTGCCTTGGCGGGGCCATCGGACTTTGGGAAGTATGGCGGGTCCGCAGGAGAAAAGTCCTTATTTGAATACCGCTCACGGCTGGGCTTTTTTGCCCGGCCGTTTTTGTAAATTTAGTTGCAATTGGGAAGAAAATGGTGTATACTAAGCTACATAAATATGCCCTCTTTTGGCAGGGGGTTCCAAGTGTGTTTGAATTCGTGGGAGTGGGAAGAAAATGAAGAAAAAGGTTCTGTTTGTCGCGACGGTGGTTAAAACCCACATTCAGCAATTTCACATCCCTTATTTGAAAATGTTCCATGATATGGGCTGGGAGACGGCAGTGGCGGCAAAAAATGATTATGACAATCCCACTGACTGCGTTATTCCCTACTGCGACAATTATTATGGCATCCCCTTCGAGCGGACGCCCTGGCGGGAGGTGAATATCACCGCCTATCGGATGCTCAAGCGGCTCATCGACGAGGGAAACTATGACATCATCCACTGCCATACCCCCGTGGGCTCCATCATTGCCCGCCTGGCCGCCAGAAACGCCCGAAAGAAGGGAACCAAGGTCATCTACACCGCCCACGGCTTCCATTTCTTCAAGGGCGCGCCCCTGATTAACTGGCTGCTGTACTTCCCGGTGGAGTGGGTGTGCTCCTTCATGACGGACGTACTGATCACCATCAACAAGGAGGACTATGCCCGCGCCAAGCGGACCATGCATGCCAGACGCATCGAGTATGTCCCCGGGGTGGGCATCGACACCACCCGCTTTGGAAACACCTCGGCCTGCCGGGAGGAAAAGCGCCGGGAGCTGGGTTACAAGGATGAGGATTTTCTCATGCTGACCGTGGCGGAGATGACGGAGAATAAGAACCATATCACCATCCTCCGGGCGCTGAGCGAATTGAAGGACGCGCCGGAATACCGGAATCTGCACTACCTTATCTGCGGCCGGGGAGACGTGTGGGAGAAGCTGGTGGACCAGGCCCAGATGCTGGGAGTTTCAGACCACGTCCGTTTCTTAGGCTACCGCACCGACGCACCGGAGCTCTACGGCTGCTGCGACTTGTTTGCGTTCATGCCCTTCCGGGAAGGACTGTCCGTAGCCCTGATGGAGGCCATGGGCAGCGGGATGCCCATTTTCTGCTCCAAAATCCGGGGCAATACGGACCTGATTGACGACGGCGTCTCCGGCGTATTTTCTGAAAACAATCCCCAGGCGGTGGCGGCCACCATTTTGGCTCTGGCCAGAGACCCGGAGCGCCGGGCGAAGCTGGGCCAGGGGGCCAAGGAAAAGGTGAAGGTTTTCGACAACGAAAACGTACATAAAATGATGAAGGACATCTACACAAGTATTTAAAGAAAGGGGGGGCGCTGCCGTGCCGGGAAGATTGATCGTATCGCTGGATTTTGAGCTTTTCTGGGGGATGCTGGATGTGTGCCCCCTGGAAAACTACCGGGACCACGTCCTGGGGGGCCGGGAGGCCGTCCCAAAGCTGCTTACTCTGTTTGAAAAGTACGGCATCCACGCCACCTGGGCCGCCGTGGGCTTCCAATTCGCGGAAAACGGGGAGGAACTGAAAAAATACTTCCCGGAGAAGGACAGCCGCCCCACCTATTTAAACCCTGCCCTGGACCCCTATGCCTATTTTGAAAAACTGGACGGGCAGGACAGCCCCTGTTTCTACGCGCCGGAGCTGATATGCCAAGTGGCCCGGACCCCGGGCCAGGAGATCGGCAGCCATACATTTTCCCACTACTACTGCCGGGAAAAGGGACAGACGGCAGCGCAGTTTGCCGCCGATATGACCGCGGCCAAGGCCATTGCCGCGGCAAAGGGCCTCCCCCTGACCTCGGTGATCCTCCCCAGAAATCAGTGCGAGGCGGAATATACCCAGGTCCTCCGGAATTTGGGCTTCACTGCCTACCGGGACGAGGAAAATGACTGGATTCACAAGAAAATCCGGCCCAGGCAGCTTCGCAGGCTTTTCCAGCTGGCGGACGTATACCTGCCGCTGACGGGCCAGGGAGGATATATCCCCAAAAATGAGGGCGGCATCTGGAACCTGACAGGTTCCCGGATGTATAAGCCCATTTTCCCTGTTTTGAGGCCCTTTGAAGGGCTGAAGCTCCACCGCATCAAAAAGCAGATGCTCCATGCGGCGAAAAAGGGACTGACCTTCCATCTGTGGTGGCATCCCCACAACATCGGCGTCCGAACCCAGGCGCATCTGCGCCAGCTGGAGGAGATTTTTAAGTATTACAAAACCCTGGAGCAGACCTACGGCATGGTCAGCCGGAACATGGGCGAGACCGCCCGGGAACTGGAGGAGAGATAAGCATGAAAGTCATCCATGTGCTCAACTCCCGGGAGTATACCGGCGCGGAAAAGGTGGTCTGCCAGATCATTCGGGACTTCCAGCAGGACGCTGGGATGGAGATGGTCTATTGCAGCCCCGAGAGCGACAACATCCACGAAATGGTGGAGGGCCAGGGGGTGACCTACATCCCCATTCCCAAACTGACCCCCGGGAATCTGAAGGCGGTCCTCCGCCGGGAAAAGCCGGATTTTATTCACGCCCATGATATGCGGGCCAGTTTCGTCTCGGCCCTGTGCTGCGGAAAGATTCCGCTGATTTCCCATATCCACAACAACGCCTACGACGCCCGGGGCTTGTCAGCCAAGTCCGTCGCCTATCTTCTGGCCGGCATCCGGGCAAAGCGCATCCTCTGGGTCTCCCGGAGCTCCTATGAAGGCTATCTCTTCCATAGACTCTTCGCCGGGAAGAGCAGGATTTTGTATAACATCATTGACGCTGAGCAGATCCGGGCTATGCTGGCATCCGACGGGAAATGCTATGATTTTGACCTGATCTATGTGGGCCGCCTGACCTACCAGAAGGACCCCCAGCGCCTTATGCGCCTGTGCGCCATGCTTCGGGACCAAAAGCCCGACTTAAAAACCGCTGTGGTGGGTGCGGGGGAACTGGAAGGGGAGACCCGGGCCCTGTGCGAAAGCCTTGGCCTGGAGAAAAACGTCCAGTTTTTGGGCTTTCAGAGCAACCCCATCAAGATGATTCATGACAGCCGGGCCCTGGTCCTGACCTCCCGTTGGGAGGGAACGCCTATGTGCGCCCTGGAGGCCATGGCCCTGGGCACGCCCGTGGTCAGCACGCCCTCCGACGGCATGAAGGACCTGATCGAAAACGGGGTGGATGGATATCTGGAAGAGGACGACGGCGCCCTTGCCGGGGCGCTGCTGAAAATCATTCGGGACGACGCCCACCGGGAAATGCTGTCCCGGAACGCGGCGGAAAAATTCCGCAGGATCAACGACGTCCCGGCCTACAAGCGGGCCATTGCCGACTGCTACCGGTAAAGGAGAAGCTATGAAAATTTTGCAAGTCATCCCCAACCTCTGCTTTGGCGGGGCGGAGATCCTCTGCGAGAATTTGACCTGCGCCCTGAAGGACATGGGCCATCAGGTGGTGGTGGTGAGCCTTTACGCTGAGAGAACCCCCATCTCCCAGCGCATGGAGGCCGCCGGGATCACCATCCGGTATCTGGACAAAAAACTGGGGCTGGATGTGTCCATGGTCCCCAAGCTCAGAAGGCTTTTCCTGGAGGAAAAGCCTGACGTTGTCCACACCCACCTGGACGTCATCAAATACGCGGCCCTGGCGGCGAAGCTTGCCGGGGTCTCCAAGTGCGTCCATACGGTCCACAGCGTGGCGGAAAAGGAGGCCGGGGGCCCTGCCCAGAAGGCCGTCAACGGATTTTATTTCCGCCACGGCCTGTCCGTGCCCGTGGCCCTGAGCCAGGAGATTCAGGCATCCATTGTCCGCTTCTACGGCCTGCCCGCCGGGAAGGTCCTGGTGATCCGAAACGGCATCGACCTGTCAAAGTGCCGCTCCAAGGAGGACTACCGTGCCGGCCATCCGGTGCGCATTGTGCACGTGGGGCGCTTTGACGTTCCGAAGAACCATCCGGGCCTGCTCCGAGCCTTCCGCCTGCTTCTTGAAAAGCACCCGGACTGTCGGCTGATTCTTGTGGGCGACGGAGATTCCCGGCAGGAGATGGAGGCTCTGGCGGCGGAGCTGGGCATTGCCGGTCAGGTGGAATTCTGCGGGATGCAGAAAGATGTCCACCCCTATCTCTATGATGCGGACATCTTTGTCCTGCCTTCCGTCTATGAGGGAAATCCCATGACCATTCTGGAAGCTATGGGAACGGGCCTGCCCATTGCCGCCACTGCCGTGGGGGGCATCCCCGATATGGTCACCGATGGGGAGGACGCCCTGCTTACCTCCTGCCGGGACGAGGACATTGCCGGGGCCCTTGGGCGGCTTGTGGAGGACGAAAGCCTCCGGGCCAGGCTGGGCAGGGCCGCCCGGGAGCACAGCGTTCGCTTTTCCGCCCGGACCATGGCGGAGAATTACTGCCGTGTTTTTGCGGGAAACTGATACGGATATTGGGTTAAAAAGTTTCATTCGCAAGAATTGAACTTTTTAATTAGGAAGATCATTATGAAACGTTTTAAATTCTGTGAATGAAAGTTTTTATTGAATATCAGCATAAGGAAAACGATGGAAGAAAAACTGTCAATTATTGTCCCGGCCTATAACATGGCCCCCTATTTGCCCCGGTGTCTGGACAGCATCCTGGCCCAGACCTATGAAAATTTGGAGGTCATCGTGGTGGACGACGGTTCCACCGATGATACCGCCGCCGTCCTGGACGGCTACGCCGCCGCCCACCCCCGGGTGACCGCCATCCATCAGGAAAACCGGGGGGTCACCGCCGCCCGCCTTCGGGGCGTCCGCGCTTCCACCGGGGACTATATCGGCTTCGTGGACGGAGATGACGAATTGGAGCCGGGGATGTACGCGAGGCTTCTGGAAAACCTGAAAGCCCAGGGCGCGGACATCTCCCACTGCGGCCACCAGATTGTCTTTCCCGACGGCCGGGTGTCCCTGGTCCACGGCACGAAGATTTTGAAAACGCAGGACCATTGGACAGCCCTCCGGGACCTGCTGGACGGAGGCCAGGTGGATTCCAGCCTCTGCACCAAGCTCTTCCGCTGCTCATTGTTTGACGGCCTGGAGGCATGGATGGACCCCGCCATCAAAAACAACGAGGACCTGCTCATGAATTACTACCTCTTCTCCCGGGGGGAGAGGGCGGTCTATGAGGATGTCTGCCCCTACCGGTATCTTCTGCGCCGGGGCTCCGCTTCCTACCGGGTTTTCCATGAGCACAGCCTCTTTGACCCCCTGATTGTCCGGGAGAAAATCCTGGAAAACAGCCCGGAGGAGCTTCGGGATGACGCCCGGGTCGCCTGGCTGCGCTGCTGCCTCTTCGTCTACGGCCAGCTCTCCCTGAACCGGGACCGGCAGTATGACGGCTACCGCGCCCGGACCCGGGCCATGCTCCGGGAGAAAAAAGCGTGGTTCCCCCTGTTGGGGACAAGAAACCGTATCCTGGCCCGGATGATCTGCACCGCACCCTGGAGCTTTCAAGTCAGCTACCGGCTCTACGTCCGCCTCTTCCAGCGCCAGGAGGAGCATTAGAAAGGAATTGCCATGGAGAAACCCCTGCTGAGCGTCATTGTCCCGGTGTACAAGGTGGAGAAGTTTCTTCCCCGCTGTCTCCGGTCTCTGGTGTCGCAGACCTATGAGAATCTGGAGATTCTCCTGGTGGACGACGGCTCCCCCGACGGCAGCGGCGCGATCTGCGACGCCTGGGCGGAAAAGGACCCCCGAATTCGGGTCATTCATCAGAAGAACGCCGGCGCCGGCGCTGCCCGAAACGCGGCATTGGACGCGGCAGGGGGAGAGCTCGTCGGTTTTGTGGACAGCGACGATTATGTCTCTCCCGATTTTTACGATTACCTCTACAGCCTCATGGACGAAGAGGTGGACATTGCCGAGTGCGGCTATTTGGAGACCCGGGATGACGACGCGGAGTTCCATAAGGAACCTGGGGACACTTTCCGCTATACACCCCAGGAGGCCATGGCGGAGCATATCCGGGACCGAGTGTTTCGCCAGCTGATCTGGAACAAGCTGTATCGCAGAAACGTGGTAGAAAACGTGCGATTTCCTGTGGATACATGGATTGATGATGAATTTTTCACCTACAGGGCTCTGGGAAAAGCAGCCGGGCTGGTGCGTTCGGACCGAATTCTGTATGCCTACCGTCAGCAGGATGACAGCATTATGCATAGGCCATTTTCTCTGAAACGGCTGAATGGGCTCCGGGCAAAACAGCAGAGGATGTCTTTCCTGGAAGAGAAAATGCCGGAGCTTGTTCCTTTGGCAAAGAATGATCTTCTCATGAGCTGCCTCTACGCCATGCAGGGTACCCTTCGAAACCTGACGGGGGAGGACCGGGAGAGGGCCTTCGCCTTTCTCCATGAGACGGTTGCGGCGCTCAAGCCCCTTCCCAAGGACCCGGAGGTCAGTGGAAAGCGCAGGCTTCTCATGGCCTCGGCGGCCCGCTCTCTTCGGGCCACGGCGGCGGCAGTGAACCTTCTGGAAGATATGCACATTCTGAAATGAGGCTTCTATGGACTTTCTCTATCCCATTACGGTTTTTACGCCCACCTATAACCGGGCCTATATTCTGGAAAACCTCTACCGCTCCCTCCAGCGCCAGACTTATATGGATTTTGAGTGGCTGGTGGTGGACGACGGCTCCACTGACGAAACGGAAGCGCTGTTCGCCGCCTGGAAGCAGGAGGGCAACCCCTTTCCCATCCACTATGTCCGCCAGGAAAACGGCGGCAAGTGCCGGGCCATCAACCGTGGATTGAAGGAGGCCCAGGGCAGGCTCTTTTTTACAGTGGACTCTGACGACTATCTGACAGACGACGCCCTGGAAAAAGTGGTCAGATGGGAATCAGAGCTTCCCAGGGACGGGAAATTCTGCGGCTTTGCGGGCAACCTGGGCACCGCGCCGGACAAAACTCCCAATAAGCCCTTTCCCGGCGGCTATCTGGACGGGAATGCCCTGGACCGCTATGGTCCGGTGGAGGGAGAGCGGGCTTCCGTGTTCTATACCGAGGTCCACCGGAAATATCTCTACCCGGAGTTCCCCGGAGAGAAATTTATGACCGAGGCCGTGACCTGGAACCGTATGGCCAGGGATGGCTACAAAATGCGCTACTACAACGACATTATCTGGATCTACGAATACAAGGGCGACGGCCTGACCCAGGCCGGATACCGGCTCTTCCTGGAAAATCCCCGGGGTACGGCCCTGTTCTTCCGGGAGAAGGCAGAGCTTCTTCACTATGATCTTCGGACGAAACTGGGTATGTGGTACGGCTTCACCTGCGACGCCATGGACCGCTGCACCAACGCCCAGATTGCGGAATATATCGATATGCCCCGCTGGCTGGTGGGCCCCATGAAAGGCGTCCACGGCCTGCTACAAGTTCTCAGAAAAAAGAGGTAACCCCATGGCAGACACCACACATGAGCAGTACCACACCCACATCTCCTCCAGGCACCGCTGGCTGGATCTGAACCTGAAAGAGGTCTGGCGGTATCGGGACCTGATTGCCCTGTTTACCCGGCGGACCTTTGTGGTCTCCTTCAAGCAGACCATCCTGGGCCCGGCCTGGATTTTTCTGACCCCTCTGTTTACCAGTATCATCCATGCCTTTGTATTCGGCGGCATCGCAGGCATCAGCACCGACGGTGTGCCGGGACTGCTGTTCTATCTCTGCGGCAACGCGGTCTGGGCGTATTTTGCCAGCTGTCTCACCAGCAACGCCAATACCTTCACCGCCAACGCCTATATGTACGGCAAGGTCTATTTCCCCCGGCTCACCACCCCCATCTCCAATGTCTTTTCCGCAGTGATCCGGTTTGCCATTCAGCTTTTGATGGTGATGCTGGTTCTATTCTACTATCTCTTCCGGGGCCAGGTCCATCCCAATTTCCTTTTGTGGCTGCTGATTCCCGTGGAGCTTGTTCACCTGGGAATCCTGGGCATGGGCTTTGGCATCATCATTTCCAGCATGACCACCAAGTACCGGGATCTCTCCATTCTGGTGGACTTCGGCGTCTCCTTGTGGATGTACGCCACCCCTGTGGTCTATCCCATGTCCACCATCACCGAAAACTGGGTGCGGACCATCCTGCTGTGCAATCCCGTGACCTCCTCCGTGGAGCTCATGCGCCTGGCAATCCTGGGTAAGGGCACCTTCTATCCGGGATACTACCTGCTCAGCTGGGTCGTGACGGCGGCTGTGGCGGTGCTGGGAATTATGGTTTTCAACAAGGTCGAGCGGACCTTCATGGATACGGTGTAAGGAGGAAGGGCTATGCAGCAGCAAAGAGAAGTGGCCATCCGCCTGGCCGGTGTGAAAAAGAAATATAAGCTGGGCCAGATCGGCGGAGGCACCCTCCAGGAGGATCTGCAAAGCTGGTGGGCCCGGGTCCGGGGCAAAGAGGACCCCAATCTGCCCATCGGCACAGACCAGCGCCTGGTGGGCAAGACCTTCATGGCCCTCAACGGCGTGGATCTGACGGTCTACAAGGGGGAGGCCCTGGGCATCATCGGCGGCAACGGTGCCGGCAAGAGCACCATGCTCAAGCTCCTCAGCCGGGTCACCGCCCCCACGGAAGGGGAGATTGACATCTACGGCCGCATCGCCTCCATGCTGGAGGTGGGCACCGGCTTCAACGGCGAAATGACCGGCCGGGAGAATATCTATATGAACGGTGCCATCCTTGGCATGACCAAGGCGGAGATCGACGCCAAAATGGAGGACATCATTGACTTTTCCGAGGTCCGGGATTTTATCGACACCCCCACCAAGCGCTATTCCTCGGGTATGTTTGTCAAGCTGGCCTTCTCCGTGGCCGCCCATCTGGACAGCGAGATCATGATCATGGATGAGGTCCTGGCCGTGGGCGACGTGCAGTTCCAGAAGAAATGCCTGGACCGGATGCGCGCCGCAGCCAAGGAGGAGGGCCGGACGGTCCTTTACGTCAGCCACAATATGAACACCATCCGTTCCCTGTGTGACCGGTGCATCGTCATGGACCAGGGAAAGATCATCTTCGAGGGCGGAGTGGAGGAAGCCATCGGCGTATACTACGGCCGGGGCGACAGCCTGCGGCTCATCAACGACTGTGAGCACACCACCCGGGAGCCCATCGGCGACGGGACCATGCACATCCACTCCGTGGAGATTTTGGACAAGAAGGCCCCCATCCTCTATGAGGGGGACGATCTGACCTTGAAACTCCGCTTCCACTCCCAGAGGGACTACCCCCGGGTGGCCTTCCGCATCATCTATTTCACACCCTCCAGCGTGCCCGTGGGCATGGCAGCCTCGGAGCCTAGCCTCTCCGTCCGGGAAGGGGAAAACGAGGCGGTTTTCCAGATGGAGCTGCCCCAGCTGGGCCAGGGAGAGTACTGCGGCCGCATTGTGCTCTATGAAGTCAACGAGTACGGCTCTGAGACGGTCCACGATGTGGTCAACGCCGCCTTTACCATCCGCAAGGAGTTCCGGGAGAGCGTCAACGACACCGCCAAGCGCTGGAATCAGCAGTATTGGGGCAGCATCGTATTCCCGTCCATCGAAGTGGTGGAAGAATGAGACCCGTGACCATTCTTCTGGCGGGGGAATTTTACTCGGAAAACCTGGGAGACCCCCTGCTGTGCCGGACGGTGGAGAGCATCCTCAAAGAGCGCTGGCCCCAGGCGACCATCGTTCCCTTCGACCTCACCGGCAGGACCGGCCCGGGCAGCTTTTTTGAAGCGGCCCCGGGGAAGTGGTCGGAAATTCTGCTGAAAAAGGCCAGCGACCGCTTTTTATACTACCGCCGGGCGGCTATTCTTCGGTTTCTGGCCGAAGATAAGGCCCGGCATCAGCGGGTTTGGTACGCCTTAAAGGAGCTTCGCAGGCAGTACCGGTTTGACATGGTGGTCTTTGCCGGCGGCTCCCTGTTTATGGACTATTTTGCAGGAATCATTTACGAAATGGTCCGCGCCTTCGCCTTTTCCCAGACGAAGATCGTCTTTCACGCCTGCGGCATGAGCACCCTCTCCCAGGACGGGGAGTACCTCCTCGCCCGGGCCCTCCGGGACCGCCATGTGGTCTCCATCTCCCTTCGGGATTCCTATGACCGCTTTGTGTCTTTGTTTCCGGTGAGGGGCAAGACCATCGAGACCTTTGACACGGCCCTGGGGTGCAGCCTCAGCTACGCCCCGACGGAGAAAAAGCGGGCGGAGTTTGGCCTGGGCCTCATTGACCGGCGGGAGGATTTGCAGATTCCTCTGATTCGGGCGCTTCTGCGCTCCGGGAAATCTTGGATGGCCTTCACCAACGGCTCTCCCTACGACCAGGAGTATGGAAAAAAGCTGCTCCTACAGGCCGGGATTCCCGAAGAAGAGCTGGCCCAATATCTGCTGCCCCGGCCCACCACGGTGGAGACTTTGGTTGCCTATGTGACGGGCTTTGAGAAGCTGGTTGCCTTTCGGATGCACAGCCAGATCGTGGCGGCCTCCTTCGGCGTGCCCTCCTTCGGCTTCGGCTGGGATGACAAAATCGGGGCGTTTTATGAAAAATTGGGCTTTCCCCAGGGCTGTACCGGGGAGAGCATGGACCTGGGCAGCATTGAGGAAATCCTGTCCCAGTACGGCGAGCTTCGCCCCCGGGCTTTGGAGCAGGGGCGGCAGAGCCGGGAGTACCTCATTGGGGTTCTTGAAAAGCATCTTGGAAGGAGGGGGCGCGGTTGATCCCAAAAATCATTCACTACTGCTGGTTCGGGAGAAATCCCAAGCCGGCCCTGACGGAAAAGTGCCTGAAAAGCTGGAAAAAGTACTGCCCGGACTTTACCATCCGGGAATGGAACGAGGATTCTCTGGACCTCTCCGCCGCCCCGCTGTACGTCCGCCAGGCCTATGAGGCCGGGAAGTGGGCTTTTGTCTCGGACTATGTGCGCCTGCTTGCCATGACCCGGGAGGGCGGCGTGTACATGGACACCGACGTGGAACTGGTCCGGCCCCTGGAGCCCTTCCTCAAAAACCGGGCCTTCTGCGGCTTTGAAACGAAAAAAAGCATATCCACCGGCGTAATGGCCTGTGAGCAGGGCTTCCCTCTGTTTGGGGAGTTTCTGCGCCATTACGACGAGGTTTCTTTTTATCATGACGATGGCAGCCTGAACGTGACCACCAATGTGGAGACCGTAACGGCGGCCCTCTCTCCCTGGGGCCTCCGGCTGGACGGTCGGGAGCAGACCGTGGCGGAACTGACCATCTACCCAAGCTATGTGTTCAGCCCCGTGGACTTTGAGACGGGGGTCCTCCACCGAAAAAGCAAAACCGTGGCCATCCACTGGTTTTCCGGAAGCTGGTACACCGCCCAGGAGCAGGCCCACCGGGAGACCCTTCGCAGAAAGGCCCGCCGGGCGAAATTGACAGACCCGGTGAAGCGGGCTGTCCACAGCTGCCTGGGGGACGAGGGCATGGAGCGCTGGCAGGAGCGGCTTCGCCGGTATCGGAGCTGGGAGGAGTTTTCGAAAATTCCCCGCCGGGTCCTCCGAAAGCTCCTGGGAAAATCCAACGCGGAGGAATAAGCCATGGCCCGGATATCCGTGATCGTACCGGTGTACCAGGTGGAAGCCTACCTGGACCGCTGTGTCAGAAGCATCCTGGGCCAGAGCTTCCGGGATTTTGAACTCATTTTGGTGGACGACGGCAGCCCCGACGGCTGCGGCGCCCTGTGTGACGGCTATGCCCGGGCGGACCGGCGGGTCCGGGTCATCCATCAGAAAAACGGCGGGCTCTCCGCGGCGAGAAACGCCGGAATCGACCTGGCCCTTGAGGGGGATGCCCAGTGGCTGACCTTCATCGACAGCGACGACTGGGTCCACCGGGAGATGCTGGGGGCGATGCTCTCCGCCGCCGGGAGCCTGGATACCAAAATCAGTGTTTGCGCCTACGGGGAGACGGCAGGGGAGGACCCCTGGACCGGAGCGCCTCTGGAGGCGGAGGCCTGGGAGCCGGAGCCCTTTTACCGGCAGCATTTCATCCTCGCCACCATTGCCTGCGCCAAGCTCTACCACCGCAGCCTCTTTGAGGGCCTGCGCTATCCTCTGGGGAAGCTCCACGAGGATGAATTCGTCACCTACCGCCTTCTCTTTACCCAGGAGAAGCTGGCGGTGATTTTTGCCCCGCTGTACGCCTACTATCAAAATGACAGCGGCATCACAAAAACCAACTGGACCCCCCGGCGTCTGGACGCCTGGGAGGCCTATGACCAGCAGATTGCCTTTTTCCGGCAGCTTGGCCGGGAGGAGATGGTCCGCTTCCGCCTCCGGGGCTTTCTGGAAAACGCCATGGTGAATCTGAACCAGGCAGAGACCTCTCCCCGGGCCCGGGAGTACCGGCGGACCATCCGGGCCATGTATCGGCGTATCCGCCGGCTGCTGCGGCAGTGCTGGCATGGGGGATGTATCCGGTTTTGGATGGATTTTGACATCTTAGTCCGGTTTTACCCTGTGACCACCCGGCTGTATCGGCTGTGGCTGGAAGGGAAGGAAAAACTGAGGAGGAAGGGCCATGGCTGAGATCAGTGTGATCGTGCCCGTATTCAACGCCGGGGGCTACCTGGCCGCCTGCCTGGACAGCATTCTGGCCCAGACCTTTTCCGACTTTGAGGTGATTCTGGCAGACGACGGCAGCACGGACCGGAGCGGGGAGCTGTGTGAAGCCTATGCCGGCCGGGACAGCCGTATCCGGGTGTTCCACCAGGAAAACGCCGGCCAGGCCGCCGCCCGGAACCGGGCCATGGAGATGGCGGCGGGGGACTGGTTTTGCTTTGTGGACAGCGATGATCTGATCCACCCCCAGATGCTCAAATGCCTGGCACTGGCGGCGAAAAACAGCGGCGCCCCCATTGCCATGTGCCGGATGCAGGAGTCGCCGGAGCTTCCCAAAGACTTCCTCGCCCCCCGGCAGGGGGACTTTCAGGTCTACCCCATGGACGAGAAAACCCTTCTTTCCCTCCACGACCGGGACGCCTACCCCGGCTGGGTGGCCTGCGCCAAGCTCATCCGCCGGGAGCTGTGCCAGCACTATCCCTTCTGCCCCGGCCGGGTCTATGAGGACAACGAGGCCGTGTGCCGCTGGCTGATCGAGGGGAAAAAGCTGGCCTATCTCCCGGAAAAAATGTACTATTACCGGACCAACGCCATGAGCACCACCCAGAAGGCGTTTTCCGTAAAGCGGCTGGACTACCTCTGGGCTTTGGAGAGCATCATCCTTTTCTATGACGAGCTGGGCTATACGACCCTGGCGGAGCGGTTTTGCGACCGCTATGCCGAGGCGGCGGCCGGGTGCTACCACCGCCTGAAATTTGACCTGGACCGGAGGGATCTGGCCCGGCAGGTGGAGCGGGACGCCCGCACCCTCTTCCGGGACCGGGGCATCCCCATGACCCGGAGCCAGTTCGTGATGATGTTCGACGAGATGCACCCCCATCTCATTCGGCTGTACTATCCCCTGGACGCCTGCCGGAGAAGATTCCGGGCGGAGGGCCTTGGGGGGATGTTCCGGGCCATTGTCCGCCAACTTGGGAGGGAGAAACATGAGCATTCCTAAGATCATCCACTACTGCTGGTTCGGCGGGAAGCCCAAGCCGGAGCTGGCCCAAAAGTGCCTGAGAAGCTGGAAAAAATTCTGCTCGGACTATACCATCCGGGAGTGGAACGAGGAAAATTTTGACATCTCTTCCGCCCCGCTGTACGTCCGCCAGGCCTATGAGGCCGGCCGCTGGGCCTTCGTCACGGACTATGTGCGGCTGCAGGCCCTGCTGACCCAGGGCGGCGTCTACATGGATACGGATGTGGAGCTGGTAAAGCCCCTGGACCCCTATCTGAAGCACCGGGGGTTTGCGGGCCTGGAAACGCCGGACCGCATCCAGACGGGCCTCCTGGCCTGTGAGCCGGATTTCCCTCTCTTCCGGGAATTTATATCCTATTACGATACCGCCAGCTTCTACCGTCCCGACGGGAGCCAGGACATCACCACCAATGTGGAGATTCTCACGGGCCTCTGCCGGAAATACGGTTTTTCCGGCGGCGATACCTTCAAAACCGTGGCGGAGCTGGCCATCTATCCAAGGCAGTATTTCTGCCCTGTGGACTATGACACGGAGAAGCTCCATCGGACACGCAAAACGGTGGCCATCCACTGGTTTGCCGCCAGCTGGCACACTGAGGAGGAAAAGGAGATTCTGGCCGCCGAGAAGCGCCGCCAGAAGGAGGAGGCCAGGAGCAATTTCCGTTACACCCTGGGCCGCCGCCTTTTTGGGGAAAAGGGCTACAATCAGCTCAAGAAAATGATCAAATCCATTTTGAGACGATAGGGAAGGAGGCGGACCATGGCCACAGTCAGTGTCATTGTGCCGGTGTACAAGGTGGAAAAATATCTGGACCGGTGCGTAAGCAGCCTCTTGAACCAGAGCTTTTCGGAGTTTGACCTGATCCTGGTGGATGACGGCAGTCCGGACACCTGCGGTGAAGTGTGTGAAGGGTATGCCACCCGGGACCCCCGGGTGCGGGCGCTCCACCGGAAAAACGGCGGCCTCTCCGCTGCCAGGAACACAGGCATCGACTTCGCCCTGAAAAACTGCGCACCCCAATGGCTGGCCTTCGTGGACAGCGACGACTGGGTCGCCCCGGATTACCTGGCCCGGCTCTATGCCGCCGTGGTGGAGACAGGCTGCAAGATGGCCGTCTGCGGCCTTCGGCGCACTGCCGGGGAGCCGCTTCCCCAGACCAGAACCGGAAGGGTCAGCGTCCTTTCTGCTGATGATTATTACTGCGGAGAGCACCACGGCGGAATCACGGCCACAGCCTGGAATAAGCTCTACCATGTGAGCCTCTTGGAATCCCTCCGCTACCCCGAGGGAAAGCTCCACGAGGACGAATTCACCACCTACCGGGCGGTCTATGCCGCCGGGACCGTGGCCGTCCTGGAGGATGCGCTGTATGCCTATTTCCAAAACGACGCGGGTATCATGCGCGCCCCCTGGGACCCCCGGCGGATCGCCATGCTGGAAGCGTTCCGGGAGCAGTACGCCTTTGCCGGGAGCATCGGTTCCCAGCGGCTGGCCCGGAGGGTTTCCCAGAAGTATGTCTATGCCGCCTATGAGCAGCTTACCTGCGTGCTCGGGGCGGACAAATACCGGAGCTGGCGGGCCCCCCTGCGGAAGCATCTGCGGCGGGCCCTGGGCTGGAGCCGCCGGTGGCAGGCCTTTTCCGGGGCGGATATCGACTGGGCCTGGGAGGCGGCCTATCCCTGCAAGATCTATTGGTGGCTGAGAAGCCGGATGAAGGGGAGGGGCGACCCATGAAAAAGACCATTTCCGTGGTGATTCCGGTATACAATGTGGCTGCCTACCTGCCCGCCTGCCTGGACAGCGTCCTGGCTCAGAGCTATGAGGATTTGGAGATCCTCTTGGTAGACGACGGCTCCACCGACGGTTCCGGCCGGCTCTGCGACGAATACGCCGCCCGGGACGGCCGAATCCGGGTGGTTCACCAGAAAAACGGCGGCGCCGCGGCGGCCAAAAATAGGGCCCTGTCCCTGGCGACCGGCGAATATCTGAGCTTTGTGGACAGCGACGACTATTTGGAGCCCGGGGCATATGCCTATATGGTCGGCCTCCTGGAGGAAACCCGGGCGGATGCCGCCCAGTTTGCCTTCCGCTATGTCAGCCCCGAAAAAAGCGAGGATCTGGTGTTCCGTCAGGGCCGGGAGGTGATCGACCGCATGGAGTATCTGCGCCGTCTGCCCTTCGACTGGACCTCCGCCCTGCTGTGGGATAAGCTCTACCGCCGCCGTCTGTTCGATGGCGTCCGCTTTGAGGAGGGCCACAAGATCGACGATGAGTTTTTCACTTACCAGGGCTTTTTGAACGCCCAAACCGTAGCCCTGGATGACCGCATTGTCTACAATTACCGCCGCCGGGCGTCCAGCGTCATGCTCTCGCCCAAAGCCCGGGCCCAGCGCTCCGTGGACCGGGTTCAGGCGCTGTGCAGCCGCCGGGAGACGGTGCTGCGGCGCTTCCCGGAGCTGAGGGAGATTTACGACACCCAGTTTTTGGATGCCCTCATCTACATGTCCGAGTACCCGGATAATTCTCCTGGGAGCCTGTCCCTCACCAAAAAGGCTCTCCGGACCTACCTTCTCCACCCGGGGAATACCTTTCCCCCAAAGCGCTTCCTTCCCGGCATCGCCCGCCTGCTCCTGACCCCTCAAAGGACCCTCCTCCGCCAGACCGAAGCCCCCCGGAATTCCAGCCCCACGGAGGACTACTTCCCATAAAAAATCCCTGCCTGCAAAA
>DETX01000136.1:0-7552 GCA_002362145.1 Clostridiales bacterium UBA3277
ATGAAAGTTTTTTATGGAATATCAATATCAAAAATGTCCAGATGGACCTTTGCCATGTTTTCGATGGTGTAGGGGCGGATTTTCTCCAGGGCGGCCCGGCCCATGGCCATCAGGTCCTCCCCCTCCGCCCGGGTCAGGGCTGCCGCCAGGGCAGAAACATCCCCGGTGGGCAGAATATGCCCGCTGACGTTTTCCTCCACCAGCTCCACACCCGCTACGCACCGGTCCGTGGTGATTACCGGCAGGCCGTTGGCCATGGCCTCTCCAATCACCAAGCCCCAGATGTCCTCCCGGGTGGGCAGCACAAACAGGTCCGCCGCCCGGTAGTAGCTATCCAGGGTCTGCTTCTTCTGAAAGCCCACAAAGTGGACGTTTGGCAGGTCAAACTCCCTGCGCATCCGGATGTACTCCTCCGTGGGCTCGCCGCCGACAATGTAGATGCCGGCCCGGGTCCCGGCCTTTGCCGCCGCCTGAAGCAGCAAATCGAAGCCCTTGCGGTGGATAAACTGGCCAATGGTCAAAATGACAAGCGCTTCCTTTACGCCCAGTTCCCGGCGAAGGGCCTGCTTTTCCTCCTTCGAGGGCACCTCCGGCAGGAGCTCCCCCTGGCTGATGGAGGAGAAGGGATAGATTGCGACCTTCTCCCGCCTGGCGCCGTAGTGGACCAAAAAGTCCGTCACGGTATTGCCGGTGCTGAGCCAGGCGGTGGGCAGAGAAACCAGCGCTTTTTTGACAAGGTATGTCAGCTTCTTCTCTTGGCGGATGAGGCCGCCGTCCACCTCCATGTAGAAGGGAATCCTCCGCAGGCGCAGGTAGAGCATGGAAAGAATCACCGTGGGATTGGAGTAGCCGCCCACCACGATGGCGTCGTAGTCCCGGTTGAGCCAGGGAAGCACATCGACGCACAGGGAGTTGGTGCCGAATTTGGCCACGCGTTTGGTCAGCGGCACCGCCCGGAAATTTCCCCGGCCCTCCACATACCAGTCGGCGCTGCGGTGGGTCTTTTCCTCCGGACGGTCGGCGAACAGCACCGTCAGATGGACGTGCCTGCCCAGCTCGTCAAAGAACCGGACCCGATAGGGCGAGGGGTAGTTGGTCAGAAACAGGATCTCTTTCATAGCTCCACCCCGTCTCCCAGGGAGAGCTCCTGGATCTGGTGGCGGTTTTCCCGCCGGTCTGCCGGGGGCAGCTCCATATAGTTTCCGTAGAGGGATCTCAGGCAGGCATCAAAATCCCGGGGACCCGCAAAGGTGGTGTCCTCAAAGGGATAGTCCTGCCGGTCCTCAAACCAGCTTTTTTCAAAATAATAGGTCACCGGCAGGGCACTCTGCTCATAGACCGTTTCGCTCTCCGGCGGCGCGGAAACCAGAGTGTCGTATTTTTTCGCCAGCTTTTCCTGGGTGGTGAGCAGCGCCAGGGCCTGGTAAGCGCAGTAGCCCAGCCGCTTTTTCCAGAGGATCTTTGTCCCCTCCATCCAGGGAGTATAGCCGGATTTCATCAGCTTCACCCGGAACAGGTGGAGCAGCTTTCCGGATAGGGCCCGGCGCTCAGCCTGGGCCGGGGCATAGTCCAGGGGATAGATGTCCACATAGAGGCCGTTTTCCGGCAGCCGGGCGCACTTGGCCTCCACAAAAAGGGTGCCGCGCTTTCGCACCTTGCCGAAGGGCAGGGCGTAGTTCTCATCGGTGTGCCAGTCCTGGAAGCAGTAGTCCTTCCCCAGCTTTTCCGGGGCAAGACGGCGGAATTTCTCATAGTCCGGGCGGAGCATGGCAATGTCCATGTCGTCATCCCAGGGAATGAAGCCCCGGTGGCGCACCGCGCCCAGGAACGTGCCCCGGTACAGGCAGTAGCGGATGCCGTTCTCGTCGCAGACCCGCTTGACCTCCTTGGCAATTTCCAGCAGGACCGGCTGGACTTTTTTTAACGTTTCATGATCCATGGCGCTCCTCCCTCCGGCGCTCCAGGGCCGGAATCACCCGCTCTGTCAGGGCCATTACCGGCAGCAGCCAGAAAAACAGGTCGGTGGTGAGATTCTGGGTGTTGAAGGATATCAGGAAAATCAGGGACAGCGAGAGATTTACCCAGAGCTTACGCTCCTTGTCCCAGACAAATATATACCAACACAGCAGATGGAGCCATCCGCCCAGGATGCCGTAGACCGCAAACTGCACCAGCGTGGAGGAGGTGTTGTTTTCCACCGCGTGGAGCACATCGGCAAAGCGGCTGCCCCAGATGGGGCTGTGAAGGAAGAAGGACGCATCCACATAGATTGCCTCCGTCCGTTCCACATAGGAATCCTGACGGTTGACAAACTTTGCCACCACCATCTCATAGAGGGCCTCCCGCAGCCGGTTCTCCCGGACGATGCTGTAGGCGACCAGCAGCGAGAGCAGCACGATCAGCGCCAACACCAGGGCCACAATCCGCTTATCCCGGTAGAGTTTTTTGTCAAAAAACAGGACCAGGGCGAATAGCCCCAGGCAGGCCACGCCGCCGGTGGTGAAGGTGGTCAGAAGGGTCAGGGCCAGCAGGCAGCCGCAGAGCCACTGCTTCCAGGGCTTTCTCCAGGTGAGCTTATAGAAGGTCAGGTACAATGCCAGCAGCAGAAAAAACTGGTAGACCCCGGGCTCCCGGAAAATGCCGAAGTTCCGGTAGGAGATGTAGCTGACACCGCCGCAGCCCAGGAAAAAATCGTAAAATTCAAAGCCCTGCAGGTTGAGAAAGACGGGAAACCGCAAAATTCCCCTGTCCGCCAGCAGCCGAAGGCCGTAATTTGCCAAAACAGAATAGGCGCCAAGCCCCGTCATGACAAGGACATAGGCCCGGCCCAGCTGCTCCGCGGTGAGAAAAAACGTCAGGAAAATGGAGAACCAGACACAGATAAGCACCGTGAAATACATGAGCTGCCAGTCCCGCTTGATTATCATGGGAAGAAGCAGCACCGCGGCGCACACCAGGGCAAATATGAGCCGCCTGTCCGTCAGAATCTCCCGCCAGGACCGGAAATTCCGGACACAGAAAGCAGCAAAGATCACCCCCATGACCCCCAGCATGAGAAACTGGGACTTGTAAAAGCCCAGGCGGCTCAGGGTATACATGGTGGACCGGGACAGATACAGCAGGGCAAGAATGCCCAGGCCCAGAAGGACCTTGGCTGCCTTATGATTGGGAAAGGGGTAGCGTTTCATGGGGCATACTCCTTTGTCAGCTTCTGTATGGCGGCTAGCAGGTGCTCCGGTCCCCGGTCCACAGAAAGGCCGCCGAACCGCTCCACCACCTCTTCACAGGCGGTGCCCCGGTAGACGATGGCCTGGGTGCCGCAGCAGCGGGCCTCCAGGACGGTCATGCCGAAGGTCTCCTCCACGCTTGGGTTTACATAAACATCCGCGGCAGTGTATATCTGGGCCAGCTGGCAGGCGTCCGCCGTCCGGGGAAGGCCCAAAATGGAATCGGGCAGGCTGTCGATCTGGGCCTTGCTCAGGCCCACCAGGACGATTTTGTAGTCCTCCGGCAGCATGGCGGCCAGGGCGATAAAGTCCTCCAAGCCCTTTCTCCGGTCCCAGACGCTGGCCACGCCCAGGACGATTTTTTTCTCCGTAAGCCCATGGCGTTCCCGGAAATCTCCGGGGGTGGGACGGAAAATCTCCCGGTTGACCGGATTTTCGTGGACCTCAATGGGATATTCCCCCAGAAAGCTCTGGCTGACCCGGTCCTTCAGCCACTGGGAGGGAACCACCAGGGACAGGTTGGGGATGCCCGTAAAGAGGGCTTTTTTCTTTTTGTAGTTTTCGCTGCTCCCGTCCAGAAGGAGGCTCTTCGGGTACTCCCCCTTTTGGGGGCAGTGATGGCAGCCGGTTTTCCAGCGGTCACAGCCCACGTAATCAAAATACGCGCAGTGGCCAGTGAAGGCCCAGCAGTCGTGGAGGGTCCAGATAATCCTCTTGCCGCAGACGGCAAGATAGGAAAGCAGCTCCCGGATGTTGATGTAGTAGCCGTGGAGGTTATGCAGCCAGATCACGTCCGGGTCGTACTGCCGCACCCAGGCGAGAAATCTCCGGGTGGCCCCCCGGGAGGAAAAGCCCATGTCATCCAAGAGCCGGGCTTCCAGGCCGTGGAGGCGGGTATTGAGCTTTCCGCCGATGAACACGGTGCGGACGTCCGGGCAGTGGCTTTCATAACGGCCAAAGGCGAGGACACACTCATGGCCCTGGGCCGTCAGCTCCCGGCACTGGTCCGCGGCGATTCTTCCGGTGCTGCCGAAGCCCGCCACAGAATTGATAAACAGGTACTTCATGTCCTCGCCTCCTTTGTTTTTGGAAATCGGAGTCCCTTAATCCTTCCGCCAGACCATTTTGTCCACCACGCCGGTGTAGGACTGGATGATCTTGACCACCTTCGTGGAGACGTTCTCCTCCACATAGTCCGGCACGGGGATGCCGAAGTCCCCATTGCGGTTCATCTCCACCGCCGTGTCCACGGCCTGGAGCAGATGATCGCAGTCGATGCCCGCCAGGACAAAGCAGGCCTTGTCCAGGGCCTCCGGCCGCTCGGTGGAGGTGCGGATGCACACCGCCGGGAAGGGATGCCCCACGCTGGTGAAGAAGCTGCTCTCCTCCGGGAGGGTTCCGGAGTCGGACACCACGGCGAAGGCGTTCATTTGCAGGCAGTTATAATCATGGAAGCCCAGGGGCTCATGCTGGATGACCCGGCTGTCCAGCCGGAAGCCGCTCTGCTCCAACCGCTTCCGGGATCGGGGATGGCAGGAATAGAGGATGGGCATATCGTATTTCTCCGCCATGGCATTGACGGCGGTGAACAGGGACAGGAAGTTCTTCTCCGTGTCAATATTCTCCTCCCGGTGGGCGGAGAGGAGGATGTACTTTCCCTTTTGAAGGCCCAGCCGGGCGTGAACGTCGGAGGCCTCAATGGCCGCCAGATTTTCGTGGAGGACCTCCGCCATGGGAGAGCCGGTGACGTACACCCGCTCCTTGGGCAGGCCACACTCGTGGAGGTATTTTCTCGCGTGCTCGGAATAGGCAAGGTTTACGTCGGAGATGATGTCCACAATCCGGCGGTTGGTCTCCTCGGGGAGGCACTCGTCCTTGCAGCGGTTTCCGGCCTCCATGTGGAACACCGGGATGTGGAGCCGCTTGGCGGGGATGGCGGAGAGACAGGAATTGGTATCTCCCAGAATCAGCACCGCGTCGGGCTTGACGGATGCCATGAGCTTATAGGCGCAATTGATGATATTGCCCACGGTGGCGCCCAGATCGTCCCCCACGGCGTTCATGTACACATCCGGTTCCCGAAGGCCCAGGTCCCGGAAGAAAATGCCGTTGAGGTTATAGTCGTAGTTCTGCCCCGTGTGGGCCAGCAGGCAGTCAAAGTACCGGCGGCATTTTTTGATAACCGCCGCCAGCCGGATGATCTCCGGCCGGGTGCCTACCAGGATCAGCAGCTTCAGTTTTCCGTTTCCGGCAAAGGAAACGTCAGAATAATTAAGTTTCATTTCCATGTTCAGACCTCCTCATGGAAGGTGTCCGGTTTTTGGGGATCAAAGCATTCGCTGGCCCACATCAGGGTCACCAGGTCCTCGGTATCGGAGAGGTTGATGATGTTGTGGGTATAGCCCGGAAGCATATGAACGGCCTCGATGTGATCCCCGGAGACCTCGAAGTCCCAGATTTCATCGCTGCCCAGCCGGCGCTGCTGAATCAGGCCGTGGCCGGAGACCACAATGAAAAATTCCCACTTGGTGTGGTGCCAGTGCTGGCCCTTGGTGACGCCGGGCTTGGAGATGTTCACGCTGAACTGCCCGCAGTCTCCCGTCCGCAGAAGCTCCGTAAAGCTGCCCCGGCTGTCCACGTTCATCCTCAGGGGGAAGGCGGTTTTCTCCTTGGGCAGATAGCATAAATAGGTGGCATAGAGCTTCTTTTCCAGGCTCCCTTCGGGGGCGCTGGGCATGAGCAGGGTCTGGGGCTGGGCCTTGAAGGTATCCAGCATACGGACGATCTCCCCCAGAGTCGCCCTGTGGGTCACCGGGGCGGCGCAGAAGCGGCCCTCCCCGCAAAACACAGTGTTCACACCGTCAAACTCACAGTGGTGTGCCTTTCCCTCCAGGGCATCCAGCATCTCCTCCACCAGATCGTCGATGTAGAGCAGCTCCAGCTCCACCTTGGGGTCGCTGACGGTGATGGGAAGGTCATGGGCGTAGTTATGGCAGAAGGTGGCCACCACCGAGTTGTAATTCGGGCGGCACCACTTGCCGAAGAGATTGGGAAAGCGGTAGACGAGAACCTGGGCCCCGGTTTCGGCGGCGTAGGAGAAGAACAGCTCCTCCCCTGCCTTCTTGCTCCGGCCGTACTCGCTGCCGGCAAAGCGCCCTTGCAGCGTGGCCTGGATGGAGGAGGAGAGCATGACGGGGCAGGTATTGTTATGCTTTTTCAGGGTGCTCAGCAGCGTGGAAGCAAAGCCGAAGTTGCCCTTCATGAAGTCCGCCTGGTCCTTCGGGCGGTTGACACCGGCCAGGTTGAACACGAAGTCCGCCTTCTCGCAGGCGGTTTCCAGTAGGGATTCCGGGCTGTTCCGGTCGTAGAGGTAGAGCTCTCCGATGGCAAGGTTCGGACGGGTCCGGTCCTTCCCGTCCCGGAGGGCCTCCAGGGCGGCGGTCAGATTCTTTCCCACAAAACCGGCCGCGCCGGTGATCAAAATGTTCATAGTACGCTCCTCAGTTTTTGCCGAAAGATTTCAACTCCTCCTGGATATAGGAAAGCGCGAGCAGCTTCTCCTGGACCTGGGCGACGTTTAAAAGCTGGGTATTGTTGCTGTTAAACTCCGTCAGGCCGTTCCGGCCGGTATCGCCCTCTTTGAAATACTTATCGTAGTTTAAGTCCCGCTTGTCGCAGGGCACCCGGTAGAAACTGCCAAGATCCACGGCATGGGCGCACTCCTCGTTGGTCAGCAGGGTCTCGTACATCTTTTCGCCGTGGCGGATGCCGATGACCTTGATCTCATGGCCCGGGGCAAACAGGCCGGTGACGGCCTGGGCCAGGGTCTCGATGGTGCAGGCCGGGGCCTTCTGGACCAGAATGTCGCCGGAAACGCCGTTCTGGAAGGCAAAGAGCACCAGATCCACCGCCTCTTCCAGGGACATGATGAACCGGGTCATTTTGGGCTCCGTGATGGTGATGGGATTTCCCGCCCGGATCTGGTCGATCCACAGGGGGATGACGCTGCCCCGGGAGCACATGACGTTTCCGTAGCGGGTGCAGCAGATCTTAGTCTTGTCCGGAGAGACGGTCCGGGACTTGGCAACAATGACCTTCTCCATCATGGCCTTGGAGGTGCCCATGGCGTTGACCGGATAGGCGGCCTTATCCGTGGACAGGCAGATGACGGCCTTGACGCCGGCCTCAATGGCGGCGGTGAGCACATTGTCCGTGCCGATGACGTTGGTCTTTACCGCTTCCAGGGGGAAAAACTCACAGGAGGGGACCTGCTTTAAGGCTGCCGCGTGGAAGATGTAATCCACATCGTGCATGGCGTTTTTCAC
>DETX01000136.1:7874-14011 GCA_002362145.1 Clostridiales bacterium UBA3277
GCCTGGAACTCGTGGCGCATATCGTCCTGCTTCTTCTCGTCCCGGGAGAAGATCCGGATCTCCCGGATGTCCGTATCCAGGAAACGGTTCAAAACGGCGTTGCCGAAGGACCCGGTGCCGCCGGTGATCATCAAAACCTTGTCCGCAAAAATGCTCATAATACTTTCTCCTTTTCCCCTGCCAGCAGTTCCCGGAACAGGGTTACATAACGGCCCGTACCCATGGGGGCCGTGTATTTTTCTTCGTATAGGCGGCGGCAGGTCCTGCCCATTTCCGCCGCGGCTGCCGGGTCGTCCCGAAGCCTTCGAATGGCCCGGGCCAGGCCCTGGCCGTCGCCGCTGCGGACCCAGGCCCCCGCCCCCAGGTCGATGTCCCGGGTTATGTCGCTCTCGTCCATGATGGCAAGCAGCGGCAGCCCCTCCATCATATAGCTGTAGGTCTTACTGGGCACGCACAGCCCGGTGGCTCCCTGAATGAGGGAGATGAGGGCGCAGGAGCTGATGTCCAGAGCGTCCCGGAAATCCTGGCCGTGGAGGAAACGGTAGATGGCCACGTTTTCAATTTTTTCTTCGGCCACATGGCTTTTCAGGGCCTCCAGCTTGTTTCCGTGGCCGGCGAAGAGGAAGAAGATATCTTCATCGTCCTTCAGCTCCCGGATGGCCTCCAGAATGGTCTGCATATCCTGCATGGTACCCATATTTCCGAAGTAAGAAACCACGAACCGGCCGTTTACTTCCTCACGGAAGCGATTTTCTTCCCGGGGCGGTTCACCGCTGTCATTTTCCGGATACCAGTTGGGAATCACCACCACCCGGTCCGCCGGAATGGGCCGGTGGGACACAATATACTCCCGCATCTCCGTGGACAGGGCCACCACCCGGTCCGCCCGGGGATACACCCGGCGGTTGATAAAGTCCATCAGGCGGCAGATGGGGTGCCTTTTTCCAAAGGTCCCGGTGACCGTGGCCACCTCCGGATAGAGGTCATAGGCAACGAACACCAGCTTTCCGCCGAATAAGCTCTTTGCCCAGGAGGCGATCCAGGGCAGGATGGGCGGGTTGGAGTAGACCACCACCGCCCGGTACTTTCGAAAATCCATCAGGTGCAGCAGCACCATGAAGGTAAAGGAAAAATAGTTGATAAGTCGCCCCAGAAAGCCGGAGCGGTCCATTTGCAGGTACTTAAGCCGGCGGATATGGATGTCGCCCACCTGCTCTTTCAAAGGAATGTCCTTCCCCTCCAAATACTCCCGGGGATAGCCGCAGAGCACATCCACGGAAAATCCAGCCCTGTCCAGGGCCCGAACTGTATCAAAGGGAAGCTGGGCGGAGGAAATATACTCCGGGTAAAAAAACTGACACAGAAACAGGATGTCCCTTTTCTTCCGCAAAGCCCTCTCCTCCTTATGTCTTACTCTGCCTCCGTCTCCATAACAGAAGTGGGCAGGTCGGTGATGCAGTAGTTTTTGGGATAGGCGCTGAGGCTTTTGTCATAGCGCAGGCTCCCAAAGGCCTTGTCCACAGCACCCGTCACCGGGCGCAGCAGCTTCAGCGCCCAGGTAACCCCCTTCACCATCAGAATATCCCTTCCATGGGCGTGGGCGATGAGGTTTACCAGGTCGGAGGTGGACACATACTCCGAATTCTGGGGGCAGAAGGTCCCCGACGCGCCGTCCTCAATGAGCAGGCGGATCAGCTCCGACAGGTTGTCCATATAGAGCATGGACCGGCTGTTGCGGACATCGGGAAAGAAGGGCAGCTTTTTTGCCATCTTGGAGAGGGTCTGGTAATTTCCCTTGCAGCCCCTGCCGTAAACAACGGGCGGGCGGAGAATCGCCACATGGAAATTTTCATCCGCCAGAGCGCCCAGGGCCTCCTCGGCTTCCAGCTTGCTGATGCCATAATTGTCCCTGGGGGAAAGGGGGGTGTCCGCCGTGATGGTGACGGTTTTCCCCAGGGGGGCCGTCAGGCCATAGACGCTTTCCGAGCTCAGGAAGAGAAACTGCCCCACGCCCTCAGCCTTCGCTTTTTCTGCCGCGGCCTGGGTAAGCCGGGTGTTCACCGCCCGGTAGTTTTCCAGCTGGGCGGGGTCATCCTTGGTATCCGGCTGGTGGACCATGCCCGCCGTGTGGAGCACCGCGTCAAAGCCCCGGAAGGAGGCGCTTTTCCATTCTTCTCCCCGCAGGCTGATTGTCTCCACCTGAAAGAAATCCGGAAACTTTTCCAGATAGGCCTTTACGCTCTGGGCGATGTAGCTGGTCTTTCCGGTAATCAAAAGGCGCTTCATGACTGCTTCTCCTTATCCATGGCGCCGGTGCCGCCCTCCACCACGCCCTCCTGGCGGAACACCGGAAGGAGGGTGCCAAAGAAGCACCTGCAGTCAAAGAGGAAGCCCATTCTTTCCACATACTCCCCGTCGAATCTGGCCTTGATGTCAATGGGCAGCTCGTCCCGGCCATTGATCTGGGCCCAGCCTGTCAGGCCGGGGCGCACGTCGTTGGCCCCGTATTTGTCCCGCTCGGCAATGAGATCGAACTGATTCCACAGGGCCGGCCGGGGGCCCACCGCGGACATTTTGCCGGTGAAGATCTGGTAGATCTGGGGCAGCTCGTCCAGAGAGGTCCTGCGCAGGAATTTCCCCACCCGGGTGATGTACTGCTCCGGGTCCCCCAGAAGATGGGTGGGAATATCCCGGGGCGTATCCATTTTCATGGTGCGGAATTTCAGAATTTGAAAGTAGGTCTTGTGCATCCCCACCCGCTTCTGGCGGAAAAACACCGGACCCGGATCGTCGATTTTGATGGCGATGGCAATGATTAGACAGATTGGGGATATGAGAATCCCACCTATGGCAGACACCACAATGTCTATCAGCCGTTTTCCAAAGCTCCGATACATAGCCTCTCTCCTCTTCCGCCGAAATTGACAGGGATATTCCCTTTTACAAATAGCTGTCTTTCCCACTTATTTTTGTTACACCTGCTGCAATTCCCCTTTTTCTTCCCGGGCCGCCTGTTCCCGCGCTTCCTCCGCCCGGACCTGCTGGGGTTCCTCAGCCGTGGGATGGTAGGTGGGCACCAGCTTCGCCACGATCTGCTTCATGTCCCCGGCCTCGGACCGGGAGGCCTTGTCCAGGATCTCCAGATGCTCCTTAAACTCCCCGTCGTCCATCTCGATGGGGTGGCCGATGTGGATCAGTTTGTTTGCCGTCTCCTGCATTCCCTCTTCCTTCATGAGCAGCTCCTCATAGAGCTTCTCGCCGGGACGCAGGCCCGTATACTCAATCTGGATGTCCACATCCGGCTCGTAGCCGGAAAGGCGGATCATATTTCTGGCCATGGTATCGATCTTCACAGGTTCTCCCATGTCCAGAATGAAGATTTCGCCGCCTCTGGCGTAATAGCCCGCCTGAAGCACCAGGCTCACCGCCTCGGGGATGGTCATAAAATAGCGGATGATGTCCGGATGGGTCACCGTCACCGGGCCGCCTGCCTCGATCTGCTTCTTAAACAGCGGAATGACCGAGCCGTTGCTGCCCAGAACGTTGCCGAACCGCACCGCCACAAATTCCGTGGCCGATTCCCGGTTCATCATCTGCACCACCATCTCGCACAGGCGCTTGGAGGCGCCCATGATGTTGGTGGGGTTCACAGCCTTGTCCGTGGAAATGAGCACAAAGCGCTTGACGCCGTACTTGGCCGCGGCCTGGGCCATTTTATAGGTGCCGAATACATTGTTCTTGATGGCCTCGCAGGGGCTGTCCTCCATAAGCGGCACATGCTTGTGGGCCGCCGCGTGGAAAATGAGTTCAGGCCGGTAGTGCTCCATCAGGTAATTGACCCGGTTGGTGTTGCGCACAGAGCCAATGAGAACCTCCAGGTTCATCTCGGGGTAGTCCCGGCGCAGCTCCATCTGGATATCATAGGCATTGTTTTCGTAAATGTCAAAGATGATAAGCTGTCTGGGATTGGCCCGGGCGATCTGACGGCACAGCTCGCTGCCGATGCTGCCGCCGCCGCCGGTGACCAGCACCACCTTGCCGGATATGTAGTCCATGATCTCATCCAGGTTGACCTTGATCGGGTCCCGGCCCAGCAGATCCTGGGGGTCCACCTTGCGCAGCTTGGAGACGCTGACGTCGCCGTTGACCATCTGGAAAATGCCGGGAAGCATCTGGACCTCGCAGCCGGTGGTGGTGCAAATGTCCAGAATTTCCTTCCGGGTCCGGGCGGAACAGGAGGGAATGGCGAAAATGATCTTTTTGACTTTATACCGCTTTACAGCCGTGGGAATCTGGACGCGGCTGCCCACAATGGGAATGCCGCACAGCTGCTTGCCCTGCTTGACCGGGTTGTCGTCGATGACGCAGACCAGGCGGTCCCGGATGAAGTCGCTGTTGATAAACTCCAGGGCCAGAGCTCTGCCCGCGTCCCCGGCGCCGATGAGCATTACGTTCCGCATGCCCGTGGCATGGGCCGCCCGGCTGAACTTCCGCAGGGCCGTCAGCCACATCCGGTAGGAGAAGCGAATGAACACCGTACTGACAAAGCTCAAAATGAAGCCCACCACCATGCTGGACCGGGGCATCATCTGACCGTCAAAGTCAAAAATCAGAATGCCGATCACCGCCAGAACCCCATAGGCCCCGACGATGCGGAACACCTCCGGGGTGCTGACAAAGGCCCAGATGCTGCTGTAGAGCTTGAAACACAGAAACACCACAATGGTGATGGCGCACCAGGGGCCGATGGCGGAGAGATAGCCTGCCATATGGACCTCCCGGATGTTCTCAAAAGAGAAGTCCGCCCGGAACCACAGTCCCAAAAAGAAGCTGATCATGATGGCAAGCACATCCAAAATCATGATCATGCCCCCTCGCAGGAGCATATTTGTGTTAATTTTACCTGGTTTTTTTAAGGCCATAGAAACCTCACCTTATACTGTCTTGATACAATTTTTTTCCTCACCGGCGGACCCTGGCGGTACACCTTAGCATAGCTTTTGTCATTATAACACGCTTTGTCGAATACGGCAAGGGAAAGTTTTCCCAACTCCGGATCTGACACAAAAAAGCCGCCTGGGAGCTCCCCAGACGGCGTATTTTTTACTTTGCGGAGGCTACACAGGCACGGACCATGGCGTCCATCTCATTCATCCGCCGCATCATATCCTTGGCCAGGGCAATCTGGCAGCGGGTACGGACCAGGTTGTGGTCCGGGGCGTTGATCTTAAAGTACAGATCCCCGTCTAAATAGTCCGCCAGGAACCGGGTGGCAAGCTCCGCCGTCAGCGTAAAGCAGCTCAGGGCCAGGGTCTCCACTTCCCTTTCCGTCATGGTGTGGGCGGTTTTCGCCAAGAAGCCCTGGGTGAAGGCCTGAAAGACATCCATATTCACATGGACCTTGTCATACTCCCGGCAGTCCTCTTCCACGGTGTTGGCCGCGAAGCGGATGGCGTCCCCAAAATCGTGGCCCAGCAGGCCGGGCATGACGGTATCCAGGTCAATGACCACCATGGCGTCGTTGTTCTCGGGATTAAAGAGGACGTTGTTGATCTTGGTATCGTTGTGGGTCACCCGCAGCGGCAGCTCCCCGGCGTTCAGAAGGTCCGTCAGACGGCAGGCCGTATCCTGCACGGACAGCAGATAGTCGATCTCCTCCCGGACGGAGGCGGCTCTTCCCGCCCGGTCCTCCCGGATGGCGGTCAGCAGCTTATCATACCGGGCCCGGGTGTTGTGGAAGTCCGGGATGGTCTCCGTCAGCTCGGTGATGTCAAAATCCGCCAGGTCCATCTGGAATTCGCCAAAGGCCATGCCGGCGTTTCTGACAACCGCCAGATCCGTCACCGCGTTGTAGGTCACGGAAGGGACATAGTTCGTCATTCGCCAGAAGTTGGAGCCGTCGATGACGTAGGTTTTTCGGTCCGCGGTGTGGTGAAAGTGGAGGGCGATCTTTCCGGGCTTTTTCGCCCGGATGTGCTCCGTCACCTTGTCGATGTTTTCCATGAGGCCCACGGGGTTGCGGAAAGCGTAAGTATTGACATTCTGGACCAGGAAAGACTTCTCCTTCCCCTCGGGCAGGCGGAAATTGACCTTATAGGTATGGTTTACGTTGCCCATCTGGATGGTTTCGTAACCCA
>DETX01000136.1:14325-14621 GCA_002362145.1 Clostridiales bacterium UBA3277
CCATCTGGATGGTTTCGTAACCCAGGTACTCATATTCAATACGGAACTGCCGGGATACCTCCAGCAGCTTTTCATTCAGATCCATGGGTGAGCTCCTTTCATCTTGCCGCCAGGCCGTGGCACCGGAAACAAATTTCCTCAAAACGGTTCTGCCTGGGGCCCTTGCCGATTCTGTGATCTATGGGTTACACGTCTGCATAACTTAAGCATTATACATTTTATGACTCATTTTGTCAAGGGATACCCAGAATTTGGACTTTTCCCAAAACGGTTTGGTCCCGGCGGACGCGTCCGCC
>DETX01000136.1:14843-17285 GCA_002362145.1 Clostridiales bacterium UBA3277
TCCCGGCGGACGCGTCCGCCGGGACCTGAGCATTTATACTTTTTCTGAAAAGAGCTTTTCGATGGCGGCCCGGGCGGCGTCCTGCTCGGCCCGCTTCTTGCTGCTGCCGGTGCCGAGCCCCACGCGCTCCCCGTTGAGCGTCACTTCCACGTCGAACCGCTTGTCGTGGTCCGGGCCGGACTCGCCCACCAGGAGATAGGACAGGGTCTGGTTCTTCTTTTGCTGGATGAGCTCCTGGAGCTGGGTCTTGTAGTCGGCGTTATGGAGCTTGGTCACAGGGACCTCCACCAAAATAAATTTCTGAACAAATTGCAGCGCCGCCTGGATGCCCCCGTCCAGGAAGCAGGCGGCAATGACGGATTCCACCGCGTCAGCCAGGATGGAATCCCGGCTGCGGCCGCCTCCCTGCTCCTCGCCGTGGCCCAGCATCAAATAGGTGCCCAGGCCGATGCGGTTCGCCGCCGCGGCCAGGGTGGCCTCACAGACCATGTCCGCCCGCATCCGGGTCAGCTCTCCCTCGGGGCGGTTGGGGAAATTCCGATAGAGGTACTCCGCCACCAGCATTCCCAAAACACTGTCTCCCAAAAATTCCAGCCGCTCGTTGCTGAGCAGACTGTTGTGCCAGCGCTCGTTGGCGTAGGAGGAATGGGTCAGAGCATTTTGCAGCAGAGAAATGTTATGAAAGCGGTAGCCAATGGCTGCCTCCAGGTCCTTAATCATGGACACTCTCCTTAATAGCCGCCAGATCCTTTTCCAGCTGGGCCGTAAAATCTCCCTGGGCGGCGGTCATGGCCTGACGGACCGCGTTGCGGAAGGCCAGGGCGTCGGAAGCGCCGTGGGCCTTGATCACCGGCTTTTGGATGCCCAAAAACTGGGTCCCGCCGATCTCCCGGTAGTCCAGCAGCTTCATCAGCTCCCCGACCCCACCCTTACAGAGCAGGTATCCCAGCTTGGTGGCCAGGTTTTTCTTAAAAATACGCTTCAGCAGGCTGCCCATGAACATGGCGGTGCCCTCGATGGATTTGAGCAGCACATTGCCGCTGAAGCCGTCGCAGACCACCACGTCCACCTCTCCCAGGGGCACACCCCGGGCTTCCACATTGCCTGTAAAGTGGATCAGGCCCTTGTCCGCCGCGTCCTTCAAAAGGGCGTAGGCCTCCTTTTGCAGATTGGCCCCCTTGGAATCCTCGGTGCCGATGTTCAAAAGGCCCACCCGGGGATCTTCAATGCCCAGAACGTTTTTAGCATAGGCGGAGCCCACCAGGCCGAATTGGAGCAGAAATTCCGGGGTGCACTCGACGTTGGCGCCGCAGTCGCAGATGACCGTCTTGCCGCCGGTCTTGGTGGGCATGGCAGGGGCCATGGCCGCCCGGCGGATGCCCCGCACCCGCTTGACAATGAGGGTGGCCCCTGTCAGCAGAGCGCCGGTGGAGCCCGCCGAAATGAAGGCGTCGCCCTTGCCCTCGGCCAGCATCCGCAGGCCCAGGACCATGGAGGAATTTTTGCGTTTGTGGATGATGGAGGCGGGGTCATCGTGCATATCCACCACGTCGTCGGCGTGGGCGATCTCCACCCCCTCCGGCAGGTCCGCGATGCCGTGCTTTTTCATGACCTCCAAAATTTCCTCGCCCCGGCCAACCAGGGTGATCTCGGTCCCCCAGGCTTTGGCCGCGTCAAACGCGCCCAGGACGGGAGCCTCCGGCGCGTGGTCGCCGCCCATGGCATCCAGAATGATCTTCATCTGCCGCACCTCTTTCTGTGTAAAATCAAATGCCCCTGATAACCATCTCGTCCACGATCCTCAAGGACCGCTGGGCAATGGCGAGATTCTTTTCAGCTTTCTTTCGGATACGCTGTTCCAGCGGGGAAATAATGCTGAAATTGATGTTCATCGGTTGGAAATTCTCAATCGTTTCGTTGCTGATGTATAATCCCAGAGCGCCGATGGCGGTTTCCTTGGGAAACGCGGGAATATCCCTCCCCTGGAGCCTGGCCGCCATGGCCACCGCCGCCAGATACCCGGAGGCCGTGGATTCCACATACCCCTCCACGCCGGTCATCTGCCCGGCAAAGGCAACCATGGGGTCTCTGCGGTCGGCATAATACCGGTCCAGCAGCTTGGGGCTCTGGAGGAAGGTATTCTGGTGCATGACGCCGTAGCGGACAAACTCGGCATTGCGCAGAGCCGGGATCATGGAAAACACCCGCTTCTGCTCTCCGAATTTCAGATGGGTCTGGAAGCCCACCAGATTGAATACGCTCTTTTCCGCGTTGTCCTGCCGGAGCTGGACTACGGCATAGGGCTCCCGGCCCGTTTTCGGGTCCCGCAGGCCCACGGGCTTCAGCGGGCCGAAGCGCAGGGTATCCTCTCCCCGTCTGGCCATGACCTCCACGGGCATACAGCCTTCAAAGACATTTTTGTCCTCAAAGCCGTGGACCTCC
>DETX01000136.1:17530-18890 GCA_002362145.1 Clostridiales bacterium UBA3277
GCCTCCTCAGCGGCGCACAGCTCCCGGACGAAGGAAACATACTGCTCCTTGTCCAGGGCGCAGTTTAAGTAATCCGGGGTGCCCCGGTCATAGCGGGACTGCCACCAGGCCTCATTCTGATCGATGGACTCCGCCGTCACCAACGGCGCGGCGGCATCGAAAAAGTGGAGGTAGTCCGTCTCCCCGAAATAGTCCCCGATGGCCTTTGACAGGGCGTCGGAGGTCAGCGGGCCGGTGGCCACGATCACCGGGCCCTGGGGCACCTGGGTAATCTCCCCGGGAATCACCCGGATGTTCGGATGGCTGCGGATTTTCTCCGTCACCAGGGTCGAAAAGCCGCCGCGGTCCACGGCCAGGCACCCGCCGGCCTCCACCCGGGTCTGCTCCGCGCAGGACATAATCAGGCTGCCGCAGCGGCGCAGCTCCTCCTTTAAAAGACCCACGGCGTTTTCCAGCCGGTCCCCCCGGAAGGAATTGGAGCACACCAGCTCGGCAAAATCCGGGCTGTGGTGGGCGGGGGACATTTTTTCGGGCTTCATTTCGTAGAGCTCCACTTCCACTCCCCGCTGAGCAAGCTGCCAGGCAGCCTCGCTGCCCGCCAGGCCCGCGCCGATGACTTTTACTTTCATGGTCAGGCCTCCTTGGAAGCAGTGGTTTTTTTCTTCGCGGCGGTGGACTTGGTGGTTTTCTTCGTGGTCTTTGCGGCCTTTTTGGCGGCCGGTTTTTCCGTCTTTTCGCCTTCCGGCTCCTCCGCCTTCTCTGTTTTCTTCTTATAATAGCCCCGCTGGTCCTCCGGCAGGAAGCGGCTGCATTTTTCGTTGATGCAGAAGGGCTTCATCCGGCCCTTGCCGGACTTTTTGAACAGGGTCTGGCCGCACTCCGGGCAGTCCTCCGCCGTGGGCACGTCCCAGGTCATGAAGCCGCACTCCGCGCCCTTTTCGCAGGCATAGTAGGCGTAGCCCTTCTTGGACTTCCGCTTGAGCATCCCGCTTCCGCATTTGGGACAGCGGCCGGGCATCCGTTCCACCAGGGGCTTGGTGTTTTTGCACTCGGGATAGCCGGGACAGGCCAGGAATTTGCCGAACCGGCCCATTTTGATCACCATTTTCCGTCCGCAGAGCTCGCAGACTTCCTCTGTCTCCTCCTCCGGGACCTTCAGGTGGACGCCCTCCAGGGCGGTCTCCGCCTCCTTCAGCTCCCTGCTGAATTCTCCATAGAAGTCGGAGAGCACCGCTTTCCAGTTCTGCTTGCCCTCCTCAATTTCGTCCAGGCGGGACTCCATGTTGGCGGTGAACTCCACGTCAATGATGTCCTGGAAACGGTCCATCATAAGCCCCGTGACCACCTCCCCCAGGGGGGT
>DETX01000136.1:19227-22679 GCA_002362145.1 Clostridiales bacterium UBA3277
TAGGTGGAGGGTCGGCCGATTCCCTTTTCCTCCATGGCCTTGACCAGGGTGGCCTCGGTATACCGGGCCGGAGGCTGGGTAAAGTGCTGCTCGTGCTCGATCTTGGAGGAGAGGGCCTTATCCCCCACCGCCAGATCCGGCAGCGGAGAGCCCAAGGCCTCGCCCTCGTCGTCCCGCCCTTCCTCATAGACGGCGGTGAAGCCGGCAAAGCGCATACTCTGATGGCTGGACCGGAACACATGACCGGCGCACTCCGTGTCGATAGACACCGTGTCATAGACGGCGCTGGCCATCTGGGTGGCCAGGAAGCGGCTCCAAATGAGCTTATAGAGCTTATACTGGTCGGTGGTCAGGCTCATTTTCACCCGCTCCGGGTCCAGCTCCACATGAGAGGGCCGGATGGCCTCGTGGCCGTCCTGGGCCCCCGCCTTTGTCTTAAACTCATGGAATTTTCCGTAGTAATAGCTGCTGCCGTACCGGGCCCGGATGAAATCCGCCGCGGCGGCCATGGCCTCCGTGGACAGTCTCAAGGAGTCGGTACGCATATAGGTGATGATACCTGTGGTGCCCTCCCCTTCCACATCGACGCCCTCATAGAGCTGCTGGGCAATCATCATGGTCTTTTTGGGGGTGAAGCCCAGCTTCCGGGAGGCCTCCTGCTGTAAGGTAGAGGTGGTGAAAGGAGGCGCGGCGGAGCGGCGCTTTTCCGCTTTTTTCACGTTGGTGACGGTAAACTCCCGGCCCTGGATGTCCCGGATCACGGCCTGGGTCTGCTCCTCGTTTTCCAGCTCCCGCTTCTTTTCCTCGCCCCAATAGTGGGCCTGGAAGGTGCCGGGCTTGCCCACCCGGCTCAAGGTCACGTCCAGGGACCAGTACTCCCTGGGCTGGAAGGCCCGGATCTCATTTTCCCGGTCCACCACCAGCCGGGTGGCCACGCTCTGGACACGTCCCGCGGAAAGGCCCCGGCGGACCTTTTTCCAAAGCAGGGGCGAGAGCTCATAGCCCACGATTCTGTCCAGGACCCGGCGGGCCTGCTGGGCATCCACCAGGTCATAGTCCAGGTCCCGGGGGGTTTGAATGGATTCTTTGACCACCCGCTGGGTGATCTCGTTGAAGGTGACCCGGTTGGTCTTATCGTCCGGAAGGTTCAGAAGCTCCTTTAAATGCCAGGAGATGGCCTCTCCCTCCCGGTCCGGGTCGGTGGCGAGGAATACCGTATCCGCCTTGGCGGCGGCGGCCTTGAGCTCCTTGATCAGGTCCTCCTTGCCCCGGACAGGGATATACTGGGGGGTAAACGTCTCCAGGTCCACGCCCATTTTGCTCTTGGGCAGGTCCCGCAGATGGCCCATGCTGGCCTTTACCAGGTAGTCCGGCCCCAGATACCGGCCGATGGTCTTTGCTTTGGAGGGCGACTCCACGATGACGAGATTGGTTGGCTTGCCCATGTATGCTGATTCTCCGTTTCGTTACTGCAATGATTGCGGTTATCTGCCCCTGGGGGCGATCCGCTTGCCGGGCAGACGGGTGATCATACCCTTCAGCTCCAGCATGGTCAGCGCCGCCAGCAGCTTGCCTGTGGAGAGGCCCGTTTCCGCGATGACCTCATCCACCAGGCGCTCGCTGCCCGCAAGCGCGTTTAAAATGGCCTGCTCATCGGCGTTCAGCGCCGGCAGGCTCTTATTTACGTCATGATAATCTGCCTTTGGCTCCTTGTCAATGGCCTTATGGTCTAATTCTTTCTTAAGATTCTCTCTTCCGGCCGGCCGGATGGACTTCTGAGCGACCTTTGCCTCCGGCACCCTCTCCGCCTCCCGGGCAAGACCAGCCTCTTCGGGAGAGAGGGTCTGCCGGCTGGGGCTTTCATCCCTGCGAATTTTATCCGGGTACAGGCCTTCGTATTCCCGCAAAATGTCCCAGCCGGAGGAAACCATCATGGCTCCGTCCCGGAGCAGCCGGTTGCTGCCCACAAAGGAGGGCATATCGATGTTGCCCGGAATGGCAAAGACGTCCCTTCCCTGCTCCGCCGCCAGGTTTGCCGTGATGAGGGCGCCGCTCTTTTCCGGGGCCTCCACCACCAGCACGCCGTTGCTCAAGCCGCTGATGATCCGGTTGCGCTTGGGGAAATGCCAGCCCGCAGGGGCGTCTCCCGGGGCAAATTCACTGAGAATGCAGCCGTAGCGCTGGGTATCCCGGTAAAGCGCCGCGTTCCTCTGGGGGTAGACGACGTCCACACCGCAGCCCAAAACTCCCACGGCCATGCTGCCTCCGGAGAGGGCGCCGCTCATGGCCATGGCGTCGATGCCGCTGGCAAGGCCCGACACCACAATGCCGCCGCCCTGGGCGATCTGGTATCCCATGCGTTTTGCCATGGTCAGGCCATAGGCCGAAGCCCGGCGGGTGCCCACCACGGCAATGACGGGATTCGCGTCAAAATCCGGGAGCTGGCCCTTGTAATAGAGCACCAGGGGCGGGTCGGCGGTGTTTTTCAGGCAGGCCGGATAGAGAGCGTCCTGGCAGGTCAGAATGGAGATGTGCTTTTCCATGCACAGTGAGAGAATTTTTTCCGAGGAGGACAGATTCTTGTCGCACAGGGCGTCCCTGGCCTCCGGGCGGAGGCTCAAATGGGAAAACACCTCGCTGTCGGCATAGTACACCGCTTCCGGGTCCCGGAAGTGGTCCAATAGGGTTTTCTTGTCCCTGTCCGACAGGCCCGGACGGTGATGCAGCCAGATCCAATGTACCCGCACACCTCTCACCCTTTCTTATCCGAAAACCCAATAAAAACCTTTGGTTTTATTCGGAAAATTGCAGAAATCCGTCTGCGACTCGCCAAGTGCCGCCCTCCGGGCGGTTGCTCGCTTGCATAGCGCCCGCGGACGCTGATCATGATGATCTTCCTATCAAAAACTTCCATTCTGCCAATGAAAGTTTTTTATGGAATATCAGTATTATTCCTGCATCTGCCACATGACAATGGCCGCCGCCACAGCGGCATTGAGGGATTCACAATGGGGATTCATGGGGATGATGAGCTCCTCCCCGGCCTGTTCCAGAATCTCCCGCCGGACCCCCTGTCCCTCGCTGCCGATGACCACGGCCATGTCTTTCACCGCGGCCTGCCGGATATCCCGGGCCCGGGGCGAGAGCGCCGTAACGGCAATGGGGATTTTCTCCTTCTCAAGGCAGGCTTTCACTTCCTGCCAGGGAGCGGTGACCGGCTGGGTCCGAAAGACCGCGCCCATGCTGGAGCGGACCACCTTGTGGCTGTAGGGATCGGCGCAGCCCTCCAGCAGCGCCACAGGAACATTCAGGGCGTCGGCGGTGCGCAGAATGGTCCCCAGATTGCCGGGGTCCTGAATGCCGTCCAAAAGGAGCATGCCGGGACGGGGGGAAAAGGCCTTTTCCCGGGGCAGCCGGCAGAGAAACAGGGCCCCCTGGGGGGTCTCCATGGG
>DETX01000136.1:23026-30572 GCA_002362145.1 Clostridiales bacterium UBA3277
GGCAGCTCGGCCTCGACGCCGTCGGATAAAATGACGGTATCCAGCTCAGGGTAATACCGCACGGCCTCATGAAGGAGCTTGACGCCGTCGGCGGCAAAGAGCCCCGCCGCCTCCCGGGCTTTTTTGGAGGCCAGCAGCCGTTTGACCTGCTGCAAAAGGGGATTTTTCCGGGAGGTGATCCTCTGCTCCATCACAGCTTCTGCACCTTTTCCAAGGAGAGATTGTCCCCCAGGACCACCATAATATCCCCTTCCTGGATGACATAATCCGCCGTGGGGGAGACATTGGTCTTTTTATGGTTCTCCACCGCAATGATGTTCACGCCCAGCTTTGCCCGGACATTCAGCTCCTTGATGGACTTATTAAGCCAGCTTTTGGGGGCGGGGACCTCCAAAATTCCATAGGCTTCGGAGATTTCGATGTAGTCGAGGACATTATGAGAATACAGGCTCCTGCCCAAGCGCTGAGCGTGCTCCTTCTCGGGAATGACCACCCGGTCCACCCCCAGCTTTTCCAGGACCTTGCGGTGGGTCTCGTCCCGGGCCTTACAGACCACATAGGGGACGGAGAGCTCCTTGAGGTTCATGGTCACCAGCACCGAGGCGGCCAGATCGTCGCCGATGGCGATGACGGCGCAGTCGAAGTTCCGAACGCCCAGGCTCTTGAGCACTTCCTTATCCCGGGCGTCGCCCACCACGGCCTGGGTCACATCCCCGGCCACCTGCTGGACCAGGCTCTCCCGGACGTCCATGGCCAGGACCTCCGCGCCCAGCTTGCACAGCTGCCGGGCAAGCTCTGAGCCAAACCGGCCCAGTCCGATCACAACATAGCTTTTCATAAAAGTTTCTCCTATCCGATAAGCAGATTGGTCTGGGCATAATAGAACCGCTCCTCCACCCGGTTTCCCGCCAGGAAGCCCAGGCTGATGGTCAGCACGCCCACCCGTCCGAAATACATATAAATGATGATCAGCACCTGGGCAGCCACGCTGAGATTGGAGGTGGCACCGGCGGTCAGGCCCACGGTTCCCAGGGCCGAGGAGGCCTCAAACAGGGCATCCACCAGCCCAACCGGCGAGGTAGCGCTGATGAAGATGCCTCCCAAAATAACCAGGCAGAACAATGTAAAGGCAATGGTCATGGCGTCCAGGACCTGCTTTTGGGGGATGGTCCGCTTAAAGGCGCAGACCGTACTGCGGCCCCGGGCCCGAGCTGCCAGGAAGAGGAGCATGACCACAACGGTCACCGTTTTCATGCCGCCGGCGGTGGAGCCGGAGGAGCCGCCGATGAGCATGAATACCATGCTCACGGCCTTCCCCGGTTCCGTGAGCTGCCCCTGATCAATGGCGGCAAAGCCCGCCGTTCTCAAGGTCACGGACTGAAAGAAGCCGTTTAAGAGCTTGTCCCCCAGGCTCATGGGGCCCAGGGTAGCCGGATTGTTCCACTCGAGGACGCAGATCAGCACCCAGCCCGCCAGCAGCAGCCCCGTGGTGGTCAAAAGCACCAGCCGGGTGTAGACGCTGAACTTGCGGAAGGCATGGAGCCGGGCCACCTCCTCCCAGACGAGAAAGCCCAGGCCGCCCACCACGATAAGAACGCTCAGCGTCAGCAGAACCACCGGGTCCGACTGGAAGAGAATCAGGCTGGAACCCGGGTCCATGCACCCGAAAATATCGAAACCGGCGTTGCAGAAGGCGGAAACCGCGTGGAAAACGCCCCATTTGACGGCGTTCCACAGCCCGTAGTCCGGCCAGAAGCGCAGGGTGAGAATCAGGGCTCCCAGGCCCTCTATGGTGAAGCTGCCCACAAGCACTGTTCTTTGGATGCGGACCACGCCGTCGATGTCGTTGAGGCTCAGGGCCTGGGCCATGACCAGGCGCTGCCTCAGACCGATGCGCTTTCGCAGGAAGAAAATCATCAGCGCCGCCGCGGACATGAAGCCCAGGCCGCCAATCTGGATAAGGCACAGGATCACCACCTGGCCGAAGCCGCTCCACTGGGTCCAGGTGTCGTAGAGCACCAGGCCCGTAACGCAGGTGGCGGAGGTGGCGGTGAACAGGGCCGGGCGGAAGCCGCAGGACACCCCGTCCCGGGAGGCGGCGGGAATGCTCAGCAGGCAGGCCCCCAGAAGGATGATGGCGGCGAAGGTCAGCGCGACGATCTTGGTGGCGCTGAGGTGCTTTGGCCGCTTGTTCATCCAGAAATCATAAAACTTGGCACGCAAAGTCATGGGTTCGTTTCCTTTCCATGGACATAAACACACATAATCTCATTATAACAGCTTCACGTCTATTTGCAAGCACGTTTTTTATGAAAAAAGCTGAGAAATGCAAAACGCAAAGCACAAAATTCCAAAAGCGACGGACAGGCAGCCGCTCTTCCCGGCGGGATGCCGCCCTCCGCGCCGCCGCAAAAGCCGCTCCGGGCGGCTGCCCGAAGCGGCTTTCTTATAAGGTTACATCAGCGGGGCGAACAGCCGCAGGATACACTGCCACAGCCGCAGAAACGCCCCCCGGCCGGTGCGGTAGTGTTCCGTCACCTCCCGGCACCGGGGGAACATCCCGTCGATGTCCGAAGCGATGTCCTCCACCGCCTTGCAGCCGTAGAGGAACACGTTGTTTTCAAAATGGTGGTACAGGCTCCGGTAGTCCAGGTTGGAGGTGCCAATGGACACGGCCTTCCCGTCGGCGATGCCGATCTTGGCATGGCAGAAGCCGGGGGTGTACTCAAAAATCCGGACTCCCTGCCGGGCGAGGCCCGCGTAATAGGACCGGGTCACTGCGTAGATGATCTTCTTATCCGGGATGCCCGGGGTGATGACGCGCACATCCACCCCCCGCTTGGCTGCCAGGCCCAGGGCCCGGCTCAGCTCGTCGGTGATGATGAGGTAGGGCGTGACAAAATACACGCTTTTCGTAGCCTGGGAGATGAGATTCAGATACACATCCTCGGCCACCCGGTCCCGGCCCAGGGGATTGTCGTCATAGGGCTGGACAAAGCCCTCCGACGGCACGGTATGGACCACCTTCAGGAATTTGGACACATCCTCCCAGCTCTTATAGCGCAGGTTCCACAGCTCAAAGAAAGCCGTGGTCAGGCTCTTCACCGCCTCGCCCTCCAGCCGCAATCCTGTGTCCTTCCACTCGCCGTAGGGATGGGCCCGGTCAAAATAGGCATCGGCCAGGTTGTAGCCGCCGGTATAGCCCACCTTGCCGTCCACCACCGTGATCTTCCGGTGGTCCCGGTTGTTGAGGAAGATGTTCAGCAGTGGCATGGCGGGATTGAAGGCGTGGCACTGGATGCCCTCCTGGTTCAGCCGCTTGGCAAAGGCCATGTTCACATAGCCCATGCTGCCGATATCGTCGTACATGAACCGCACGTCCACCCCCTGACGGGCCTTGCGGACGAGAATTTCTTCGATCTCCCGGAAGGAGGACTTATCCTCCACGATGAAATACTCCATGAAAATGAAGTGCTCCGCCCGTTCCAGATCCGCCTTCATGGCATCCAGCACATCTTTGCACTGGCCGAAGTAATCCACCTTGGTGTTCTCGTACACCGGCCAGTGGGTATTATACCAGAGATAGCGGCTCTGGTTCCCGGCGGAGGCATCCCAGAGCTCCAAGCGGTTGAGGGTCTGCTTTCCCTGGGAGAGGTTATTCTGAAGGTTCCTGCGGGAGGCGCTCAGCCGCTTGCGGATGACGGAGGCGCCCAGAAGCTCGCACATGAGATACAAACTCATGCCCATCACGGGCATCACCAGAATCAGGATCATCCAGGACATTTTCATGGCGGCGTTGGTGTGGCTGCTGTAGAGCTTCAGCACCACGACAACGCTCAGCAGCCGAAACGCCATAGAAAACCACTGGGAGTAGGCATTCCACTCCACGATTTTCAGCAAGATCCACCCGGCCTGGACAGCCACCGCAATGGCGACGAAGATCACGCGGTTAAAGCTGTTTCCGCTGGGCTTGCGGCCATGGGACATATGCCTCGCTCCTTTCTTGGGAGAAAGCGGGAGACGGGGAAAATTCCCCGTCCTTACGGCTTCTTTTTCTGCTCCAGTTCCTCAAGCAGCGCCTCGGTGCGCTTCTCGTTCTCCTGAGCCACGTCGATGCCCTCGGTGCTCTCCTTGCTGAACATGATGCGGATGGTCAGAATGATGAGCTTGATGTCCAGAAGCAAGGAGTAATTTTCGATATACATAAGGTCCAGCCGGAGCTTGTCATAGGGATTGGTGTTGTACTTTCCGTAGATCTGGGCATAGCCCGTCAGGCCTCCCAGGACTTTCAGACGGTAAGCAAATTCCGGAGTTTCCTTGCAGTACTGGTCGGCAATGACCTTACGCTCGGGCCGGGGACCCACAATGCTCATGTCCCCTCTGAGGATGTTCAGCAGCTGGGGCAGCTCGTCCAGCCGGGCGGCCCGAATGACGCGGCCCACCTTGGTGATCCGGGGGTCGTGGCCTGTGGCCAGCACCGCGCCGGCGTATTTCTCCGCGTCAGGGATCATGCTGCGGAATTTGAGAATTTCAAATTCCCGCCCGCCCCGGGTCAGGCGCTTCTGCCGGTAAAATACCGGCCCTCCGTCCTCCAGCTTGATGGCCAGGGCGGTGATGAGCATAATCGGCGCCGCCGGGATCATGGCAATCAGGCAGAGCACAATGTCCATCGCCCGCTTGGCCACCCGCTGGGCGGGGGTCAGGCCGGTGCCCTTCACCAGAAGCAATGGCGTGTCGAAAAGATTGATATTCTTGGCCCCCCGGATCATGATGTCCGTCAGCTTGGGGGCAAGGTAGGTGCGGACCCGGTAGCGGTAGCAGTATTTGAGGATATCGTTGCGCTTTTCCGCGGGGACATCGTTGAGAATCACCGCGTCGTGCCTGGGAATCTCCTGGATAATGGCCTCCATGGTCTCCTCGCAGCTCATAATGCGGCTGATGTTATACTTGTCCTTCCGGGAATCCATCTTGAATTTCAGGCCCACGCCCCGCTTGTTGCCGAAGATCAGCAGCATATCGTGGGGGGCGTAGAGCTTGTGGTAGAGGCTTGTATAGAGGTACACCAGCGCAACGGCCATCACGATCTCAAGCCCCAGCAAAATCGCCAGCGGCGACACCGGCAGCATGGCATTGGCGATGAGGCAGAGCTGGAAATAGGTGATCCCGTTGACCAGCACCAAGGCGATGATCTGCCCCAGGATCAGATCCAGCCGGTTCAGCTGGCCGAACATGGTACAGTCGGAATTCTGGAAAAACACATAGGTCAGCACGGCGTATACGCCCATGAGCACATATTTGCCGCGGTAGGCAAAGATGCTCAGATCGTAACCCCGGTCCCAGACCACATAATAAAGAAGAGTCATTATGAGAACTTCCAGCCAGGTCTCCGCCACCCGGAGAAATCCCTTGGTATCCTCATAAGCCCCTCGGCTCAGTTTTCTCATGGCATTCACACCCTTATTCTGCCGTATCTTACGGATATTTTTCCCATTTTACCATAGATTCAGACAGAATGCAAGGGTCTAGCGCTTCCTGTCAAAGTTTGTGGAAAATCGGCTGGCGATGCTGGAAGGTGCACACGTACCCGAATATCTCCCTCAGAGCGCCGCAGACGTCAAAGCAGTACTGCCCCACCCGGTTTGTCCGGTGGGCGTCGGAGCCCACGGTGACGATTCTTCCGCCCAGGTCATGGAACCGCTCCACGATGTCCAGGGTGGGAAGATAGCCGCCGCAGCGGTCCAGACCGCTGGTGTTTACTTCCAGGCCCTTGTCCTTGCGGACAAGGGCCTTAAGAATTTCATCGATGAGCGTCCGGTGGGAATCGTAGGAAATGAGGGCATGGGTGGGGTGGGCCCAGGCCTTGCTGAGAAAGCTCAAATGGGCCAGCACGTCAAAATTCTCCTGGGCCCGGACGCAGGCCAGGGTCTGCTCCAAGAAAAGCCGCTCCGCCTGGGCGACGGTCTTGCCCTGCCAGAATTCCGAATAGTAGACATCCAGTCCGTCCACAAAGTGGACAGAGCCCAGACAGAAGTCAAATTCCCGCTGGGCCAGATACCGCTCCAGGGTTTTCTGGTTGTCCTCCGTCATGCCAAATTCCAGCCCCCGGCGGATGGCCAGTCCCGGAACCTCCAGGCCGTCGTACTCTTTGGCATAGGCCCCGATGTCAAACGCCAGATCCAGTTCCGGGTCAAAGGGGTCCTCGTCGATGTGATCCGTGAAGCAGATCTCCTTCAGTCCCGCCCGCTTCGCGGCCATTGCCAGGTCCACTCCCCTGTCATGGCCGTCGAAGGACACCCGGGAATGGATATGGTAGTCAAACATTTCTCTCTTCCTCCCAAAATTGACGAAACGCCGTGGGCAGCGCCGCCTGGTTTTCGATTTCCTGATCCGTCATCCACTGGAATGGGCCGCCCTTTTCAGCCACTTCCAGGTAGACGCCCTTCATATCCCAGCGGATATGGGTGAAGATGTGCCTGCGCAGCACTTCCCTGCGCACTTCCTTCGGCCGCAGGCCCATGCCCTCCGCCGCCGCCAAAACCTCCTGAGTGCTCAGGTACCCCGGGACGTTGGGAAACTGCCACAGCCCCGCCAGAAGTCCCGTTTCCGGCCGCTTTTCCAGGGCCCAGGAGCCCTGGCAGGAAAACAGGAACACCGTCCGGTCCTCCTGCCGCCGCTGCCGCTTGGGCGCCTTCACCGGCAGCGTCTCCGATCTGCCATGGAGCCTGCCCAGGCAGAAGGCCCCGCAGGGACAGTTTTCGCAGTCCGGCTTTCGGTTGGGACCGCAGATAGTGGCGCCCAGCTCCATTAGGGCCTGGGTAAAGCTGCCGGCCTCCTTCGGATAGACAAGGGAAAGCTCTCTTCGGACCCTGTCCTTCATGGCAGGCAGGTCAATGGGGGTATCGTCATCCAAAAGCCGGGCAAATACCCGCAGGACATTGCCGTCCACCGCCGGGGTGGGCAGATCGTAGGCAATGGAGCAGATGGCCCCCGCCGTATAGTCTCCAATGCCCGGCAGGGCCCGGATGTCCTCATAGGTCTCCGGAAAACGCCCGGCGAATTTATCCTGAATAACCATGGCGGCCTTTTTGAGGTTTCGCACCCGGCTGTAATAGCCCAAGCCCTCCCAGAGCTTGTGCAGCAGCTCATCGTCGCACTCCGCCAGGGCCTGGATGGTGGGCAGCGCCGTCAGGAACCGGGTATAATAGCCCTTCACGGCCTCCACCCGGGTCTGCTGAAGCATGATCTCAGACAGCCAGATGTGGTAGCACTCCCGATCCCGCCGCCAGGGCAGGTCCCTGCGGTTTTGCGCATACCAGGGGAGCAGCGTTTCGGGAAGGCGGGAGAGAATTTTGTCGGTTTTCAATGGCTCGCCTCCTTATTTCGTCCATTTTACAGGAAGGGACAGGGCCTGTCAAGGACCGTGACAGAGGAGCAAAAAATAAAATAGGAAAATTTTTGAAAAAGGGCTTGCTTTTTTGGAACCTGTATGATATTATACTCAGGCACATTGCGAGACGAGCAAATGCGCCAGTAGCTCAGCTGGATA
>DETX01000034.1:0-1422 GCA_002362145.1 Clostridiales bacterium UBA3277
ACAGAAATCCGTCTCATTATGATCTTCATATAAAAAACTTCAATTCAGCGAATTAAAGTTTTTTATTGAATATCAGTATTAGATTTTGCCTGGTCCCGACGGCTTATGCACTGCCCGGACGCTCCGATATTCAAAGACCGCCGCCTCCAAAAATTTTTGGTATATTTCTCCCTCCTCTGGCAAACACTACCATCGCAAACCAAATTTTGGAGGGATACTTCATGTGGAAAACCCGTATCATTTCCCTGGCGGCCGCCCTGTGCTGTGCCGCCGCCATCCTGCCCGCCGCCTCCGCCGCTCAGGTGGAGTCCGGCAGCGTCTACTGCTTCTCCCCGGAGGACTTCGGCGGAGAGGACTTGGCCGGCATCTGCCTCACCGCCCTGCCCCGCAGCAGCGAGGGGGCCGTCATGCTGGGCAGCCGGGCCCTCCGGCCGGGAGACGTGCTGACGCTGGACCAGGCGGCGGCGCTGACCTTCTCCCCGGTGCGGACTGAGGAGGACGGCTCCGTCCAGGTGAGCTACCTGCCCATCGGCAGCAGCGGCACGGGGCCCGAGGCCACCATGACCATCGGCATCCGAGGCAGGGAAAATCTGCCTCCCGTGGCCCAGGACTCCGCCCTGGAGACCTATAAAAACCTGGAGGCCCAGGGTAATCTGAAGGCCAGCGACCCGGAGGGGGAGGAAATGACCTTCACCGTCACCCGGGAGCCCCGGCGGGGCAGCGTTACGGTAAACCCCGACGGCAGCTTCCTGTACACCCCCAAGCACAATAAGGTGGGGGTGGACTCCTTCGTCTACACCGCCGCCGACCCGGCGGGCAAGACCTCCCGGGAGGCCACCGTCACCATCACCATTCTCAAGCCCACCGAGGCCGCCCAGTACACCGACACCCTGGGCCGGGACTGCCGCTTTGCCGCCGAGTGGATGAAGAACACCGGCGTCTTTGTGGGGGAGACGGTGGGGGATCAGAGCTGCTTCTCCCCGGAGCGGCAGGTCAGCCGGGGGGAGTTTGTCACCATGCTGGTGAAGGCCCTGGACATCCCCACCGACGAGGAAGTGGTTTACACCGGCTATGAGGACCAGATTCCCAAGTGGCTCCAGCCCTATCTGGCGGCGGCGGTCCGGTCCGGGATCACGGCGGGCTTAGAGCGGCAGGAGACCTTCGCCCCGGAGGAGCCCATCACCGGGGCCGAGGCGGCGGTGATGCTGGAAAACTGCCTGGATCTGACCCAGAGCGCCCCGGCCATGGCGGGCAGTGAAGCCCCGGAGTGGGCGGCGGAGGCTCTGGAAGCCCTGGCCCAAAACGGCATGGAGCTGGGTGCGGAAGAGGTCCTGACCCGGGGCCAGGCGGCCCAGCTTCTCTACCGGGCCCACCAGCTGCGGCAGGAGCAGGAGCTGGTATAATACTAAAATCTAATAAAAC
>DETX01000034.1:1754-9568 GCA_002362145.1 Clostridiales bacterium UBA3277
TTTTATTGAATATCAGTATAAGCCCCTTTGGCAGAAAAGAACGCCCCTCCCAACCGGGAGGGGCGTTTCGTGGGTCAAAAAGGTCTTTTGGAGTTTGGAGAATGCCGCTTCCGGCAGAGCCTCCTCACAGCCCCGCCAGGAAGTCCTCGAGAATCCGGTTGACCTCCTCCGGGGCGTCGGTGTTGGAGTTGTGGCCCGCGCCGTCAATCCATTTGAGAGGAATCCCCGTTTTCCGGTGCCAGGCCTTACAGTAGCGGATGCAGGAGCCGGCCTGGTCCCGGGTGCCGCAGAGCAGCAGCGCCGGACAGGGAATCTCGTAGGGCAGGTCCGCCTCCATGGCCTGGGCCAGCATGCGGTAGCCGTGGCCCGCCAGCCGGGCGTACCGGTCCTGGTCCCCCTCATAGAGGGCCATCATCTGCCCCATGAGGCTCCGGCCGTATTCGCTGGTGGCCACGCCCTTGGTGCCGGCGCTTTTCAGGCTCTTCCAGGGGTAGTACCGGTAGACAGGCTCCATTTTTTTGAGAAGCCAGATTTCCAGCGCCGTCACATACTCCCGCCCCAGAGGCGCCGAGTCGATGGACACGAAGCCCCGCAGCTGCCAGGGGTAGCGCTGGGCGTAGGCCTGGGCCACATAGCCGCCCATGGACTGGCCCACCAGCACCGGATTCCGGAAGCCCTCAAGCCTGAGGATTTCCTCCAGCCACCGGGCCTTGTCCATGAGATCGAAGGTCAGCTCAAAGGGCCAGGAGGCGCCGTGGCCCGGGGCGTCCCAGACCAGGGTGGGGTACTTCCCCTCGAAATGGGCCAGCTGCTTTTCAAACAGCCGGTGGTCCGCTGTGAGCCCCGGCAGGAACACCAGCTGATACTTCCCCTCCCCGGCGCCCATCCAGTAGTGGATGGGCCCCAGAGGGGTGGCGTAGGTTTTTTCTGTCATAATTTCCGCCTCCTGAATTTTTTTAACGGGTAAGCAGGCCCAGGGCCTCCGCCTGGGTCCGGACGAAAAACACATCCCGGCCCTGGTTGCTCTCGTAGATGAAGTCTCGCAGGGGCTTGCTGTGGTAGTGGGAGAAGTCGCCATAAATGGCGATGCGCCCGCCGTAGTTGACGTATTTTTGCAGAATCTCCCCGGCCAGGCCGGTGCTGAGCTGAAAGAAGTCCTCGGCGATGAGGGCTTTGTCCAGGAGGATATTTTTGGTGCCCAGGTCGTATTTGGCGGAAATCAGCACATCCAGGGCCGACTGGGCATCCCGGATGACCACTTCACCGGCGGTGACCAGGGCGCAGGGGACGCCGTTGTGAATGATTTTTTCCAGGTTCATAATTTGGGTAACTCCATATCGTTAGATTTGCATTCAAAATTCCCGAATCAGTTCCCCAAAAACAGGAAGGCTCCTCTGAATCGTCTCAAGGCTGACGCAGTAGCACACCCGGAAATATCCGGGGCAGCCGAAGCCGTCCCCCGGCACCACCAGCACATCCCGGGCCTTGGCCCGCTCCGAGAAGGCGTTGGCATCCCCGCCAGGGGCCCGGACGAAGAGGTAGAAGGCCCCGTCGGGCTTGGCCATCTCATAGCCCAGGGCGGTGAGGCCCTCGTACATGGCCCGGCGGTTGCGGTCGTAGCTATGCAGGTCCGGCCCCAGGGAGGCGCACCGGGCGATGACCTTCTGCCACAGGGAGGGGGCGCAGACGTGGCCCCGGGCCCGGGCGGCCCCGGCCACGGCGGCCAGGAGCCGCTCCCCGTCGGCGGCCCGGCGGGGCACGTAGACGTAGCCGATCCGCTCTCCGGGAAGGGACAGGGACTTGGAGTAGGAGTAGCAGATCACCGTATCTTGGTAGATGTCCGGCACGAAGGGCACCTCCACCCCATAGGCCAGTTCCCGGTAGGGCTCGTCGGAGATGAGGTAGATGGGATGGCCGAACTGCCGGGCCTTCCGGGTCAGAAGCCGGGAAAGAGACTGGAGGGTCTGCCGGGTGTAGACCACCCCGGAGGGGTTGTTGGGGGAGTTGATGATCACCGCCTGGGTGCGCTCGGTGAGCAGGTTTTCCAGGGCGGACAGGTCAATCTGGAAGGAGGGCACATCCGGCGGCACCACCCGGAAGCGGAGCCCCGCCCCCTCGGTGAAGGGCCGGTACTCCGGGAAGTAGGGTGCCACCGCCAACACCTCTCCCCCGGGCACCGCCAGGGCCCCCAGCACCGCAGTCAGCTCCGGGGCCGCCCCGCAGCCTAAGAAGAATTCCTCCGGCTGGGTGGACGCGCCGAATCGGGCGTTTAAATCCTCGGAAATGGCCCTCCGGGTGTCAAAATCCCCTCCGGCGGAGGTGTAGCCGTGGACCAGCAGAGAGGGGGTGTCCTTTAAGATTTCCACAACGGCTCGATCCACCTCCGGCGGCGAGGGGATGGAGGGGTTACCCAGGGAGAAGTCAAAGACGTTCTCCGACCCCACCACCGCCGCCCGGCGGCGGCCGTATTCGAAGAGCTCCCGGATGCAGGAGCGGTTGGAGCCCAGGGCGTAAGCAGTTTCGTTCAGCATAGGCTTTCCTCCCAGTATAGAGGTTTCACGGGGTCGTAGGGCTGGGGCTTGTAGCGGACGGAGCCGATGGGCTTTCCCTCCACGCCGTACTTGGGGTTGTACCCAAATAGGTTTACATAACTAAGTAAATCATCCCGTTCCCGGTCCATCTCCTCCATGACGGCCAGGGTGGCCAGCACGTCGTCCACAGCCCGGTGGGAGTTCACCACCCGGCCGGAGAGGCCGTAGACCTCGATGGCGCTGGCCAGCCGGTGGGGATAGGGGTGGCGGTCCTTGTAGACCGTCAGCAGGTCCAGCTTGTCCTTGCCCTTGAGGATGGCCGGGTCCCCGTCCCGCAGGAGCATATAAAAGAGAAAGCTCAAATCAAAATGGGCGTTGTAAGCAAGAAGCAGGGTGTTGCCGGCAATGAGCTGGGCGATGTCCCGGCAGACCCGGGTCTTGGGCAGGCCCCGCTGGCGCAGATCCTCCGTGGAAATGCCGGTGAGCTCGGTGATCTTGGGGGGCACGAAGCTCCCCGGGGAAAGGCTCACCAGCTCGTCGTACTCCTGGACCACCCGGGGCCCGTCGGGGCCGGGCTCCACGGCGATGGCGGCAAACTCGATGATCTCGTCCCGGCTGTATTGGAGGCCCGTGGTCTCCGTGTCGAAGAGGACCAGCCGGTCGTATTTGGAAAACAGGCTTTGCAGGTTCATATATTTCTCTCTCCCCTGTGTAAATGCGCATCCAGCGCCCCCGGGCGCGGCTTTCGCGGATATCAAAGGCGGCGGGCTTCGGTCAGGCCTCCGCGTTGGCGCCCTGGGCCAGGGCCATGGCCCGGGCGAGCTTGCTCCGGGGCTCCGGGGTCAGGCCGAATTCCTTGCACAGCCCCTCGGCGAAGGCCACGGTGACGATCTCACTGCCGTCCTTCAGCTCCACCTCCACCTCGCACAATTCCTCCTCCTGTCCTCCGCCCAGGAGGACGCCCTGGTCCAGGGCCAGCTCCAGAATGCAGCCGGACAGGTGCAGCGTGGCCGCCCGGCGGAGGAATCTGGCGGCGCAGATCTCTTTAAGATCCCCTTCCGCCAGGGTCAGGAGCGCCTCCGGGGCCCCCATCTCCACCAGCTCCGGCAGGGCCGTTTTAAGGTCCTGGGCTTCCAGCTCCCATTCGCCCCGGCTGCCGTCGCTCTGGGGAACCTTCACCGCGCAGACGGAGGTCCCATTTTCCAGACGGCGGCGGAGGGTCCAGCGGCGGCGGCTCAGGTCCCCGGCGGGGGTGTCGTAATAGGTGGTATTCATGGTTATGGGCATGAAGCCCTCATATTTATCGGCAATGGCGGCCAGGGCCTTCTGGTCCGCCCGGTATTTCAGCTCATATTCTCTTGCCATGGGAGGACGCCTCCTGATTTTTGGATAACGTGAAACGTTTCGAATTTTGAACATTTCTATTATACACAAATCCATGACAGGATGCAAGCGGGTTTCTCTCGGGAAATGGGAAAGAGGCGGAAAATTCCGGAGTTTCCCGGCGGGAATGTCGGAAAGTTCTGGGGGCCCCGGGCCCATTGCGACGGAATATTTTTTCCCCGGGTGGTAGGATGATCATCAAGCAAGGGAAGGCAGCGAAGAAGGTCCCGGAGGGGGCGCTGACCGTCCCGGGGAGGGTCCCGGCGCTGCCGCCGGGCAGGAAAACGGGGGCCTTAAAAGCCTCCGGCGTGTGGAAATGTCCAAAGGAGAGGTATACGAATGATGGTATCCATGGAAACGTACTTAAGGCGGGGAAAGCGGAGCCTGAAAATGCTGGCCCTTTCCCCGGGATTCCGCACCGGCGGGGCGGTGCTGGCCTACTGGGGCAGCGGGTTTCTGCTCAGCGCGGCAAGCCTGCTGGACAGTCCCCAGCCCCTGGCCCTGGGCCTGATCTGCGCCGCCTCCGGCTGGCGGTCAGTGCTCATCGGCCTGGGGGCGGCTCTGGGCTATCCCTGCTTCTGGGGCCAGGCGGGGGGCCAGGGCATCGTCTGGTCCGCGGCGGCGGTGATGCTCAGCCTGATGGTGGGCCGGGGGGAGCACCGGCGGGACGCGCCGCTGCTGCTCCCTTTTACGGCGGCCCTGCTCACGGCGGTGACGGGGCTGACCTTCCGGCTGCTGAACCTGGAACGGGCGCCCCTGAGCGTGTACGGGCTGCGTGTGGCGCTGAGCCTGGGGGGGACCATGCTTTTTATGCAGGCCTTCTCCTGCCGGGACGCGGTGACGGACTGGCTGGTGGGAGGCGTGGCGGTGCTGGCCCTGGCCCAGGCGGCCCCCTGGCCCTGGCTGAATCCCGGGTACATCCTGGCGGGGATGCTGGCGGTGGGCGGGGCCCTCCCGGCGGCGGCCCTGGCGGGGGCGGGCCTCGACCTGGCCCGGGTGGCGGCGGTGCCCATGACGGCGGTGCTGAGCCTGGCCTTTTTCCTCAGGCTCATCCCCTTCCGGCAGCGCTGGCAGCAGTACGGGGGACCTGCCCTGTGCTGCCTGGGGGTGAGCCTGCTGTGGGGAGTCGTCGACTACACCCCCCTGCCGGGGCTGCTGCTGGGAGGGTGCCTGGCGGCGCTGCTGCCGCCCCGGGCCCAGATTTTGCAGCGCCGGGGTGGTACGGGCCTGGCCCAGGTCCGGCTGGAGCTGGGGGCGGAGGTCCTGGCGGCCACGGGGCAGCTCCTGCTGGAAATGGAGCCTCCTCCCATCGACGTCCAGGGCCTGCTGGACCGGGCCTGCCAGCGGGCCTGTTCCGCCTGTTCCGCCCGGCGCAGCTGCACCCAGAAGGATCAGCTGAGGGCCGAGCTTTTGGAGCATCCCCTGGATGCCGACTGCCGCAAGCCGGGACGGCTCATTCCGGAGCTGAACCGGGCCCGGGAGCAGCTGAAGGATTTGCAGGGCCTGCGCCGGAAGCAGGGGGAGTACCGGGGGGCGCTGCTTCAGCAGTACCGGTTTTTGGGAGATTTTCTCCGGGGCCTGGCGGACAAGCTCCCCCGGCGGGGAGAGGAGGCCGCGGCGCTTTATCAGGTGGAGGTCTCCGCCCGTTCCCGGGGGAAGGAGCGGGCCAACGGAGACCGGTGCCTGGCCTTTCCCGGGCCGGGGCCCACATACTTCATTCTTCTGTGCGACGGCATGGGCACGGGCATGGGGGCCGCCCAGGAGGGGGGCGTGGCGGCGGAGCATCTGCGGCGGATGCTCCTGGCCGGATTTCCGGCGAAGTACGCCCTGCGCTCGTATAACAGTCTGCTGGCCCTGCGGGACGCCGCCGGGGCCGTGACTATGGACCTGGCGGAGCTGCATCTGGACAGCGGCCTGGTGCGGCTGTATAAATGGGGGGCGGCGCCCTCCTGGGTGCTCACCCGCCGGGGAACGCAAAAAATCGGGACAGCCACCCCTCCGCCGGGGATCGCGGTGACCGGAATCCGGGAGGCGGAGGAGAAGCTGTCCCTACGACGGGGAGAGGTGCTGATTTTACTCAGCGACGGCGTGGACGGAGAGGGTGCCCTTAGCCGTACATCTCTGTCTCCGGATGCGCCGCCTGGGGAGTTGGCGGCGGAAATTCTGGAGAGGGGCTGCGGGAGCGGAGAGGACGACGCCACGGTAGCGGTGGTCCGCCTGCGCCCGGCCAACCTGAGCCCATCATAGCACGTCCGAAGTGAAAAAAAGGTCGAAACACAAGATGTAGGAAGAAAAAAGGAGGAAAAATCACAAGATGTAGGGGCGAGGCCCCCTCCGGGGAAAAAGCAGGGGAAAGCGCGGGAAGGGCATCAGCCTTCCCGGCCGCCCATCCGCCGCCGGCGGAACCACCTGGAGGGGCCCAGGGCCCGGGAAAGCCTGCCCCGCAGAAAATTTTGCGGAACATCAGGAGGTTTTTTAAGAAAAATTTCAAAAAAAGGCGAGTGCCAACTCAAAATAAGTGCAATCCCCCTATTTCTTATGATAAGCTAAAAAGAAAGGGGGTCTTTTCATGACTGCCTGGAAGATGTTCGCAAGAGTGTTGCTGCCGGTGACGGCTGCGGCACTCTTTTGTGTATTTCTGACACCTTTTCCGGCCCGGTCGGCGGAAATCCAGGAGCCGGCGGAAGATGTGTACCAGGAGGAGGCCCCCCTTCCAGAGGAGGACGGGTTCCCGGAGGAGGCGTATTTGGGGGAGTATGCTTTTTCCGGGGAGGAGGACTATCTGGACGAGGCCTACGCCGGGGATTCCGGGCAGATCTGGTATCCCATCGCCCCGGAGAACCTTGTGGACGGGGACATGGTGGCCATCACCATAGAAAGTGAAGAGGGCATCTGGGCCCTGGGGCCGGAATTAGAGGCGGCGGACGTCTGTCTGGAGGGAGACACCCTCACCGCCTGGTGGGACATCGGCTGGAGCCTTGCCTGGGCGGACGGCCAGCTGACGCTGAGCCCGTCCTGCAGCGAAATGCGCCTGAATATTTCCAAAAAATGGGAATTAACCCTGGACTTTCGGGGCGGCAGCCAGTGGGAGCTGGACCAGGGCGGACTGAGGCACTGCAAAACGGGGCTCTGGCTCTGTCTGGTGGACGCCTCCTTCCAGGCGGTGGAGGGCGGCGGCGCCCCGCCGGGTCAGACCCTGACATTTTGGACACCCTATCCCCCGGAGGAACCCTGGGAGCCGGAAATTCCGACGAATCCCCAGGAGCCCCCGGAAATTTTTTTGCCCGGGGACCTGCCCTGGACGCCATATTTCGGCCAGCTCCACGCCCATACCGCCGTTTCCGACGGCCGGGGCTCGGCGGAGGAGGCCTACCAGGCCGCCCGGGAGGCGGGGCTGGATTTCTACGCCGTGACGGACCACAGCAGCTCCTTTGACGGCGACGGAAGCCTGGGGCAGGACGCGTCCCTGGTCAGCGCCTGCTGGGCCCGGGGAAGGGAAGCCGCCCAGAGCGCCACGGACGAAGATTTCACCGCCCTGTTTGGCTTCGAAATGACCTGGCCGGACATCGCCTGCCTGGGCCATATTCTGACCTTTGCCACGGAGGGCTTTCAAACCGCCTATCAGCCGGGATTTTCGGGGCTGGAGGGGTACTACGACGCCCTGACGGCCTGCCCGGATTCCATCGGGATTTTCGCCCACCCAGGGATGAACTGGGGCACTTTTGAGAATTTTTCCCACAGAAACGCCGCCCGGGATGCCGCCATGGCCCTGATTGAGGTCACGGGGGAGGGCGGCTTTTCCGCTTATGAGGCCTACACCCGGGCCCTGGACGCCGGGTGGCATCTGGCCCCGGTGGGCGGCGAGGACACCCACGACGCCTCCTGGGTCTCCACCTCCCT
>DETX01000109.1 GCA_002362145.1 Clostridiales bacterium UBA3277
GGCAGGCGGCAATGTGCTGTCCCAAACCGCCGCCTACGTCATCATTTACGCCATTCTCACCCTGGCGGCAGTGCTGTCGGTGCTGCTGCTCCGGCAGATCCGCCGCCGCTGGCTGGCGGAAGAAAGGAAAGGTAATTTATGATCCGTGAAAATAAGAAAACCCTGATCTTAAGCTCCCTGGTGACCCTGCTGCCCATCCCCATCGAGCTTGCCCTGGGCCGGGGAACCGGCGCCCTCTGGCTGCCGGTGTGCCTGCTGATTGCTCAGTGGGTGTGCGTCATCGCCACCGCCAAGGACCCCAAGCAGAAAAACCAGGGGAAGAAGGTCCAGCGCCTGGTGCTGTGGGTCATGCCCATACTGTCCCTCGTGCTGTGCGGCATGGACTATATTCTGTCCAAAGGCATGAATTTCCCCATATCCAGTATCTTCTGCCTGATGTTCGGCGTCATGTTCATGGCCATCGGCAACTACCTGCCCAAGTGCCGCCAGAACTACACCATCGGCATCAAGGTTTGCTGGGCCTACACCAGTGAGGAAAACTGGAACGCCACCCACCGGTTTGGGGGCAGGGTCTGGGTCATCGGCGGACTGGTCATCGCTCTGGGAGCCTTCCTGCCCCAAAGCCTCAGCATTCCCCTGATGTTCGTATCCATTTTCGTGCTGGTGCTGCTGCCCATGGTCTACTCCTACCGGTATTACTGCCGGCAGAAGGCCAGAGGGGACGAACTGGCCCCTATGCCGAACCTGGCCTCTACGAAATTCAGCGTGTACACCATGGTGGTTGTTGTGGTGATCGCCGTTTTCTGCCTGTGCGTCTTGTTCACCGGGAATCTCAACTACGAGTTTGGAGAGGACAGCTTTACCGTGGAAGCCAGCTACTATGATGATCTGACGGTAAGCTATGAAGACATTGAAGAGATTGCCTACCAGGAGGGCAACTACCCCGGCACCCGGCTCTGGGGCTATGGCAGCTTCCGGCTGCTCATGGGCACCTTCCAGACGGGGGATGTCCAGTACACCCGCTATACCTACTACCGCCCGGACAGCGCCGTGACCATGACCGTCAAGGGCAGGCTCCTGGTCATCAGCGGAAAGAACCCGATTGAGACACGGCAGCTTTACGAGACGCTGGTGGAAAAGACCCGCTGATCCGAAGAAAAAACATTTCACCGAAAAAAGCCGGCCACCGCCGGCTTTTTTCTACGCCCGCAGGGGCTTTTTCGGCCAGAATCACCTTGACTATGGCGGTGATTTCCACTATAATATTCAAAGCTATGAACATTTTTTCTTTAGAAAGGATTTTGAAATATGGCTAAGGAATATAAGATCACAAGTCTGCGCCTTTCCGATTTGGAGAAGGAGCTCAACTACCTGAAAACCACCCGGGAGCGGGAGATTGCCGCCATGATCGCCGAGGCCCGGTCCTACGGTGACCTGTCCGAAAACTCCGAGTACGACGCCGCCAAGAACGAGCAGGCCAAGCTCTACGGCCGCATCGCTGAAATCGAGGACATTTTGTCCCACGCCGTCATCATCGAGGACGAGAACGAGGCCTCCGGCCGGGTGGGCCTGGGCTGCACCGTGGTGGTGGAGGACGAGCACGGCGTCCAGACCGAGTACAAGATCACCGGCTCCCAGGAGGCCAACCCCATGGAGCACAAGCTCTCCGACGACTCCCCCTTCGGCCGCAGCGTGGTGGGCAAGGCCGCCGGCGAGACCTTCAACGTCAACGCCCCCAACGGCTCCTACACCATGAAGGTCATCTCCGTAACCCGGGAGGGCTGAGCCATGGCAAAATTCACACCCCAGGCAGAGGTGTCCTTAAACGACCAGATGCAGATCCGGCGGGAGAAGCTCTCCGAGCTGGTCTCTGCCGGTAAGGACCCCTTTACCATCACCAAGTACCCCGTGGACGCCTACAGCGTGAATCTCAAGGCGGAGTTTTCTCAGCTCCCCGCCGAGGAGAACTCCGGCAGGATCGTAGCGATGGCCGGCCGGATCATGACCAAGCGGGTCATGGGCAAGGCCAGCTTCTTCAACCTCCGGGACGGCAAGGGCGACATCCAGATCTTCGTCAAGAAGGACGAGCTGGGGGAGGAGAGCTACGCCGCCTTTAAGAAAATGGACATCGGCGACGTGGTGGGCTGTAAGGGCGAGGTATTCCGGACCAAAACCGGGGAGCTGTCCGTCCGGGCCAGCGAGGTTATGCTCCTTGCCAAGGCGCTGCTGCCCCTGCCCGACAAGTACCACGGCCTGACGGACACCGAGACCCGGTATCGCCAGCGTTATGTCGACCTCATCGTCAATCCCGAGGTGAAGGACACCTTCTTAAAGCGCAGCCAGATTTTGCAGGAGCTGCGCCGCTTCCTGGACGGCAAGGGCTTCCTGGAGGTGGACACCCCCATCCTGACCCCCTTCGAGATCGGCGCCTCCGCCCGGCCCTTCTACACCCACCACAACACCCTGGATATGGACATGGTGCTGCGCATTGAGACGGAGCTGTATTTAAAGCGGCTGATTGTCGGCGGCATGGACAAGGTCTACGAGGTGGGCCGCATCTTCCGCAACGAGGGCATGGACCCCAAGCACAACCCGGAGTTTACCACCATTGAGCTGTACCAGGCCTACACCGACTTTGAAGGCATGATGGACCTGGTAGAGGAAATGATGAAAACCGTGGCCATGAAGGTCTGCGGCACCCTGCAGATCACCTACCAGGGCAAGGAAATCGACCTGGGCCACTGGGAGCGGATGACCATGATGGAGGCGGTGAAAAAGTACTCCGGCGTGGACTTTGCCGCCATTTCCTCCGACGAGGAGGCCGTGGCCGCCGCCAAGGCACACAACGTGGCCCTGCCGGAGGTCCCCACCAAGGGGGCCATCCTGGCCGAGTTCTTCGACGCCTTTGTGGAGGAGAAGCTGATTCAGCCCACCTTCATCTACGACTATCCCGTGGAGATCTCCCCCCTGGCCAAGCGCAAGCCCACGGACCCCGCCTTTACCGAGCGGTTTGAGTATTTCATCAACGCCACGGAGTACGGCAACGCCTTCTCCGAGCTCAACGACCCCATCGACCAGAAGGGCCGGTTCGAGCGCCAGGTGGCGGAGCGGAAAGCACTGGACCCGGACTGCTGCGCCCAGGTGGACTACGACTACATCACCGCCCTGGAATACGGCCTGCCCCCCACGGGCGGCCTGGGCTTTGGCGTGGACCGGCTGGTCATGCTGCTGACGGACTCCGCCTCCATCCGGGACGTGCTGCTCTTCCCCACAATGAAGCCCATTGACATGCCCAAGGCGGAGAAGGTGGAGGAAAAAGTTCAGAATTCTCCTGTTTCTGCTCCTGCTGAAAAGGAAGAAAAGATCGACTTCTCCAAGGTGGAGATTGAGCCGCTGTTTGCCGATTTCGTGGACTTTGAAACCTTCTCCAAGTCCGATTTCCGGGCGGTCAAGGTGCTGGCTTGCGAAGCTGTGAAGAAGTCCAAGAAGCTGTTAAAGTTTACTTTGGATGACGGAAGCGGTGTGGAGAGAACCATTTTGAGCGGTATTCACGCCTATTATGAGCCGGAAGAACTGGTTGGCAAGACCTGTGTGGCCATCACCAATCTGCCCCCCAGACCCATGATGGGCATCGCCTCCTGCGGAATGCTGATTTCCGCCGTGCACCACGAGGAAGGGGTCGAAAAGCTGCATCTGCTGATGCTGGATAACCACATCCCCGCCGGTGCCAAGCTGTACTAATCTTATGAGCAAAGGGCAGTTCCGAAGGGAGCTGCCTTTTTCCGTCAGATTCCCAAGTGAAATCAAGCGGGGACCCTGGGAACCTGGTAAAATAGGGCTGTAGTCAAAAGGAGGTGGCACGGTTGCGGGAATGGCTGAAAAATGTTCAGGAGCTGGTGGAGGAAATCGACGGGTGCATCCAAGATCAGAAGGGCGAGCCCCTGACCCTTTCCTACCTCGCCGGGAAGCTGGGATATTCGGAGTATCACGTGTCGAAGAAATTCCGGGAGATCTCCGGTATGCGGCTGCGGGATTATCTGCGGTACCGGAAGCTGGCCTTTGCCCTTAAGGACATCCGGGATACGGAGGACGGGATTCTGGACATTGCCCTGCGCTACGGATTTTCCTCCCACGAGGCCTTTACCCGGGCCTTTCAGGAGGCCTACGGGGTCAGCCCCAGGGAGTACCGGCGCGCCCCAAGGCCCGTGGTGCTCCGCACCGCCATCAAGCCCTTTGACTGCTATCTTTTACAGTGCGGAGGTATTGGCATGGCAGATTCCACACAGGACGTAAAAACCTATTTTGTGACGATCCCCAGGCACAAGTTCCTGCACATCCGGAACTATGAAAGCGTCGGCTATTTTGACTTCTGGTAGAAGCAGAGCCAAATCCCCGGGCAGGACTGCGAAACCATCTGCGGCCTGCTGGACAGCATCCAGGGCAAGCTGGACGACGCCGGAGGCAGCGAGGCAAACAGCGGCAGCGGTCAGCTCATGGCCTTCATCAGCGAGCCGGAGGGCCGGATTTGCAGCTGGGGAATCCCCCTGGCGGAGGCCTACGGCGTCCGGCTGCCCTGGGAATACCAGGGGCCGGTTCCCGATGGGATGCTCCTGATGGATGTGGACGAGGGGACGTACCTCGTCTTTGAGCACGGCCCCTTCGACTTTGAAAGGGAGAATTCCCTGGTGGAGGCCAAAATCGAAAAGGCCATGGCGGAATTTGATTACGCCGCCAGCGGATACGAGCTGGACAAAACCCAGGGCCGGGTGTTCTACTTCTACCACGACTGCCAGCGGTTCTGGAAGTACGTAAGACCGGTGAAGAAGGTGTGACCCCATGCTCAGGCAAAAACCCGGTAGCCCCATAACGGAGCCGCCGGGTTTCTGTCTGTCCCCACGGAACGGGGCAGTGTCAAAAATGAGGCCCGGGCGTTGCCGCCCGAGCCTCAGCTTGTCAAAAAGGCCTCGCAGAGTTTGCCGCCGCAGCGGCAAATAAAGTCAGATCATTTTTTGC
>DETX01000110.1 GCA_002362145.1 Clostridiales bacterium UBA3277
GTCCCCGCCTCTTTTGAGGCGGGGACGCCGTGGCTTATGAAAGGGACCTGCGGCGGAAAGCTGTCCCAGCGTTAATCCTGCTGGGCCCAGGGGATTTGCAAGTATTGCTCCCAGGGGAACACCTGGGGGGATTTTCTCAGGCCGTAGGAATTGCGGATGGCTTCACAGAGCATGGTGAGCTTCGCCTGGAGAATGGGGGACTGGAACAGCGCCTCCTGCCCGGGGAGCATGGCCCGGGCAAACACCCGGGACCGGTCCTCTCTGGCGTAGGCCATGCTCTCTTCGTCCACGAAGGCCCGGTCCTTTTCCGCAAGATAAGCGCTGTTTCGCTGGGTCTTATCACCCATGTCGTAGGCAAAACCCTGGGGATTGAGCGCCTCCCAGCGGTAGAGGACCATGCTCTTGCTCATCACGTGGGTGTCCATGACCTGGTACAGCCCCCGGTACAGAGCCTCCTCTGCTTCCCGGCCCACGGCGACGGCCACATAGGCGTCGGTGTCCCGGAAAAACTGAAAGCCGTTGACATCTTCAAATGCTCCGTCGGAGACGGTCTCCAGGCTCCGTACCAGGCAGAGCTTGAGGGAGGTGAAGTGGGAACAACTTTGGGAGAGCACCTCCGCGGGAAAACGGGCCAGGCGCCCATCCAGCAGCGTCAGTTCCCGCTCCAGCACCGGCACCAGATATTCCTTCCCGAAGCGGCAGTCCTCGCCTTGATATTCCAGGGCGTCCTGCCAGAGAAGAATTTCCAGGCCGTACCTTTCCCCAATTTCCGCGGCTCGGGCCTGGCAGGCCGCCAGGCCCGCTCTGTCCGGCACGGCGGAGGTGTAAAAGGGCCCGGCATAGGAAGATTCGTCTCCGGCCGCCACGGCGGCGCCGGTGACGTCCCAGCGGTAAATGACCTCACAGTCATAACTTCCGTCCAGCCGGAGCAGATACAGCTGCCCGCTGGCCGTGGCCTCCACAGCCATGGGAAGGGCGCCGCCGGAGAGGGTCAGGGTGGACACCCGGCTGCCGGTTTCCAGATCGTAGTAGTCCAGCCGGAGGGTATCGTTTTCCTGGGGGGCGGCGGTGACGGCCCCGTTTTTCTCCGGCAGATAATAGGCGCAGGCGTCCAGATCCCGGGGGGAGAGGATGTGGGCTTCCGTCTCACCCCGGCCAAAGACCAGGGTTTCCAATCCTCCCGCCGGAAGGGCGGCAAAGAAACGGTCCGCCACGGTGGAAAGGGTCATGGACCCGCTGCCCTCGTAGAGAAGCCGCCCGTCCTGAGCCGACAGCAGCAGGGTTTTCTCCCGGCCGTCCTCCACCACGCTGCACTGCAAAATGGTGTCGTTTACGTGGAGGCCGGAGACGGTCTGCCCCCCATAGTCCATCTGCTTCACCACCCGGTGAAGGTCCGTTTCCAGGTCCCAGGCCCGGAGGGTGTCGGCGGTGCAGTAGTATACGGTGTTCCGGTCGGCGCAGAGAAGAGGCCTGCCCTGCAGGTCCTCCGGCAGCGCCATCCGGCCCACTTCCTTGAGCTGCCGGTCCAGCACCACGGTCTCCCGCCGGTTCGGGTCATAGTAGGCCAGGGTGTCCCCCCAGATCTGCAGGGAGGGATCGTCCGTATCCAGGGGGCAGCCCACCACCGTGGACGCGGTGACGTGGAGGGCGTCTCCGGAAAGGCAGGTGATGGCGGTGGCCTCCTCTCCGGCGGAGAAGATCAGCAGATCCTCCCCGAAGGCGCGCATATCAGTGATGGTGGAAAACCGCAGGGGATAGACTCGCAGGGCCCCCTGGGTGGTGTCCTCCAGTGTGCTTTCCGGATCATAGAGCCCCCGGGGCGCGTCGGTGGGGGCGGTGATGACGGTGGTTTCCGGCGGCACCTCTGTTTCGGCGGGGGCTTTCTTTTGGCTGCATCCTGCCAGCAGCAGGCACAGCAGCAGGACGGTTAGGCGTTTCATGGTTTTATTGTCTCCTTGCAAGGGTATAGTCGTCGCCCTGCCGGTAGAAGGGGCAGTGCTGGGAGGGGGAGGCGAGGATTCGGCAGACCTCATCCTCATCCAGATCCATCATGCAGTAGTACTCGTCGTACTCCTCATCATAATCATAATACCAGCAGGTGTCGCATTCCGTCGAAACCATGGTTATTCCTCCCAAATATGAAAGAAAAATTCGCCGTTCTCAAAAATCAGGCAGCTGTGGCTCCCGTCCTTGGGGATGGAGACGCTTCCGGGATTTAAACAGCGGATGTTTCCCCGCATTTCGTCGAACTTGACATGGGTGTGGCCGAAGAGCAGGACGGCGTTTTCGGGCAGGGGCGGGAGAGCGTCGGGGCTAAAGTGGTGGCCGTGGGTGAGGAAGAGGGTCTGCCCGTCGGCAAAGACCTGGGCGCTGTCCCCGAGGCATGGGAAGGGGAGGACCATCTGGTCCACCTCGGCGTCGCAGTTGCCCCGGACGGCCACGATCCGGTCCCGGAGGGCGCTGAGCATGGGAATGACCCGCTTGGGAGCGTAGTCCTTGGGAAGATCGTTTCGGGGACCGTGGTAGAGAAGGTCTCCCAGCAGGAGAACCCGGTCCGGCTTCTCCTGATCCATGAGGTCGCAGAGCTTTTGACACCAGTAGGCGCTGCCGTGGATGTCGGACGCGATGATGAGCTTCATTAGGTATTCCTCCAAAAACAGGGGAGGGCATGGCCCTCCCCACAGCTTGTCAAAAAGGCCTCGCTTAAGTTCGCCGCCGCAGCGGCGAATAAAGTCAGATCATTTTTTGCCGGGGCGTGTACCTGGCAAAAAATACCTCTCAGGCTGCAAGTGTGCGAGTT
>DETX01000046.1:0-1960 GCA_002362145.1 Clostridiales bacterium UBA3277
TTTATTGAATATCAGTATAAAAGCACGATTCGAAGAGATGAATCGTGCTTTTCCTGTTTGGGCGGCTCAGTCCGCTTTGGTTTTCTTCGAATCCACCTTTGTAAGGGCCGTCAGGTCCCCGCTGGTGAGGGCCTCCAGGCTGCCGAAAATCCGCTCCGGGTCCCAGTCCCACCATTTCAGCGCCAGAAGTTTGGCCACCGTCTCCTGGTCAAAGCGCATTTTCACCACCCGGCAGGGATTTCCCACCGCCACGGCGTAGGCCGGGATGTCCGAGGCCACCACCGAGTTGGCCCCAATGACGGCCCCGTCGCCGATGTGGACGCCGGGCAGGACGGTCACGTTCTGGCCGATCCAGACGTCGTTTCCCACCACCGTGTCCCCCTTCAATGGCAGATCCTCCAGGGCCGGGGTGGCTTTCTCCCAGCCGCCGCCCATGATGTTGAAGGGATAGGTGGTGACGCCGTTCATCCGATGGTTGGCCCCGTTCATGATGAACTCCACCCCCTTGGCAATGGCGCAGAATTTGCCGATGATGAGCTTGTCCCCCAGGAATTCGTAGTGATGGGTCACATGGCTCTCAAAATCCTCCGAATTGACGGGGTCGTCGTAATAGGTGTACTCCCCCACCTGGATATTGGGCCGGGTGACGGTATTTTTAATGAAGCAGACGCTGGGAACGGCTTCGTTGGGATGTACCGCGTTTGGGTTTGGTTCTGGCATAGAATCTCCTCCTTTTGTGCAAAAGACAGCGGCGGTTTCATCGCAAACCGCCGCTGGTTATAAGTCAGATGGTGTCCTGGGTGTCGGAATTTTCCGTCCCTTCCCCGGCCGCGGGCAGCCGGTCCTTTTCCGCGTTGACGTAGGCCATCAGCTCGTCGCCGGTGATGGTCTCCTTCACCAGCAGGGACTCGGAAATCTCGTCCAGAAGGCCGCGGTGCTCCGTCAGAATCCGCTTGGCGTCGGCGTAAGCCACGTCCAGGATTCCCTTGACCTCCTGGTCCACGCCGGCGGCAGTCTCCTGGGAGCAGTCCATATAGGCCTGGCCGTCCAGGTACTGGTTCTGCACGGAGGCAGTGGTCATCAGGCCGAACTTGTCGCTCATGCCGTACTGGGTCACCATGTTCCGGGCCAGGGCCGTGGCCCGCTGGATGTCGTTGGCAGCGCCGGTGGTCTGAATGCCGAACACCACCTGTTCCGCCGCCCGGCCGCCCACCAGGGTGCGCAGCTCCGTGCGCAGCTCGTCGGCGGTGGACAGGAACTTCTCCTCCTCGGGCATCTGCATGGTGTAGCCCAGAGCGCCGGAGGTGTGGGGCACGATGGTGATTTTGGAAACGGGCTGGGCGTGCTTCTCCAGGGCGGCAACCAACGCGTGGCCCACCTCGTGATAGGCGACCAGCCGCTTTTCCATGTCGGTGAGCACGGTGTTCTTCTTTTCCGTGCCTGCAATGACCGTCTCGAAGGACACCAGCAGGTCCTCCTGGTTCACCGCCTGACGGCCCTGCCGCACGGCCCGGAGGGCAGCCTCGTTTACCAGGTTGGCAAGATCCGCGCCTACGGCGCCGGCGGTGGCCTGGGCGATCTTGCGCAGGTCCACGTCCTCGCTGAGCTTGATCTTCCGGGTATGGACCTTCAGGGTGTCCAGACGGCCCTGGAGGTTGGGCCGGTCCACAATGATCCGCCGGTCGAAGCGGCCGGGGCGGAGCAGGGCCTTATCCAGAATCTCCGGACGGTTAGTGGCCGCCAGGCACACAATGCCCTTGGAGGAATCAAAGCCGTCAATCTCGCTGAGCAGCTGGTTGAGGGTCTGCTCCTGCTCGGAGTTGGAGCCGTAGCGGTTGTCCCGGGAGCGGCCCACGGCGTCAATTTCGTCAATGAAGATGATGCAGGGAGCCACCTTGGCCGCCTGCTGGAACAGGTCCCGGACCCGGCTGGCGCCCATGCCCACGAACATCTCCACAAA
>DETX01000046.1:2255-9060 GCA_002362145.1 Clostridiales bacterium UBA3277
CATCTCCACAAAGTCGGAGCCGGAAATGAAGAAGAAGGGCACGTCCGCCTCACCGGCCACCGCCTTGGCAAGCAGGGTCTTGCCGGTGCCGGGGGAGCCCACCAGCAGCGCGCCCTTGGGCAGCTTCGCGCCGATGGCGGTGTACTTCTGGGGGTTGTGGAGGAAGTCGATGATCTCCTGCAGAGACTCCTTGGCCTCGTCCTGACCGGCCACGTCCTTGAAGGTAACGCCGGTCTGCTTTTCCATGTAGACCTTGGCCTTGCTCTTGCCAAAGCCGCCCATCATGCCGTCGCTGCCCATCCGGCGGGTCAGCAGGTTCATCACCAAAAACAGCCCGCCGATCATCACCACATAGGACAGGATCATCATGATCATGGAGTTGTCCTCCACGATCGCCTGGTTCACCGTCACCCCTTCGGCCACCAGCTGGTCGCCCAGAGCCATCATGTCGCCGCCCCGGGGAAGGCCGGTGTAGCAAGCCCGCTGCTGGGAGACGGGCTTTGCCGCCTCGTCCTTGGTCATGTAGAACACCCGGTCGTCCCGGAGCTCCACCTCAGCGAGCTGGTGCTCCTGCCGGACTTTGTAAAAATCCTCCCAGGTTGTCTCCGTATACTGACTCTTGCGGACCATGTTCGATACCCAGCTGAACACCAGCACCAGGGCCAGGGCAATGAGCAGCGCTGTGCCGATGCGGCCCTTCTGGGGTCCGTCGGGCTTTTTATTTTGGTCGTTGTTGCGATTGGGTTCCATATTCCCTCGCCTCCTTACTCTCTCGTAGAATCCATCATAACACATTTTCCCTCCGCTGGCAACGAATGATTCTTGGCTTTGCGGTAAACTTTCTGTGAATTCCCGGTTTCCGGCCGGATTTTTCCCTTTTGAGCGAAAAAAGCAGTTGAGAATCGGGGGAAAGTCTGTTATAATAGTAAGGATTATAATTGATTTGAATATGGAGATTTTGCCTATGAAGGAGTTTCAGCGTCCTCACCGGCGGGAGGAGGGCCAGCGCAGAGCGGACCGGTTCGCCAGCCGCCCCGAGGAAACGGAAGAGGTGGAGGGTCAGCTGGAGGGCCGCAACGCCATCACCGAGGCCCTCAAAAGCGGCCGGACCATTGACAAGGTGTTCATCGCCTCCGGCGACACCGACCGGGGCTTGCAGCGCCTGGCCGCCCAGGCCAAGGAGGCCGGCGCCGTGGTGGTGAGCGTGGACCGGCGGAAGCTGGACGCCATGTCCGCCACCCGGGCCCATCAGGGCATCATCGCCCTGGCCGCCGCCCATGAATACTGCACCTTAGACGATATTCTGCAGGAGGCCGCCGCCCGGAATGAGGCCCCCCTCATCGTCATCTGCGACGAATTGTCGGACCCCCACAACCTGGGCGCCATCCTCAGAAGCGCCGAGTGCGCCGGGGCCCACGGCGTGGTAATCCCCAAGCGCCGCAGCGTGGGGCTGACTGCCACCGTGGCCAAGGCCTCCGCCGGAGCGGTGGAGTATGTGAAGGTGGCCCGGGTCACCAACGTAAGCGCCGCCATCGCCGAGCTGAAGCAGAAGGGCGTCTGGGTCTATGGCACCGCCGCCGAAGGGTCCGTCCCCCTGTATCAGGCAGACCTGAAGGGCTCCGCGGCCCTGGTCATCGGCAATGAGGGCGACGGCATGAGCCCCCTCGTCCGGAAAAACTGCGACCAGCTGGTCAGCATCCCCATGAAGGGACGGATCTCTTCTCTCAACGCCTCCGCCGCTGCCTCTATTTTATTGTATGAGGCGGTCCGCCAGCGGATGTGAGTCCGACTTTACCCAGGAGGAATACCCATATGGATCAAAACGAAGAATTTCAGGAAGAGGAATTTGACTTAGAATCCATCCTGAACGAATTCCGCGACCCCGCCCAGGAGCCGCCCAAGGCCCTGGAGGACGACGCGCCCCCGGCCCAGGAGTCCCCCGCCGCGGAGGAGCCCGCCCCGGTGGAGCCCGTGCCCCCCGAGAACCTCGCCGCGCCTCCGGCCCCCGTGCCAGATCTGGAGGAAACCCTGCTCCACATTCCCTCCCCCGCCGCCGGAGAAACCCCCGCGGCCGTTCCGGCTGGGGACACCATCCGCTTCGACCCCATCCCGGCCAGCTCCCCGGCTCAGCAGCCCTCCGAGGCCCCCAAGGCGGAACCCGCCTTCGAGACCGAGGAAACCTTCATCCCCGCCCCGGCGGTGTTCACCCCCAAGTCCCGGCTGCGGGAGCTGAAAAAGAAGCTGGTGTCCGGCCCCGAAAAGCGCTACTACGCCCTGTCGGAGCACGGCGTGGGCAAGCTGCAGCTGGCAATTTTCGTAAACCTCGTCATTGTGGTGCTCTGCGGCGGCGCCGCCGCCATGTTCTCCCTGGGCGCGCTGCCGGAGAGCCGCCAGAAGCTGGTGATTTTCAGCCAGGTCCTCTCCACCCTCCTCTCGGGGCTGCTGGGCTGCCAGCTGATGCTCGACGCCATCGGCAATCTCTTTACCAAGGGCCGCTTCTCGGTGAACACCCTGCTGGTCATCACCTTCGGCGTCTGCGTCGCCGACGGGGTGCTCTGCCTCCAGGAGGGCCGGATTCCCTGCTGCGCCGCCTTCAGCCTGGAAATGACCATGGCCCTGTGGGCGCGGTATGAGCGCCGAAGCACGGAGCTTTCCGAGCTGGATACCATGCGCAAGGCCGTCCGGCTCCACGGTCTGGTCAAGACCGGGGATTTCTACCAGGGAAAGCCAGGCTTGCAGCAGGTGGAGGGCGAGGTGGAGGACTTCATGGACACCTATCAGGAGCCGTCGGCTCCGGAAAGGCTCCAGAACACCTACGCGCTCATGGCGCTGCTGGCCTCCATCGGCATCGCGGTGGTGGCTTATCTGGGCCACGGCGCCAGCTTGTGCCTGCAGGCCCTGTCCACCAGCCTTCTGGCGGCGGTGCCCGCCACCTTCTTCATCGCCATTGACCGGCCCAAGGCCGTTTTGGAGCAGCGGCTGCACATGGTGGGCACCGTTTTGTGCGGCTGGAAGGGTGTGAAGGCCCTCAGCGGCAAGGCCGTCTACCCCATAAGCGACCGGGACCTGTTCCCCCAGGGCAGCACCAAGCTCAACGGCGTCAAGTTCTACAGCGGTCAGGACCCGGACACCGTGGTGTCCCTGACCACCTCCCTGCTCACCACCGCCGGCGGCACGCTGCTGCCCGTATTCCAGCAGCTGCTGAAAAACCGGGGCGGCAGTCTCCACTCCGTCCAGGACTTCCGGGAATATGAGGAGGGGGGCATCGGCGGCGTGGTCTGCGGCCATGCCGTGCTGCTGGGCAGCCAGTCCTTCCTGCAAACCATGGGCGTGGAAATCCCCGAGGGAACCATGGTCAGCCAGGCGGTATACGCCGCCCTGGACGGCCGTCTGGCCGCCGTCTACGCCATCTCCTACGCGAAAATGCGCTCCGCCGCCGCCGGTCTTGTGACCCTGTGCGGCTACCGCCGCCTGACGCCGGTGGTTCTGTGCACCGACTTCGTCCTCACCGAGTCCTTTATCCGGGAGAAGTTCGACCTCAAGTCCCGGCGGATTGCCTTCCCCTCCCAGGAGGAGCGAACCGAAATGCTCAAAAAGCAGCCCGAGGCCGACGCCCAGGTTCTGGCCCTCGTCACCCGGGAGGAGCTCATCAGCGCCGCCTACGCCGTCACCGGCTCCCGGGCCCTGCGGACCTCCACCAATCTGGGCATGGCCATCCATCTCATCGGCGGCATTGTGGGCCTGCTCACCATGCTGGTTTTGACGATCCTCGGCAGCACCGAGCTTCTGACCCCCATCAACGTGCTTTTGTATCAGCTCATCTGGTCAGTGCCGGGACTTCTGGTCACCGAGTGGACCCGGACTGTGTGATCTTTAATCTTCGTATCCCCGGACGGCCGGGGAGAGAAAAAGGAGGAGAAATCTATGAAACGCAAATTCTTCGCACTGGCCCTTGCGGTATTGACCCTGCTGAGCCTGGCCGGCTGCGGCAAGGACAAGCCCTCCGGCGACCCCAGCGCTTCCGCCGGAGAATTGGGTCTTTCCCAGTGGAGCTTCGACTGCGCCACCTGGTCCAGCCCCAACGGCGCCACCATCACCCTGAACGCCACCCCCCTGTCCCACAGCGACAGTCAGAGCGCCTTCTTCGTGGTCCGTCAGGAGGGCGAGACCGTGGACAGCACCCTGTGCTCCTGGAACGGCAAGCAGTACACCGCCTCCCTGGACTTAAACGCCGCCGACGGCTACTGCTATTACGTCATCCTCACCGACGGCGCCCAGGACGCGGAGATCCCCGTAAATACCCCCACCGATCCCAAGGACCCCGCGCTGCTGGACCTGGCCGCCTCTTTGGAGAGCCGCTGTGAAGTGGCCGTGGAGGATTCTTCCTTCCAGAACCACACCCTGACCATCACCGCCGGTTCCATCCAGGTCCAGGCCCCCCGGATCACCAATGCCGGCAAGCCCATCACCTGCACCCAGGTGATGCTGGCCCTGACCAGCAACGGCGAGGGCATCGCCACCGCCATGGTGGATCTGCCCCAGCCCGACGACAGCGGATTGTACACCGTGTCCCTGGAGGGCGTCAGCTTCAAGGTTCCCGCCTCCGACGACGACCAGCAGCTGATTCTGGAGATGTACGCGGACCTCTCCAACGGCCAGACCCTCTCTGCCACCGGCAGCAGCTGGCTGTGCACCGGCGACGAGGCGGTGCTGCTCACCGTGGGCTAAGGCCGCCGCTCTTTTCATATGGTGAAAATACCGCCGTGAGGGTTTTCACGGCGGTATTTTATGGCCGGAAAACCCACTCTGGATTTCCCGACAAATGGAATTTCCTCTGCCGCCCCCGTGGAAGGCCCCATGAGGCCTCTTTGCCGTCCTGTCAAAAAGATGGGACGGAGGAATCCCGTCTCATTTCCTATATTATGTAAACCGATACATTTTTCACAAAATTCTTCTCTTTCCCGAGGGGAATCTGTAGATACTATAAAAAAGTTGTAAAAATCCCATTTTTATGATTGATTTTATGCCTCGTTTGGCATACAATAGGACTTGAGCGGAATTTGGGCCCGGGCCTGCCGCGAAGATGAGGCAGAGGTGAGGTAAGTTTGCTCAATATCGTACTGGTGGAGCCTGAGATCCCCCAGAACTGCGGCAACATCGCCCGCACCTGCGCCGCCACCGACTCCCGGCTGCATCTGATCCACCCTCTGGGGTTTGACACCTCGGAAAAGGCGGTCAGGCGGGCGGGGCTTGACTACTGGCATCTGGTGGAGGTCATCGAGTATGAAAGCCTGGATGACTTCTTTCAAAAGAATCAGGTGGACCAGATGTGGTGCCTGTCCACTAAGGCCCCCCGGTGCTACACCGAGGCGGACTTCCGGGACGGCTGCTACCTCTTCTTCGGCAAGGAGACCAAGGGCCTGCCGGAATCATTTTTAAACGCCCACTACCAGCAGACCGTCAGAATTCCCATGCGCGCCGACGCCCGGAGCCTGAATCTGAGCAACGCCGTGGCCATCACCGTATACGAGGCCCTGCGGCAGCTCTCCTTTCCCAATCTTCGCGATTACGGAAAAATGCGGGGATCATCCCCCGATTTTAAAATGGAGGAATCACTATGAACTACAATAAGAAGTCTATTGAGGACATTGACGTAGCCGGCAAGCGGGTTCTGTGCCGCTGCGACTTCAATGTACCCACCAAGAACGGCGTCATTACATCCGACAAGCGGATCGTGGCCGCCATGCCCACCATTGAGTACCTGGTCAACCACAACGCCAAGGTCATCCTCTGCTCCCACATGGGCAAGCCCAAGAACGGCCCCGCCCCTGAATTCAGCCTGGCTGTGGTTGCCAAGCGGATCAGCGAGCTGCTGGGCAAGGAAGTCATCATGGCCGCCGACGTGGCCGGTGAGGACGCCAAGGCCAAGGCCGCCGCTCTGAAGGACGGCGACGTGATGCTGCTGGAGAACACCCGGTTCGAAAAGGGCGAGACTAAGAATGATCCCGCCCTGAGCAAGGCCCTGGCTGACATGGCCGACATCTTCGTCAACGACGCCTTCGGCACCGCCCACCGGGCCCACGCCTCCACCGCCGGTGTGGCCGACTACCTGCCCGCCGTCTGCGGCTACCTGGTGCAGAAGGAAGTGTCCATCATGGGCAAGGCTCTGGCAAACCCTGAGCGTCCCTTCGTGGCCATTCTGGGCGGCGCCAAGGTCGCCGATAAGCTCAACGTCATCAATAACCTTCTGGAGAAGGTGGACACCCTGATCATCGGCGGCGGCATGGCCTACACCTTCGCCGCGGCCCAGGGCTACAGCGTGGGCAAGTCCCTGCTGGACGAGAGCAAGATCGACTACTGCAAGGAAATGATGGCCAAGGCCGAGAGCAAGGGCGTCAAGCTGCTGCTGCCCATCGACGTGGTGGTGGCCGATTCCTTCCCCAACCCCATTGACGGCCCCGTGGAGACTGCCACCGTGGCCATCGACGCCATCCCCTCCGACAAGGAAGGTCTGGACATCGGCGAAAAGACCTGCGCCCTCTTTGCCGACGCTGTGAAGAACGCCAAGACCGTGGTCTGGAACGGCCCCATGGGCGTCTTTGAGAACCCCACCCTGGCCAAGGGCACCATCGCCGTGGCCCAGGCCCTGGCCGATTCCGACGCTGTGACCATCGTTGGCGGCGGCGACTCCGCCGCTGCCTGTGAGCAGCTGGGCTTTGCCGACAAGATCACCCACATCTCCACCGGCGGCGGCGCCTCCCTGGAGTTCCTGGAAGGCCTGGAGCTGCCCGGCATTGCCTGCCTG
>DETX01000046.1:9364-9536 GCA_002362145.1 Clostridiales bacterium UBA3277
GCCCGGCATTGCCTGCCTGCAGGATAAGTAAGAAAATTTTCTTCCCGGCGGACGCCTCCGTCCGCCGGGGACCCCTCTGCGGCATGGCGCCGCCTGAATTCGTAAATTCACATCGGGCGAAAGCTCTGGTGTTATCTTTTATAAGGAGAGAAAACGAAATGAATAGAAAATA
>DETX01000094.1:0-7352 GCA_002362145.1 Clostridiales bacterium UBA3277
GGTTTTATTAGGTTTTAGTATCAGATTCTACAGGCGGCACCTGGCAGGACGGTTCTCCCGTCTCCTCCGGGCCGTTTTCCGGGCTCTCCCGGAACCGGTCGAACAGGTCCGTATCGGAGCTGTCGCCGGGATTTCTGCCCTCCATAATGGCCTCAAACTGCTCTCCGGTGATGGACTCCCGCTCCAGCAGGCACTCCACTACCTTGTTCAGAAGCTGGGCGTTGTCGGAAAGGATCTGACGGCAGTGGTCATAGGCCCGGTCGATAAGGGCCTTCACCTCGTCGTCAATGGTCCCGGCCACCTTTTCCGAGTAGCTCTTGGTGGTCTGATAGTCCCGGCCGATGAACACCTCGCCGCCGTCCAGATAGGACACGGTGCCGATCTTCTCGCACATTCCGTACCGGGCCACCATGTCCCGGGCCAGCTTAGTGGCCCGCTCGATGTCGTTGGACGCGCCCACGGAGATGTCCCCCAGGAACAGCGCCTCCGCCACCCGGCCGCCAAGCAGCGCCACGATCTGCTCGTACATCTGGTTGCGGGTCAGGTTGGCGGAATCATCCTGGGGAAGATACCAGGTTGAGCCCAGGGACTGGCCCCGGGGAACGATGGAGATATGCCGCACGGGGTCGTGGGAGGACAGGCGGTACATGGCCACGGCGTGGCCCGCCTCGTGGATCGCGGTCTCCCGCAGGTCCTTCCGGGTCTGGACCCGGCTTTTTTTCGCGGGACCGGCGGTGATCTTCATGAGGGCCTCGTTCAAATCCGCCATATTCAGCACCGGCCGGTTCTCCCGGGCGGCCAGGATGGCGGCCTCGTTGAGCAGATTCGAAAGATCCGCTCCGGTGAAACCGGCGGTGGACCGGGCCACGGTCCGCAGATTCACCCCGCCGTCCAGGCGCTTGTCCTTGGCGTGGACCTTCAGAATTTCCTCACGGCCCTTCACGTCGGGACGGCCCACATGGATCTGCCGGTCAAACCGGCCGGGCCGCAGCAGGGCGGGGTCCAGGATGTCCGGCCGGTTGGTGGCCGCCAGAACGATGACCCCCTCCGTCCGGGAGAAGCCGTCCATCTCCACCAGCATCTGGTTGAGGGTCTGCTCCTTCTCGTCGTGGCCGCCGCCCAGGCCGGAGCCTCTCTTGCGGCCCACAGCATCAATTTCATCGATGAAAATGATGGCCGGGGCAATTTTCTTGGCCTGTTCAAACAGGTCCCGGACCCGGCTGGCGCCGACGCCCACGTACATTTCCACAAAGTCAGAGCCCGAGATGGAGAGAAACTGCACCCCCGCCTCCCCCGCCACAGCCCGGGCCAGCATGGTCTTGCCGGTGCCCGGAGGGCCCACCAGCAAAATGCCGTGGGGAATCCTGGCGCCGATCTTGGTAAATTTTTCGGGGTCCTTTAAAAAGTCCACGACCTCCTGGAGCTCTTCTTTCTCCTCGTCCGCCCCGGCCACGTCGGCAAAGGTGACCTTCTTGCCGTCGGGGACCCCCAGCACCGTCCGGGCCCTGCCAAAATTGGCCAGGGGGTTATTATTGGCGCTGCGGCTTGCCAGCATGCCCCAGACGAAAATCAGCACCAGGCCCACCACCAGCAGCGGCAGGATGAACTGATAGGGCGAGAGGCCCTTCTCGGGGACAAAATGATAATAAGTCAAAATTCCGGCCTCATGCTGCTGCTGGAACAGGTCGCCCAGCTCCTGCCGGAAGGCCTCGGGATCGGCCAGAGGGGCGTTCAGGGTGGTCCTGCCGTCCACCGGCTCCCGAAAGGTCATGGAAATCACCTGGTCCTCCACCACGAAGGAAGAGACCTTCTCCTGGCGGATGAGATCAACCACCTGGGAATAGGGCACCTGGTCTACCTTGGGGCCGAACATGCTGCTGAGGAAGGTAAAGAGCAGAACCAGCCCCAGCAGATAGACAATCACGGGGATAAATCTACGGTTTCTCAATGGGTTTCTCCTTAATCATGATCTATTTTGCAAGAAAAGTCCGGGGTCATTTCTGATAGACTTCCGGCTTCAAAACGCCCACATAGGGCAGGTTCCGGTAGCGCTCGTTGTAGTCCAGGCCATAGCCCACCACAAACTCATTGGGCACGGTAAAGCCCACATAGTCCGCCTGCAGGGTGATGCCGGGACGGCGGCGCTCAGGCTTATCCAAAAAGGTGCAGATTTTCAGCGACGCGGGGCCCTTCTCCAGCAGGTGCCGGACGGTGAAGTCCAGGGAGGTGCCGGTGTCGAAGATGTCCTCCAGAATCAGGACGTGACGGCCCCGGATATCCGCGGAGATGTCCTGGCGCACCATCAGATTTCCCGTGGAGCTGGTCCCGGCATAGGAGGAGAGCCACATGAAGTCGATCTGGCAGGGAACCCGGATCTTCCGGATCATGTCGGCGTAGAACACCACCACGCCCTTTAAAACACCCACGATCACGGGGTTTTTGTCCGCGTACTCGGCCGTGAGCATCTCGCCCAGCTCGGAAATGCGATTCTGGATCTGCTCCTCGGTCAGCAGGATTTTCGCCATATCCTTTTCCATATCATCTATCCTCTTTCTTTTTCATAAATCGGACTGTCACGGCCGGAAGGTCCTCCGGCACCCGGTCCAAATGGGCGCCGATGGAGGCCACGCCCAGGATTCCCCCCTCGTCCCGGAGCACCGGGAGGAAGGGGCGGCAGTGGGCGGGGATCTTGCGGTCAATGAACAGTTTTTTGACGGATTTGGTGCCGCCGGACAGACGGAGGGCGTCCCCCTCCCGGCGGGAGGTCAGCATCAGGGGCCCCCGGGGGGCCACGGTAAGGGTATCCGGGGTATTTTGTATGGTCTGCGCAGGGGCGCAGACCACGTGGAAATCGCCGAAATCCGCCTCCCCGGGGCAGGTCAGCGCCACATCCGCCGGTGTTTCCCGGAGGGGAATTGCTTCCAGCCGGTCATAATTGCGGCCGATGGTGACGTCTCCGGGCAGCCGGACCCGGGCTGAGGGCTTATTCGTAAACAGCAGGCTCTCCGCCAGGGCGATGTGGGTATCCTCCGGTTCCCGGACGCCGCAGTCTTTCAAAAACCGCTCCAGCATCCGGCTGCGGATGGCCGGGGGCATTTTTTTCAGGGTTTCGACTTCCGGCAGGGTTTCGAAGGCCGACTGCTCCTCCAAAACCGCCTCGTCCTGCCGCAGCCGCAGGGCCATCTGGGAGAGGTTCTCCCCGATCCGGGGATTTTCCGCCGCCAGCAGGGGCATCACATGGTGCCGGACACGGTTGCGCAGATACGCGTCCGAGGCGTTGGTGCTGTCCTCCACATGGTCAAGACACCAATCTTTTAGAAATTCCTCATTCTCCCGGCGGGTGACGGTGAGCATGGGCCGGATCAGGTTTCCCCGGACGGGGGCGATTCCCCCCAGGCCCTTGAGCCCCGTGCCCCGGATGAGGTGCAGCAGCACCGTCTCGGCATTGTCATCGGCGGTGTGGGCCGTGGCGATTTTTCCGTGCAGGCCTTCAAAGCTGGCATACCGGGCCTCCCGGGCCGCGGCCTCCAGCCCCTTCTTTCCGGGGACGACATTGCCGGAGCGCAGATGCAGCGGCACATCGTACCGGTCACAGAGTTCCCGGACGAAGGCCTCATCCCGGTCCGACTCCTCCCCCCGGAGATGGTGGTTAAAGTGGACCGCCTCAAGATGGATGCCCAGCTTGTCTTTTAACAAGTACAGGGCGAACAGCAGCGCCACGGAATCCGTGCCGCCGGAGAGGGCGCAGATGACGGTGTCCCCGGGGGCGAGCATCTTCTCCCGGCGGATAAAGGACAGCAGCTTATTCAGCATGTTTCCACTCCAGGTCGGTAAAAGTCTGATACTGGGCAATCCATTGCAGCTTCACGTTTCCGGTTCTGCCGTGGCGGTTCTTCGCCAGGATGCACTCGCAGACCCCCCGGTCCTCGCTGTTTTCGTTGTAATATTCGTCCCGGTAGAGGAACATGACGGAGTCCGCGTCCTGCTCGATGGAGCCGGATTCTCGGAGGTCCGACAAGATGGGCCGCTTATCCGAGCGGCTCTCCACCGCACGGCTCAGCTGGCTCAGGCAGATGACGGGGACATTCAGCTCCTTGGCCATGATCTTTAAGGAGCGGGAAATCTCGCCCACCACCACCACACGGTTGTCGCTGTTTTTTCCATAGCCGGAGCCCTGCATCAGCTGCAAATAGTCGATGATGACCAGACCCAGGTTGTCGAGCCTGCGGCACTTGGCGCTGATATCCGCCACCGTAACCGAGGGGTTGTCGTCGATGCGGAAATCCATCTGGCTCAGGGCCCCCGAGGCCATGCACAATTTGGTCCACTCCTCGTCGCTGAGCTTGCCGGTGGCCAGCTTGTTCATCTCCACGAAGCTCTCACTGGCCAGCAGACGCATTGCCAGCTGCTCCCGGGACATTTCCAGGTTAAACACCGCCACGGTCTTTTGGTACTTTTTCGCCACGTTCAGGCCGATGTTCAGGGCGAAGGCGGATTTACCCATGGCGGGACGGGCGGCGATGAGCAGAAGGTCCGACTTATTCAGGCCGTTGATCATCACGTCCAGATCCCGCAGGCCGGTGCTCAGGCCCGGGATGGCGGAATCGGACATTGCCAGCTCTGAAAGCCGTTCAAAGACCCGGTGCAGCGTCATGGAGATGGGCTCCAAACTGTCCCCCCGCTCGCCCTTTCGCAGGGCGTAGATCTTCTTTTCTGCCGATTCCAGCATCTCCGCGGGGGTGCCGGTCTCCTCCGCCACCATTTCCGTGATGTCCAGGCCCGCCTGGTTGAGACCCCGGAGCATGGCCTTATCCCGGACGATGCCGGCATAGCGGACCACATTGGCGGCGGTGGGGGTGATCTCCATGAGCTGAAGGATGTAATCCTTGGAATTGTCATGGTAGTAGCCCAGCTCCTTGAGCTTGTCCAGCACCGTCACCGGGTCGATGGTCTCGGAGTAGTTGAACATGGTGTAGATAGTCTCGTAAATCTCCCGGTTCTGCTCCAGGTAGAAGTCGTCGGGCTTTACGAGGCCCACCACGTCGGTGATACAGCGGCTGTCGATGAGAATGGAGCCCAGCACCGCCTGTTCCGCCTCCAGAGACTGGGGCTGCCGCCTCGGTACCAGTTCTTCGTCCATGTGGTTCGTTCTCCTTTCTCTGCTGCTTCGCGGGCAAAACGGGAGCTTTTACTCCCCTAAAAATTGTTGGGCTTTTTTAAGGATTTCCCTGGCCTCCCGGAAGGTCAGCGCGGACAGAGCCTCTTCATAGGGCAGAAACCAGGCCTGCGCAACCTCCTCGGGCTGGGTATGGATCATCTGGCCGGAATATTCCGCCAGAAAATAGACGACCTGCTTCGCCACGCCGGACTTGTTGGGAAGAAGATAGTTCTCCTCCTCCCGGAAGCCATCGATCAGGACCGGGCGCAGGCCCACCTCCTCGCGGATCTCCCGCAGGGCAGTGGTCTGTTCCTCCTCCCCGGGCTCCATGTGGCCCTTGGGGAATCCACAGTGGCCGCCGAGATGGCGGATGATCACATAGCGGATTTCCCGTTCCAGGCGGGTGAAAACCACCGCGCCGCAGGATTTTTCAGAGCCCATCAGGCTTCCTCAATTTTTACGGTCAGGGGTGCGCTGATCTCATAGCCCAGCTTGCAGGTCACCGTGTAGGTGCCCACGTTCTTGATGGGCTCGGCAATGTTGATCTTCCGCTTATCCAGCTTGATGCCCTGTTTCGCCAGGGCGTCGGCAATCTCCTGGTTGGTGACGGAGCCGAAGAGCCGTCCGGCGCCGCCGCCCTTGCAGGCCACGGTGACGGTCATCTCCCGCAGCTGCTTGGAGACGGCCAGGGCCTCGGCCTTCTCCCGGGCGATGCGCTCCTGGGTGGCCTTGTCGTTCATGCGCATGGTGTTGATGGCGTCGGGGGTTGCCTCCACTGCCAGCTTCCGGGGGAGCAGAAAATTCCGGGCGTAGCCGTCGGAAATCTCCAGCATCTGGCCCTTCTTGCCCTTACCCTTCACATCCTGCATTAAAATCACTTTCATAGCTTTTCTCCTTTATCTTCCGGGCTTCAGCCCTCGTAGAATTTATCGATGGAGGCCACCAGAGCGTCCAGGGTCTCCTTGACGGTGGAATTTTGGATCTGGGCCCCCGCCGTGGCCGCGTTGCCGCCGCCGCCCAGGGGCTCGAGAATCACCTGCACATTGGCAGAGCCGATGCTTCGGGCGGAGATGATGACCTGGTCCCCGTCGGGATAGAGGACGAAGGAGGCCGTGATGCCCGAGATATTCAGCAGCTCATCCGCCGCCTGGGCCGCCAGAATCCGGCTGGTGGTGCTGTTCAAGGCGGCAATGGCAAGCTCACCCCGGTAGAGCCGGGAGGATTTGATGATCTGATACTTTTCCATGGTGTCCTGGAAGTCGTTTTGCAGCAGCATCTTGACCTCCGTGGGGTCTGCCCCCAGGCGGCGCAGGGCCGCGGCGGCCTCGAAGGTCCGCTCGCCGGTGCGGACGTTGAAGAACTTCGTATCCAGACAGATGCCCGCCATGAGGCACTTGGCCTCGATGGGCAGCACATCCTGCTTTTCCACGCAGTACAGCAGAATCTCCGTCACCAGCTCCGAGGCGGAGGAGGCGTAGGTCTCGTGGAGGTTTACCACCACGGGGCTGATATAGTCCGCCGCCCGGCGGTGGTGGTCCACCACGCAGACCTTGGAAATGGCCTCCAGCAGCGGCCGGCACTCCACCTGGTCCGGCCGGTTGGTATCCACAACCACCAGAATGCTGTGGCTGTCGGCCATGAGCAGGGCGTCCTGGCCGGAGAGGAACACATCCTTATAGCACGGCTCCGCCATGACCTGCTCAATGAGCTTTCCGGCGGCGTTTTTCTCAAGATCGATGACGATACTGGCCTTCTTGCCCTTTTTCCGGCACAGGCAGCAGATGCCCACCGCCGCGCCTACGGCGTCCAGGTCGGCGTTCTTGTGGCCCATGATGAACACGTGGCCGCTCTGGCCGATGAGCTTTTCTAAGGAGCTGGCGATGCTCCGGGAGCCCACCTTGCTTAAGTAGCTGGACTCGGTGCCCCGGCCGCCGTAGAAGGAGAAGTTGATCCGGTCCTTGATGACCGCCTGGTCGCCGCCCCGGCTCAGGGCCATTTCCACGCCCAGGGCCGCGAATTCATAGCCCTCGTTAAAGTCCGCGGCGTCCACGCCCAGGCCGATGGAGATGGAGGCCGGCTGGCCTGAGGGACTGGTGACCTCGTGTATCTTTTCCAAAATGGAGAACTTATCGTCGATGGCCAGCTGCAAATCCCGCCGCTCGAAGAGGAAGAGGTAGCGGTTGCGCTCCAATTT
>DETX01000094.1:7651-8923 GCA_002362145.1 Clostridiales bacterium UBA3277
CTTGGCGTTCAGGGAGGAGACGGCGTTTTCCGTCAGGTTCTTAATGAGCTCCTCATAATTGTCGATCATGATGATGGCCACCACCGGCCGGGAGCGGATATATTCGTCCCGGACCTGGTAGAGCTCCGTCAGGTCGCTGAGGTAGATGACGCCAAGCATGGTGCCCTTATTGTCCTCCGCCCGGAGGACAGAGCCGTAGGCCCGGTAGCGCCGGCCGTTCAGCGTCACATCCTGGGGGCACTCGGTCTTGCCGGTGGCCAGCCAGTCCGTGGTAAAGCCCGGCAGAACCTCATCCATATACTGCTCCATCATGGCGTCGGCATAGCCCGTCAGGTCGCTGAACCGGTGGTTCGCCCAGACGATGCCCCCGTCTCCCAAGCGGAAGAGCACCGCCGGAAGGGGCGCCTCCCCACGGCCGGCAGCTTCCAGGGTGTCCGGACAGCTTTGCAGATATTTTTGCAGCTGCCGTTCCCGGTGGGCGTGCTCCACCATGTACAGCACAAACACCAGCAGCGTCACGGAGGCCTCCGCCGCGGAGAGCCAATAGTGCTCCTCCAGCAATGCCGCGCCGCAGAAGGCAGCCATCACCAGGAAGTATTTGCCCATTCCGGGTCTGAGGAGTTTTCCCAATCTTCGTTTCATCGCTGCTCACCCTCTCGTGCAGGGAATTGCGGCATGGCGCCGCGATTATCAAATTTAAACCGCCAGCGGGCATTTTAGCCCCCTGTCAAGCGATAGTCATTGCCATTATAGCAAATCCAACCAAATCCTGCAACTGCTTTTCCCGCATTTCCGTAAAAAACCCTTTAAAAATAAAGGTATACTTTTCCCCTATTTTGTGCTATACTATCTAACAAACGCGCCGGGATGGGCTTTCCCGGTGCATTTGGGAGGCGGGTTTTCTCCTCCCCCGGCGGCTCAGGCCGCAAAATTCAATGAAAATGCAGGCGTTTTCCCCAGGGCAGGCGATTCAGGGCCGGGACCCAGGGCAGATGGCTGCCTGCTTGTTATGTCCAATCACGCATCTATGTGATACGAAAGGAGTATTTTATTTGGCAGAAAAATTAAAAATTATCCCCCTGGGCGGTCTCGATGAGATCGGCAAAAACATTACCGTCCTGGAATACGGCAAGGATATGATCGTCGTAGACTGCGGCGTCGGCTTCCCGGAGGAGGATATGTACGGCGTGGATCTGGTGATTCCGGATTTTTCCTATCTGGTGGAGAACAAGGATAAGCTCCGGGGCTTCTTCATCACCCACGGCCACGAGG
>DETX01000094.1:9214-22548 GCA_002362145.1 Clostridiales bacterium UBA3277
CCACGGCCACGAGGACCACATCGGTTCCATCCCCTACGCCATGCGGGAGGTCAACTGCCCCATCCACGGCACAGCCATGACCAACGGCCTCATCCGGCTCAAGCTGGAGGAGCACCGGCTGGCGGACAAGGTCAAGCTGGTGACCCACAAGCCCGGGGACGTGGTCAAGGCCGGGTGCTTCAGCGTGGAATTCATCCACGTCAACCACTCCATTGCCGACGCGGTGGCCTTTGCCATCCGCACGCCTGTGGGCACCGTGGTGTTCACCGGCGACTTTAAGATCGATCCCACCGCGAAAGACGGCATGATCGACCTGGCCCGGTTCGGCGAGCTGGGCAAGCAGGGCGTGCTGGCCCTCCTGTCCGACTCCACCAACGTCGAGCGCAACGGCTACACCCCCAGTGAAAACCTGGTGGCCGAGAGCCTGGACCGGCAGTTCCGCAACTGCGACCAGCGGATTATCGTCACCACCTTCGCTTCCAATATGCACCGCATCCAGTCCATCCTGAATACCGCCCAGCGGTATGGCCGGAAGGTGGCCGTCACCGGCCGAAGCATGGAAAACGTCCTGAAGGTCGCCCAGGAGCTGGGCTACCTCAAGGTCAAGGCCGGAACCATCGTGGATCTGGCCGCCATTAAGAGCATTCCCAAAAACAAGCTGGTCATCGTGTCCACCGGCTCCCAGGGCGAAAATATGTCGGCCCTGTACCGTATGGCCTTCAACACCCACCGCCAGGTGGAGATCACCGCCGGAGACCGGATCATCATCTCCGCCTCCGCCATCCCCGGCAACGAGAAGGCCATCTCCAAGATCATCAACGAGCTCTACCGCAAGGGCGCCGACGTGGTCTACGAAAAGAGCGAGGGCCTCCACGTTTCCGGCCACGCCTGCCAGGAAGAGCTGAAGATCATCCATGGTCTGCTCAAGCCCCGGTTCTTCCTGCCCCTTCACGGCGAGCAGCGGCATTTGCAGATTCACTCCAAGCTGGCCCAGCAGATGGGCATGAACCCCAAGAACATCTTTATCGGCCAGATCGGCTCCGTCTTTGAGTTCACCGGCAAGACCTGCAAGCTCAAGGGCACCGTCACCGCCGGCAAGGTCTTTGTGGACGGAAGCGGTGTGGGCGACGTGGGCAGCGTGGTGCTCCGGGACCGCAAGCATCTGGCTGAGGACGGCATGATTGTGGTGTGCGTAAACTTAAGCGCCGAGGACGGCAGCGTCATCACCGGGCCCGATATCATCACCCGGGGCTTCATCTATGTGAAGGAATCCGAGGAGCTGATGAACGCCCTCCGGGACGTGGTGTCCGAGGCCATCGACCGGTGCCAGCGCAAGCACATCCGGGACTGGTCCGCTATGAAGGCCGCCATCAAGAACGATCTGAGCGGCTACCTGTACAAGACCACCAAGCGCAATCCCATGATTCTGCCCGTCATTTCCGAAGTCTGATCAAAAATTCATGCGCCGCCCTTTTGGGCGGCGCTTCCCAATTGAGGCGAAGATCATGCGTTACTACTTTGCCCCCATGGAGGGGCTCACCGACGGCATCTACCGCAGCCTCCACCACCGGTATTTTCCCGGGGTGGACCGCTATTATATGCCCTTCTTCTCCCCCACCTCCCACAGGAGCCTGACCCCCAGGGAGGAACGGGGCCTTCCCCCGGCGGGGAGCGTCCCCTTCACCGCCGTCCCCCAGGTGCTCACCAAGTCCCCGGAGGACTTTTCCTGGTTCGCCAGGGTCTGCCGGGACCGGGGGTACGAGGAAATCAATCTGAATCTCGGCTGTCCCTCGGGAACGGTGGTCTCCAAGGGGAAGGGCAGCGGAATGCTCCGGGACCCGGAGGCTCTGGACCGGTTTCTGGAGGAGATCTTCCGGGAAAACTGCCTTCCCATCTCCGTCAAGACCCGGCTGGGGCTTGAGAACCGGGAGGAATTTCCCGCTCTGCTGGAAATTTTCAACCGCTACCCCATCCGGGAGCTCACCATCCACCCCCGGGTGCGCAGCCAGTTTTACAAGGGCGCCGTAGACCGGGAGATGTTCGCCTGGGCCCGGGAGCACAGCAAAAATCCCCTGTGCTTCAACGGGGACCTCCGGTCCCTTTCCCAGGTGGAGGCGCTGTACCGGCGGTTCCCGGATGTGGAGGCCGTGATGATCGGCCGGGGATTTCTAATGGACCCGGGGATGTGCTCCGGCGGTACGGACGTGGAGCGTCTGGAGCGCTTCATGGCGGAGCTGCTGGAGGCATACGCCGCCGCCTTTTCCTCGGAGCGCAACGCCATGTTCCGCCTAAAGGAGCATTGGAGCTATCTCCGGTTCCGGTTCGCCGGGTCTGACAAGCTCTGGAAACGGCTGCGAAAAACCACGGATATCCGGGAGTTTAAAGCCATTACTGCGGAAATTTTTCATACCCTGCCTCCTGGCCGGGTGGAGGAGGCATTGCTGTGAACTGTCCTGAACACTATTTTGAGGATGCTCTCGCCTTTTTTGACGGAAAGCCCCAGGAACTGGGGCTGTATGAGGCGCTGTTCGCGGTTTTGGAGGAGCTGTTCCCCGAGGCCCGGGTAAAGGTCCAGAAAAGCCAGATCAGCTTCTACGGCCGCCATCTCTTTGCCGCCGCCTCTCTGCCCCTCCGGCGGAAAAAGGACTGGCCCAAGGTGTGCATTCTTCTGACCTTCGGTCTGGGGGAGCGGAAAGACAGCCCCCGGATTGCCGTGGCCACAGAGCCCTACCCCGGCCGCTGGACCTACCACGTGGTCCTCTCCCAGCAGAGCCAGCTCGATGAGACCATCAAAGGCTTTCTGCGGGAGGCCTGGGATTTTTCCCAGGCGAAATAGGCCCTGGACACCCGGGGAGAAATGTGTTAAAATACCCCGGAAAAACTTACTTTCGGAGGAATCTCCATGGTCCGTGCGGTCAATGATCGGCAGATCACCCAGGGCGTGATCTGGAAACAGCTGCTTCTGTTTTTCTTTCCCATTCTGCTGGGAACCTTCTTCCAGCAGATGTACAACACCGTGGACGCCATCATCGTGGGCCGGGCCGTGGGCACCCAGGGTCTGGCGGCAGTGGGCGCCACGTCAGCCCTCATCAGCCTTCTCAACGGCTTTTTTGTGGGCCTGAGCACCGGCGCCACGGTGCTGCTGTCCCAATTTTACGGTGCCTGCGACCGGGACGGGGTCCGCAGGGCCCTGCACAGCGGCATCGCCCTGTCCCTGGTGCTGGGGGCCGTCATCACCGGGCTGGGGCTGACGGCGGCAGGGCCGGTTCTGAAGCTCATTCGGACCCCGGAGAGCTGTCTATCAGACTCCACCCTCTACACCCGCCTCTACCTCTCCGGGGCCGTGGCCTCCATGGTGTACAACATGGGCTCGGGGATTCTCCGGGCCATGGGGGACTCCCAGCGCCCCACTTTGTTTCTCATCGCCGCCTGTGTGATCAACATCCTCATGGACCTTCTTTTCGTGGTGGTGCTGAAACTGGGCATTGCCGGGGCGGCGCTGGCCACCGTTTTGTCCCAGGTCATCAGCGCCGTGCTGGTGGTCCGCGCCCTGCTCCGGCAGCCTGAGGATGTCCGGCTCCGGCTGAAGGAGCTGCGGCTGGACCCGGCGCTGCTGAAGCGCATTTTGTACGTGGGGGTCCCGGCGGGACTTCAATTCGTCACCTTTGATCTGGCGAACCTGCTCATTCAGTCTGGCATCAACTCCTTCGGTGACATCACCGTAGCCGCCTGGACCGCCTATACCAAGACCGACAGTCTCACCTGGATGATCTCCGGTGCCTTCGGCGTGTCTATCACCACCTTCGTGGGCCAGAACTTCGGGGCCCAGAAGTATGACCGCATCCGCCAGAGCGTCTGGATCTGCCTGGGGATGGCCGTGGGGCTGGTGGGCTGTCTCAGCGTTCTGGAATACAGCCTGCGTACTTTCATCATCGGCATCTACTCCTCCGACCCGGAGGTGGTGCGGACCGGGGCCCTGATTATCTCCATCACCGTTCCCTTCAACATTCTGTTCATGCCGGTGGAGGTCTTTGCCGGGACCATGCGGGGCACGGGCTATTCCGTCATGCCCACGGTCATCACCTGCACCTGCGTGTGCCTGTTCCGGGTCCTCTGGATCGCCACGGTGGTGCGCCATTTCCACCGGCTGGAGATGCTGGCCGCCTGTTATCCCATCAGCTGGCTGCTCTCTTCCATTGTGTTCTACATTGCCTATCTCCGGGGGACCTGGCTGAAAAGCCGCATTGAAAAGAGCGGCATGGCCCCGGAAATCCGCCCAGGAAGATAAAGGAGGGGCCGCCATGGCAAACGTTGTGGAAATCACCGATTTTTCCGCCCCGGAGCTGGATGTCTACGCCCGGCTGACCGAGGCGCAGTTACTCAACCGCTTTGAGCCCGCCAAGGGGATGTTCATCGCCGAAAGCCCCAAGGTCATTTTCCGGGCCTTGGACGGGGGCTGCGAGCCTGTGTCGCTGCTGATGGAGCGAAAGGACATCGACGGCTCCGCCCGGGAGATCATCGCCCGGTATCCCCAGCTGCCGGTATACACCGCCGACGAGGAGCTTCTGTGCGGCCTCACCGGCTATCACCTGACCCGGGGGGTGCTGTGCGCCATGCGGCGACCCAGGCGGCCGGACCTCACTTCCATCTGCGCCGGAAAAAGCCGGGTGGTCGTTTTGGAGGACGTTCAGAATCCCACCAACGTGGGGGCCATTTTCCGCTCCGCCGCGGCCCTTGGCATGGACGCGGTGCTCCTGAGCCCGGGGTGCAGCGATCCCCTCTACCGCCGCAGCGCCCGAGTAAGCATGGGCACGGTGTTCCAGATTCCCTGGACCTATCTGGACAGCTGGCCGGAGGGTGGGATGGAGCGGCTCCGGGAGCTGGGCTTTCGCACCGCGGCCATGGCCCTGTCCGACAATTCCGTGTCCATTGACGACGCGGCCCTCCAAGCCGAGGAGAGGCTGGCCATTGTCATGGGCAGCGAGGGAGACGGCCTTGCCGCCGAGACCATCGCCAAATGCGACTACACCGTCAAGATTCCCATGTACCACGGGGTGGATTCCCTCAACGTGGCCGCCGCCAGCGCCGTCGCCTTCTGGCAGCTGGGAAGGAAAGGAAAATAAGCAAATCCGCGCCCCTGCTTTGGCAGGAGGCGCGGATTTTTCATGGCTTGACAGGCGGTTATTCCTGGGGCTTTTCCAGGGTGCTCTGGATGTATTCGTGCATGGCCTCGGCCACCTTTTTGCTGTAGGCCACGGCCTCCACCACGGTCCGGGCGCCCACCACCACGTCTCCGGAGGCGAAGATTCCGGGGCGGCTGGTCCGGCCCTGTTCGTCGGCCACAAGCAGGCCCCGGCTGTTGGCGTTCAGGCCGGAGGTGGTGCTGACGATGGTATTCTGGGGGCCCTGGCTGATGGAGATGATGACGCTGTCCGCGGGATACAGGGTATCCGTGCCGGGGATCTCCGTGAAGGTGTGGTTCTCCCCCTCCTCCACATCCCGGAAGATGACGCCCTCATCCACAATCTGTACGGGCTTCTTATTGTAGACAAAGTCCACGCCCTCCAGCTGGGCGTAGCTGAATTCATACTGGCTGGCGGCCACGGTTTTGCTCATGGAGAAGCAGGTCAGCTCCCGGGTGCCGTGGCGGATGGCGGTGCGGGCCACGTCCATGGCGGCGTTGCCGGCGCCGATGACGATGACCTTCTCCCCCAGCTTGTAGACGTCGGGGTTATTGAGGTAGTTGATGGCATAGTGGACATTGCCGAAGGTCTCTCCGGGAATGCCCAGGGTCTTGGGGTTCCAGACGCCGGTGCCGATGAAGATAGCCTTATAGCCGTCCCGGAACAGGTCATCCACGCCGATGGCGCCGCCGATGCGGGTATTGGGACGGATCTTGATGCCCTTGAGTTCCAGATGGCGGTACTGGATGTCATCCAGCACGGACTTGGGCAGCCGGAATTCGGGGATGCCATAGCGGAGAATGCCGCCGATTTTGTCCTTGCTCTCAAAAATGGTGACCTGGTAGCCGTACCGGGCCATCAGAATAGCAATGGTGATGCCCGCGGGGCCGGAGCCCACAATGGCCACCTTCATGCCGTTGGAGGGATGGGGGCCCTGGACCATTTTGGAGGCGTAGGTACTGGAAATATAGTTCTCAATGACGGAGAAGTGGACGGGGGCGCCCTTTTTCCCCAGAACGCAGTGGCCCTCGCACTGATTTTCGTGGTTGCAGATCAGGCTGCATACGGTGGTGAGGGGGTTGTTTTCAAAAAGCATCCAGCCGGCCTTGTCCAGCTCATTGGCTTTCAGCAGCTTAATCACCTCGGGGATGGGCGTGTGGATGGGGCAGCCCTTCTGGCACTGGGGATTTTTGCAGCCCAGGCAGCGGTTGGCCTCATCCATGACGTGTAATGCCATGGTCATCGCCTCCATATTGATTGTTTTTCATGGAGAATCCAGATTTATTATAGTGGAGTCGGGGCCTGAATGCAACCGAAATTCGAAAACATTGCCGGAATGTCCATGGAAAGCATCCCTTTTGTCATAAAGCCCGTTCCCTGCCCCGGCCATGGCCCGGCGGTGGGGGAATTGTGCTGTCCTTTTTGACACGTCCCCAGGACGTGGGCGTATGTTTTTTGTAGAAAAACACAGTTTCCAATTTCGTATGTTGACAATCGCTTTTTTCCGCTTTATACTATAGTCCATCTTAATTGCGATATTGTGGTTTACGGAGGAAATCAGAGCAATGGTCATAAAATGGGACGTCGTTATTCCCCAGCTTTCCGGAGACATGGCCCGCAGGGCCTACATCTACCTTCCCGATTCCTATGAAGAGGAGCCGGAGCGCCGCTACCCGGTCATGTATATGTTTGACGGGCACAACGTGTTTTTTGACGAGGATGCCACCTTCGGCAAATCCTGGGGCATGAACAAGTTCATGCAGGACAGCGGCAAGCAGCTGATCATCGTGGGTGTGGAGTGCAACCACAACGGCAACCAGCGTCTCATCGAGTACTCTCCCATGACGTATGTCAATTCTGAGCTTGGAAAAATCAAGGGTAAGGGCGGCATCATGCTTAATTGGATGGTCAAAACCCTCAAGCCCTACATCGACGAAACCTACCGCACCCTCCCCGACCGGCGCAACACCATCATCGCCGGGTCCTCCATGGGCGGGCTCATGGCCCTGTACGGCGTCACGGCCTTCAACCATGTGTTCCAGCGGGGCGCCTGCCTCTCCCCCAGTCTGTGGGTGGCCCCGGGGAAGGTCCTGGAGCTCATTGCCCGGGCCCACATCCGCCGGGACACCACCATCTATATGGACTACGGCGAGAACGAGATGTTCAACCACGCCGCCTCGGCGGAATCCATGATCTCCGCCGCCCACCTGCTGCTGACCAAGCGGGTCAATCTGGCATTGCGCATCGTCCCCGGAGGCAGCCACTGCGAGGCCTCCTGGGAAGCCCAGATTCCCATCTTCATGGACTGTCTGGGGCTGTAAACGCCGTTAGACGATGCCTTCTCAATAATAAACATTTTTATTGAGAAGCAGTATGAAAAGAACAGGAGAAAACAAATGGAAATTCAGTATCATAAGCATTGGAGCGGCTATTTAAACCGCGAAATGGAGTTTAAGGTCTACGGAAGCTGCGGCAAGCCCGTGCTTTTCATCCCCTGCCAGGCGGGCCGGTTCTGGGACTTTGAGTCCTTCCACATGGTGGACACCTGGGCCCCCTGGATTGAAAGCGGACGGTGCATGGTGTTCTCCGTTGACACCATCGACAGCGAGGCCTGGGCCGCCCAGGGCGCGGACAACCGCTGGCGCATCGAAAACCACGAAAAGTGGTTCCAGTATATTGTAAGCGAGATGGTGCCCACCATCCGGCACCTGGCCGGCATGGCCAACGGCCACGACGAGAACATCATGACCTTCGGCGCCTCCATGGGCGCCATGCACGCCGCCAACCTCTACTACCGCCGGCCGGACATCTTTGACAGCTGCTTTGCCATCTCCGGGCTGTACGACAATAAGTTCTTCTTCGGCGATTACTGCGATGAGCTGGTGTACAACAACTGCCCCTGTCTGTATTTGCAGAATCTTCCCGATGGCCACTGGTACAAGGAGCTCTACAACAGCCAGAAATCCCTCATCGTCTGCGGCCAGGGCGCCTGGGAGGAGCCCCTGCTGGAGTCCACCCGGTGGCTGGATACCGTGTGCTGCCGCAAGGGCATCCACACCCGGTTTGAATACTGGGGCTACGATGTGAACCACGACTGGCCCTGGTGGTATAAAATGGTGGAGACCTACCTTCCCTGGTTCCTGGGATAAGACATTCGCCATAGAAAAAGGAGAGAGCACTATGAAAAACTTTATCTTCATTTCCCCCAACTTTCCGCTGACCTACTGGAAATTCTGCCGGGAGCTGAAAAACAACGGCATGCGGGTTCTGGGCATCGGCGACTGCCCCTACGGGGAGCTGATGCAGGAGCTGCGGGACTCCCTGGACGAATACTACAAGGTGTCGAGCCTGGAAAACTACGACGAGGTTTTCCGGGCTGTGGCCTTCTTCACCTTCAAGTATGGCAAGATCGACTGGCTGGAGAGCAACAACGAGTACTGGCTCATGCGGGACGCCGCCCTGCGGACGGAGTTCAACATCACTACCGGCCCCAAAAATGACGACATCGCCAAGATCAAGTACAAGTCCCTCATGAAGCGCTACTACGCCAAGGCCGGCATCCCTACCGCCCGGTATCACCTGGTGGAGGGCTTGGAGGATTCCCTGGAATTCGCCCACACTGTGGGCTATCCCGTGGTCGTCAAGCCCGACGACGGCGTGGGCGCCAACAACACCTACAAGCTCCTCAGCGACGAGGATGTGGCCTGGTTCATTCGGGAGAAGGATCCCAGCCAGTACATCATGGAGGAGTTCGTCAACGGCTATGTCCAGACCTATGACGCCATCATCGACTCCCAGGGCCAGCCCATTTTTGAGTCCGGCAACATCACCCCCATGTCCCTGATGGATATTGTCAACGACGGCGGCGACTCCGTGTACTTTTTGGTCAAGGAGCTGCCGGAGAAGATCCGGGACGCGGGGCTGCGGACCGTGGAGGCCTTCGGCGTGAAGAGCCGGTTCATCCATCTGGAATTCTTTGTGCTGAACGAAAACCAGGAGGGCCTGGGCGAACAGGGCGACGTCATCGGCCTGGAAGTCAATATGCGTCCCGCCGGCGGCTACACCCCGGAGATGTACAACTACTCCCAGGAGACCGACGTCTATAAGATCTGGGCGGATATGGTGGCCTTCGACCACGCCACCAAGGCCACCGGTAACCACCACTTCTGCGCTTTCTACGGCCGCCGGGACTTCCGCCGCTACAAGCTGGACGACTACGAGGTCATGCTCAAGTACGGCAGCCACATGGTCATGAACGGCCGCATCCCCGACGCTCTGTCCGGCGCCATGGCCAACCAGATGTATGTGGCGAACTTCGACACCGAGGAAGAGATGCTGGCCTTCTACAGCGATCTGTCCGCCACCTACGAAAATTAAACGACAAAAATGTCCCGGCCCGGCCGGGACATTTTTTCTGCATGACAAATTTCAAGGAGGCGTTTTTATGATCGTATTTGACCGACTATGGAAGCTCATGGAGGAAAAGGGCGTCAGCACCGATTGGCTCCGGGAAACCTGCGGCATCGACCGCAAAACCATCCGCCGCCTCAAGGCCAACGAGAATACCGAGACAAAAACCTTAAATAAACTCTGTTCTGCCCTGAGCTGCCGGTTGGAGGACATCGCGGAATTCATTGAGGAATAGGCGAAGCCGCCGTCCCGCAGATCGGGACGGCGGCTGTGTCTTTAGAGATAATCCTTGGGCGCTTCCCACTCCGGCTGCCGGGGCTCTCCTTCCGGCATCTCCTGCCGGCGGGGCGGCATTCCCCGGTCCTTCTGCCGGTTAAAGAACAGGAAGAAGGGCTCGGTGACGGGGATCAGGATGCTCAGCACCAGATACAAGGTGCTGTTGTCCGGGTCCATGGACCGGTACACGTCGTACAGGGCAATAAAATAGATGATCGCATAGGCAATGCCCACACCGCCCATGACGATGGCGAGGCCCATAATTCCCATCACGGGGCTCATAAGCATTCTTACCAGCTCCCAATCCTCGACAGCGGCGGGAGACACAATATAATTCATCACCACATTCGCCACCAGCACGCCTCCGAGGATGCAGATGGCAGTCAGCAGTACAAAATTCACGATGGACAGTGTCAGCAGAACCTTCCGCCTGGACTTGTACTGCCCCCGGACCACATACTGGTACTGATCGGACAAAGACCCAATGAGCCACACGTTCACCACCGGAATCCAGGCCAGCCAGGGCTTATCAACGCCCCGCCGCCTGGCCACGGTATACAGCGTGACTCCCGTAAACACATAGCTTAAAATACCGAATCCAAAGCTGGGAATCCAGGAAAGGAATCCACTGAGCATGGCGGTAACCGCCTCTAAGCCCGCTCCATATTCCATAGAGTTACCTCCTTATCTTTTTCTGGTCTTTAGTTTACCACGTTCCGTCAAAAAACGCAATAATTTTTAGAAAAAACGCAAAAATTGCGGGACTCCCGTTTCCGGGAGCCCCGCTTGGCTTTTGCGGCTTTTACTTCATCAGCTTGCAGACAAGCTCCGTGTAGGCATAGGGATCTTCCAGAGGAAGCTCCGCCATGAGCTGGGCCTGGTAGCACAGAAGCTGGGCGTAGTCCTTGGCCTTCACCGGGTCCTCGGTCATGGCCGCCTGCAGCGCCTTCACCGCCTCATGATCGGCGTTCAGCTCCAGAATGCGGCCCACGCTTAAGGCGAACTCCGGGTTGGCCCGCTTCATATACTTCTCCATCTCAAAGCTCATGCCGCCCTCGGGGGTCATGCACACGGGATGGCTGCCCAGATTCTCGGAGAAGCGGACCTCCTTGACCTGGTCGCCCAGGGTCTCCTTGACGAAGGTCAGCAGTCCCTTCATCTCCTCGGCCTTCTGCTCCGCCTGCTTCTTTTCCTCCTCGGTCTGGAGGCCCAGATCCTCGGAAGAGACGTTGCAGAAGGACTTTTCCATATAGGTCATCAGCGTCTGGGGCACAAACTCGTCCACATCCTCCGTAAAGAGCAGGACGTCATAGCCCTTCTTGTCCAGGGTCTCCACCTGGGGCAGCTTCGCCGAGCGTTCCCGGCTCTCGCCGGGGGCGAAGTAGATCTTCTCCTGGCCCTCGGGCATGGCCTCCACGTACTCCTTCAGGGAGACGAGCTTGCCCTGCTTGTGGCTGTAGTAGAGCAGCAGATCCTGGCAGGCATCCTTGTGGGCGCCGTAGTCCGCCACGGTGCCGTATTTCAGCTGGCGGCCGAACACCTCGAAGAACTTCTCGTAGCTCTCCCGGTCGTTTTCCAGCATGGATTTGAGCTCAGACTTGATCTTCTTCTCAATGTTCCGGGCGATGATGGTCAGCTGGCGGTTGTGCTGGAGCATTTCCCGGCTGATGTTCAGAGAGAGATCCTGGCTGTCCACCACGCCACGGACAAAGCGGAAGTGCTCCGGCAGCAGATCCTCGCAGTTTTCCATGATCATGACGCCGCTGGAATAGAGCTGTAATCCCCGCTTAAAGTCCTTGGTATAGAAATCGTAGGGGGCCTTGCCGGGGATAAAGAGCAGAGCCTTGAAGCTCACCGCGCCCTCGGCGCTGCTGTGGATGATCCGCAGGGGCTTATTGTAGTCAAAGAACTTGTCCCGGTAGAAGATCTCGTACTCCTCGTCGGTGACGTCCTTCTTGTTGCGCTGCCAGATGGGAACCATGGAGTTGAGGGTCTCCATCTCCTGGTAGCTCTCGTACTTGGGGGAGGCGTTCTCCTCGCTGTCCTCAGCGCCTTCCTCCTTCTTATCTTCCACGGGCCGGGACTTGGTGACCTCCATGCGGATGGGGTAGCGGATATAGTCGGAATACTTGCGGACCAGGGAGCGGATCTCATACTCCTGGAGGTAGTCGGAGTATTTCTCGTCCTCGGTATCGGCCTTGAGGGTCATGATCACGTCGGTGCCGGGGCCCTCCTTCGTGGTCTCCTCGATGGTGTAGCCGTCGGCACCGTCGGAAACCCACTTCCAGGCGGTATCCTCGCCGTACTTTTTGGAGATCACAGTGATGGAGGAGGCCACCATGAAGGCGGAGTAGAAGCCCACGCCGAACTGGCCGATGATGTCGATGTCCTCATTTTTCTCCATGGCCTGCTTGAAGCCCAGGGAGCCGGACTTGGCAATGGTGCCCAGGTTCTCCTCCATCTCCTCCTTCGTCATGCCGATGCCGTTGTCGGAGACGGTGAGGGTGCGGCCTTCCTCGTCCCGGGTGATGGTGATGGCAAACTGATCCCGGTCGATACCAACCTTATCGTCGGTCAGGGCGGTGTAGGCCAGCTTATCGATGGCGTCGGAGGCGTTGGAGAGGATCTCCCGGAGGAAGATCTCCCGGTGGGTGTAGATGGAGTTGATCATCAAATCCAGCAAACGCTTGGACTCGGCTTTAAACTGCTGCTTTTCCATAATACGTCATTCCTATCTTCATTTATTTAGCACTCTAGGTGTCTGAGTGCTAACATTATAGCGCACCGGGGAAAAAAAGCAAGCCCTTTGCTGAAAAATTCTCGTTTTATTCACAATTCTTTCCCCCGCCATCCGCCTGAGAAAAATTTTCAGCGATGGGATGTTCTATTGCATTTTCCTCCGTTCTCTGCTACAATAGATAAAATTATGACGGAAAAACGGAGAGGTAACATGGTTTTTTCAAGTCTGATCTTTCTCTACGGCTTCTTTTCCCTGTCCCTGGCTGTCTATGCCCTGTGCAGGACCCAAAAAGCGCAGAATATCTCCCTGCTTGTATTCTCTCTGATCTTCTACGCCTGGGGAGAGCCCAAGTACGTGCTGCTGCTGATGTTCATGGCCTTCTCCTCCTGGGCCTGCGCCCTGGGGGTGGACCGGTCTGAGAGCACCGGCAGGAAAAAGCTCTGGGTGGCCGCCGCCGCGGTGGTGGATCTGGGCCTCATCGGCTACTTTAAGTACGCCGGGCTCATTTGCAGCATCTTCGGCACGGTGCCCGATGTCATCAAGAGCATCGCTCTGCCCATCGGCATCTCCTTTTACACCTTCCAGCTCCTGACCTACGTCATCGATGTCTACCGGGGAGATGCCCAGGCCCAGAAAAGCTACTGGAACGTGCTGCTCTACGCGGCCCTGTTCCACCAGTGCATCGCCGGACCCATCGTCCGGTACAAGACCATCGACCAGGAGCT
>DETX01000060.1 GCA_002362145.1 Clostridiales bacterium UBA3277
TCAATTCTGACGAATTAAACTTTTAATTGAATATCAGTATGACTCTCTGTTTTATTTTTTCTTGTCCTCGCCGATGATGCGCTTCATGGCTTCGATTCCCACCCGGATGGCCCCGCTGGTGTCCTCCACCAGGGGCATGGCGAGGCCCGCCTTCTCCCGCTCCTGGTTCCAGACCACATGGAAGCAGCTTCCGCAGCGGACGCCCCTGGCCGCCGCCACCACAAACAGCGCCGCCGACTCCATTTCGCTGGCCTTTACCCCGAGACGCTTCCAGCTCTCCCATTTTTGCAGCAGATCGTAGGAAACCGGAGACTTTTCCGGGCTGTGCTGGCCGTAGAACGCGTCCTTGCACTGGACCACTCCCGTGTGAGTGCGGTAGCCCAGGTCCTCGGCGGCGGCTTTCAATGCCGCGGTGATGCCAAAATCCGGCACCGCCGGATATTCCATGGGCGCGTACTCCAGGGAGGTATGCTCATACCGGACGGCGCCCGTGGCTACCACCACGTCTCCGGGGCAGACATCCATGGCAATGCCGCCGCAGGTGCCCACGCGAATGAAGGTATCCGCGCCGATGGCGGCCAGCTCCTCCATGGCAATGGAGGCCGAAGGGCCGCCGATGCCCGTGGAGCACACGGAAACCTTTTCCCCAAGCAGGGTGCCCGTGTAAATATTGTACTCCCGATTCATGCCCACGTGCCTGGGATTCTCAAAATAAGCGGCAATGGCTTCACAGCGGCCCGGGTCCCCGGGCAGGAACACATATCTCCCCACGTCTCCCTGGACGCAGTGGATGTGAAATTGCATACCAATATCCTGCATAAGCAGCTCCTCCTTGTGTAATTTCTATAAACAGTATAGCACATCCCGGCATTTTTGGCAAGAAGAAAGGCCGCTGCTTTCGGCGGATGTCTGCAAAACAGAAAATCCTCCGCGGGCCGCAAGCACACGGAGGATTGTTTTTGAATGCAATTTCAAGCTTTCTGGCAGTGAAAAGCCGTTTGGCCGCAACCGGTCTGCCGCGTCCGACAGGCGTGCATAGGAGCGTGACCCTTCATTCCGAAGGTTTCGCGGTATTTCTACAGAGGGAGCCTATGGATCTAAAACAAATTCCTGAGTTGGATAGCCAAACTCTTCCGTAAGCTCTGCCTCTTTGAAGCCATGTTTTCTATAGAGCGCCCTTGGCGCAGTTCCCTTTTCATCATCTTCCCGGAATGTGGAAACTGAAATCGTTTTGCTTCTGTCCAGCTCCTTAAGCGCTTTTTCCAGAAGCAGGGAGCCAAAGCCATGCCGCCGATATTCCGGCGCCACCGCCAAACAGCAAATCATGTTATGATTTCGTGAAAACAAAATGACGCCTGCAATCTCACCGCCGCATTTTATGCACAGTGCCTGTTTCTTCTTCATGAACCGCAGCACTGTCCGCGTATGTTCTTCTATGCTCTCTTCTGTTTCCAATCCAGGAAAGTTCCAGCGAACGCGTTTGACAAGCTCCATCCAGGCTTCCACATCCGATGGCGATCCAAATACCACTTCCATGGCAAACTTTCTCCCGCGAATCCGAAGCTATTGATCTTCCGTGTCAAGACCGAGTTCCTCTTTTCTATCCCCGGACTTTTTCTTTCTGGCAATATCCTGATACGCTTCTTCTACGCCATTTTTTACCGCCCACTTCACAACGAAATATAACGCAATCAAAACAATGATTGCCGTTCCTCCGCTGATTCCTAATTCTTCCCACATAATTTGAGCCTCCAAATTTATGTCTGTCTCGCTTCTTCACGAAATAAACGACATCCGTAAAATGAAAAAATCTTCCATCCGCACGGGGAAACGCCCAAAGAAGTTTCGGCTTCTTCGGGCGTATCGGGCACCTGTCCTGTGTATCCGCCATTCCCAGCGGCCCCAGGGGGGTTACTTGCTCAGATTTTCCTTGGAGAAATAATTTTGCGTCAGCTTTACCACCACGCCGGACAGTCCCAGCAGGACCACCAGGTTGGGGATGGCCATGAAGCCATTGAGGGTATCGGCGATGTCCCACACCAATTCCAGCTTCAAGGTGGCACCCACCACCACCACAAGCACAAACAGGATCTGATAGGGCAGGACCCGCTTGGTGCCCACGATAAATTCCGTGCACCGGGTGCCGTAGAGGGACCAGCTCAGAATGGTGGACAGCGCAAAGAGGCTGATGCCGATGGCGATGATGAAAGAGCCCAGCTTTGCCCCGAACACCGTGGCAAAGGAGGCGATGATCAGCTCCGCGCCGGCGCTTTCGCCCCAGGTGATGGGCACGCCGCGCTCCACGCCGCACAGAAGGGTCAGCGCCGTGAGGGTGCAGATGACAATGGTATCCATGAACACCTCAAAAATTCCATAGAATCCCTGCTTCACCGGGTCCACCTCGGAGGAGGCCGCATGGGCAATGGGCGCGGAGCCAAGACCGGCCTCGTTGGAGAACACGCCCCGGCCCACACCCTTCTGGATGGTGGTCATGATGGTAATGCCGAAGGCGCCGCCCAGGGCCGCCTGGGCGCTGAACGCGCCTTTGAAGATCATGCCGAAAATCCGTCCCAGGGCGCTGACGTTGCACAGCACCACGGTCAGGGAGCAGAGAATGTACGCAAGGGCCATGAAGGGCACCAGCTTCTCCGTGACGGAGCCGATCCGCTTGATGCCGCCAAAGAGCACCAGGCCCACAACCATGGCCACCAGCAGACCGACCACAATGCTGGACACCGGGACAATCTGGCCGAAGAGGGTCACGGTGGCCCCCTGGGTGTTGCCGCCGAAGGCGTCAATAGCCGTATTCACGGCGCCAGCAATGGTATTGACCTGGGTCATATTGCCGATGCCGAAGGCCGCCAGGGCCCCCAGGGCGCTGAAGGTCACCGCCAGCCAGTTCCACTTGGGGCCCAGGCCGTTTCGGATGTAGTACATGGGGCCGCCCACATAGTCGCCCTTTTCATTGCGCTCCCGGTAGCGGACCGCCAGGACCACTTCGGAATACTTGGTCACCATGCCAAACAGGGCAGAAACCCACATCCAGAACACGGCGCCGGGGCCGCCTATGGCAATGGCGCCGGTTACTCCGGCGATATTGCCGGTACCCACGGTGGCCGCCAGAGCGGTGGTCACAGCCTGGAAGGGCGTCACCTCGCCATTTCCGGCGGACTGCTTGTGGAACACCTTGCCAATGGTGTTCTTCATGGCGTAGCCAAACTTGCGGAACTGGATGAAGCCCACCCGGATGCTGAGGAAAACGCCGGTGCCCAGCAGCAGCACCAGCATCCAGGGTCCCCAGGCGATGCCGTCCATGAATTTTACGAAGGAAGTGATGTCCATAAAAAGCCCTCTCTTTCTCTTTCCACTTTATTGTACGAAACTGTCCTCCAAAAAGCAAGGCCAACTTTTCTCTCAATAGATAAAAAGATACCGGCCCGGGGCCGGTATCTTTATGGAATGTGTCGGTTTGCAGCGCTTTTGGTTGTTTTACAGTCCCTCAAACAGGCCGAGGATTTCTTCCGTGGTGTTCTCCACGTAGCAGGCGGCGGTGACGATGCCAAGATAGCTGCCGGACTTGACCACCACCATAAGCTCATAGAAGTTCAGCCCTCCCTGGGTGCCGGAAATGGCAATGGCAGGGTGCTCCCCTCCGGCAAAGGTGATGGTCGTCGCCTCGATCACAGCATCCTCCACCTGGATGGATTTCATGGCGGCATCCATCTGGGGCAGGGACTGGTTCACATATTCCTGCTCGGAAATCAGCACATTTTGCAGGAAGTTGATCTTCTGGAGCATGAGGTTGACGCTGTTGCCGCTGGCCTGAATGGCATAGAGATCCATAGCCGTGCCGGAGGTCTCCAGCATGTCGGCAATGGCCTCGTCGGTGACCGCTTCGCTGACAGCGCCCACGACCTCCAGCCGCTCCTCCACACTGGCCACATACCAGTTTTCGTCGAAGGTCGCCTGGATGCCCAGCATTTCATTACGGTAGACGCCGTTTTCATAGCTGCCGACGGCATCCTCGGCACTGACCTGGGCCTCGGTGGGCGCTTCGGTCACGATCGGAACCGTGGTCTCCTGGGCGGCCGTCTGGGAGGGCTTTTTGGTGCAGGCTCCCAGGCTCAGCACCAGGGCAACGCACAACAGCAAGGAAATCAGTCGTTTCATGGTAATTTCTCCCCTTTCACTTCGGATATTTCCAGTGTATCACATCCGGGAATTCTTGGCAAGAGGAACCACTTTCCAATTGAAAAAAACTTTTCCGGCCGCCTACAGCTCAAACAGGCTCACCTGGCTGGTATCCGGCAGGTCTCCGAAGGCCCCCGCGTCCTTGAGCATCTGGATATGGGTCTTGGAGACCTTGGGACAGGCGGCGGCCACCTCCTCAATGGAGAGGAAGCTCTTTCCCTTGCGGCCCTCCACCAGGTCCCAGGCCGCGCTTTCGCCCAGGCCGGAGATGGCCACAAAGGGCGGCAGGAGCTTCCCGTCCACAATCTTAAAGCGGATGGCCTCGCTCTGATAAAGATCTATGGGCAGAAATTCAAAGCCCCGGAGATAGTATTCATAGGCCACTTCCAGGGTGGTCAGCAGGTCCTCATCCTTGGCTGTGGCGTCCTCGTTTTTCTCGATGGCGGAGATGTTATTGAGCACCGCCTCCTTGCCGTGGGTCATGAGCACCGCGTCGAAGCCGCCCTTCTGGCTGCGGCGGTAGAAATAGGCCGCGTAGAAGGCCAGCGGGTGGTGGACCTTAAACCAGGCAATCCGGAAGGCCATCATGACGTAGGCAACGGCGTGGGCCTTGGGGAAGAGGTATTTGATCTTTTTGCAGGAGCCGATGTACCATTCGGGAACGCCGGCGGCCTTCATCTCCTCCTCCGCCCCGTCGGGCAGTCCCCTGCCCTTTCGGACGGCCTCCATGATCTTAAAGGAGCGCTTCTCCGGCATTCCGCAGGAGATGAGGTAGAGCATGATGTCGTCCCGGCAGCCGATGGTGGAGTCAACGGTGGCGGTCTTGGAGGTGATCAGGTCCTTGGCGTTTCCCAGCCACACGTCGGTGCCGTGGGAGAAGCCGGAGAGCCGGACCAGGGTATCGAAGCGGGTGGGCATGGTGTCCATGAGCATTCCCCGGGTGAACCGGGTGTTAAACTCCGGAATGGCCACCGCTCCGGTGGGACCCAGAACCGGGTCGTCCTCATAGCCCAGAACCTTGGAGGAGATGAAAATGGACATGGTGTCCTTGTCGTCCAGGGGGATGGTTTTGGCGTCCACCCCGGTCAAATCCTCCATCATCCGGATCATGGTGGGGTCATCGTGGCCCAGCATATCCAGCTTCAGGAGGTTTTCCTCCATGGAGTGGTACTCAAAGTGGGTGGTAATCTGGTCGGCGTTGGGGTCGTCGGCAGGGTGCTGGACCGGGCAGAAGTCCCAGATCTCGTTTTCCTGGGGAATGACCACTAGACCGCCGGGATGCTGGCCCGTGGTCCGGCGGACGCCCACACAGCCCTGGGCAAGTCTGGCCTCCTCCGCCCGGGAGGCCGTTCTGCCCCGCTCGGAAAGATACTTCTTCACATAGCCGAAGGCGGTCTTTTCTGCCACGGTTCCTATGGTTCCCGCCCGGAACACGTGGGCTTTTCCGAACATTTCGATACAGTAGGCGTGGGCCTTGGCCTGGTATTCGCCGGAGAAGTTCAGATCGATGTCCGGCACCTTGTCGCCGCCGAAGCCCAGGAAGGTCTCAAAGGGGATATTAAAGCCGTCCTTATCCATTTTTGTGCCGCATTTGGGGCAGACGGCGTCCGGCAGGTCCGCGCCGCAGTTGTAGCCCGGGGGCACATTCAGCTCCGTGTACTTGCAGTCGGGGTTGGGGCAGCGGTAGTGGGGCTGGAAGGAATTGACCTCGGTGATGCCGGACATGAAGGCCACGATGGAGGAGCCCACGGAGCCACGGGAGCCCACCAGGTAGCCGTGCTCCAGGGAATTCTGAACCAGCTTCTGGGCGGACATGTAGATCACGTCATAATGGCAGTTGATGATGTCATGCAGCTCCGTCTCCACCCGGTCCACAAAAACCTGGGGCGGATGGTCCCCGTAGAGCCGGCGGAACTTGGTATAGACCAGGTTTTTCAGGTCCTCCACGGAGTTTTCGATTTTGGGGGCGAAAAGGTTGTGGGGCACGGGCCGCATGGTCTCGCACATATCGGCGATGCGGTTGGGATTTTCCACCACGATCTCATGGGCCTTCTCCTCTCCCAAATAGGAGAATTCCTCCAGCATCTCGTCGGTGGTGTGGAAATACAGGGGCATATCCTTGTCCGCGTCGTCAAAGCCCTTGGTGGCCAGCAGGATGTGGCGGAAGATCTCGTCCTCCGGGTTCAGGAAATGGACGTCGCCGGTGGCCACCACCATCTTCCCCAGCTCCTCGCCCAGGCGGACAATGGTGCGGTTGTAGGCCCGCAGATCCTCGTCGGTCTGGGCCTCGTATTTTTCGTTTGCCAGCATAAAGCGGTTGTTGGCCAGGGGCTGGATCTCCAGGAAGTCATAGAAGGAGGCGATGCGCCTGAGTTCATCGTCGCTCTTGTGGTCCAGCACCGCCTGGAAAAGCTCTCCCGCCTCACAGGCGGAGCCGATAATCAGCCCCTCCCGCTTGTCCATCAGCTCCGACTTGGGAATCCGGGGCACCCGGCGGAAGTATTTCAGGTTGGAATCGGAGATCAGGTGGTAGAGGTTGCGCAGGCCCACCTGGTTCTTGGCGAACAGGAGGATGTGTCTTGCCTGGCGGTCGGTGATGTGGCCCTTGGCCCGCAGACGCATCATGGCCGGGTTGATGGTTTGCAGGGTGTGGATGTCATGCTCCTGTTCCAGCTTCTCCATCAGCCTGACCATGATCAGCCCGCAGGTCATGGCGTCATCCGCCGCCCGGTGGTGGTTGAAGTCCGGCAGTTCCAGAGCTTCCGCCACGATATTCAGCTTGAATTTGTTGAGGTGGGACAATAGGTTCTGGGAAAGAATCAGGGTGTCCACCGCCGTATAATTGTAGGGCAGGCCCTGGCGCTGGCACTCCGCCCGGATAAAGCCGGTGTCGAAATCCGAGTTGTGGGCCACCAGCACCCGGTCTCCCACAAAGTCCAAAAATTTTGGCAGGACCTCCTCGATCTTCGGGGCGCCCTGGAGCATCTCCTCGGTGATGCCGGTCAGCTCCACAATCCGCCGGTCCAGGGGCCGCTCCGGGTCCACAAAGGTCTGGAACCGATTCAGCTCCTGCCCATTTTTCAAAATCACCGCGCCGATCTCGATAATCCTGTCCGTCCGGGAGGACAATCCCGTGGTTTCCAGATCGAAGGCCACAAATTCCTCATCGAAGGCCATATCTTTTTCGCCATGGACCACGATCCGGTCGTCCACGTCGTTGACATAATACCCTTCGCAGCCGTACAGGATCTTGATGGTCTCGTCGGTGCCCGCCACCTTGGGGGGCTTCTTCCCCTCCACACAGTGCAGCGCGTCGGTAAAGGACTGGCAGCAGCCGTGGTCCGTAATGGCGATGGCCTTGTGGCCCCAGGCGGCGGCCTGCTTGATGGCGGCGGCGGTGTCGGTCAAGGCGTCCATGTTGGACATGATGGTGTGCAGGTGCAGCTCCACCCGCTTGTCCCCCGGGGCGGTGTCCCGGCGCTTGGGCATGGAGCCGGGCATCATGGCATAGGGCTTGAGGACCATCTCATTTTCAAACCGGTCCTCCACCAGCCGGCCCTGGACCCGCAGAACGCTGCCCAGCTGTACGTTTTCCAGGATGGGCTTTGCCTCTCCCTCGTCCATAAAGCGGCTGATGCGGACGGAGTTGGTGTTGTCGGTCATGTCGAACTTTACCACCCAGGCGTTCCGCTTTTTCAGCTCCTTGTGCTCCACCTGGAACACCTTGCCCTCCACGATCACCGTGCCCATGTCCATGGACAGGTCCTTCATGGCGGTGGCATTCCCCCGGAAGAGCTTCCCGTAGAAGGTGTCCTCCTGCTGGGGCTCTTTGGGCTTTTTCTCCTCCTGGCGGAGGGCTGCGGCGGGCAGGGCCTCAAAGGCGGCGGCGCGCATGGCCTCCATGGCCTCCATCAGCGCCTGTCCTTCCAGCTCCGCGCCGGCCTCCACGGCGATGGTCACCGGCGCGGCAAATCTCTCCCGCAGCTCCCGCTCCACGGCGGGAATCTGCTCCAAAATTGCCTTTTTCCCGTTGGCACGGAGGCGGATGGTCAGGGTGGTATCCTCCCACTCCCATTTGGCCCCGGCCAGGGAGCCCCGGGTCATGGCGTCCCGGCTGACGAAAAGGTTCATCAGCTCCGCGTCGGTCATTTTGCGGATTTCCTCCGGCGGATGGGTGGCCGTCACAGAAAGATTTCGCAGACCATAGAGGGCCGTCAGATCCTTCACCACCCGGTCCAGGTCCCCCTGGGGGAGGTAGGTCTGGGAGTGGATGACGACGGAGACGGTCCGGCTCTCCGGGTCCACGTCTCCAGCAACGAGGGCCGCCTGAGAAAGGGCTGCTCGCAGCTCCTCAGGCGGCTCGTATTCGGAGAACATTTGAAGAAAAGTCACATTCGCGCTCATAGCTTCTCGATTCGGCTCAGCAGGGCGGGCAGCAGCTCGTCATAGGGGAGTTTTTCCACCTGCTCCCCTTTTTCGAAGATCATGCCCCAGCCGTCGCCGCCGGCAATGCCGATGTCTGCCTCCCGGGCCTCCCCGGGGCCGTTGACCACGCAGCCCATGACCGCCACGGTGATGGGCTTGGGGCAGTCCTTCAGGGCCTCGTCCACCCGCTTCACCAGGCCGATGAGGTCAATGCGGGTCCGGCCGCAGGTGGGGCAGGAGACGATGTTCACGCCCTCCCGGCGAAGTCCCGCGGCTTTGAGAATATCCTTGGCGGCGTAGACCTCCTGCACCGGGTCGTCCGTCAGGCTGACCCGGATGGTATCGCCGATGCCGTCCAGCAGCAACGCGCCGATGCCCATGGCGGATTTGATGAGGCCCTGCCGCACGGGGCCGGTCTCCGTCACGCCGATATGTAACGGATAGTCACACTTCTCCCGGAACAGCCGGGCCGCGGCCACCATGGTGGGCACCGTGGAGGACTTCATGGACACGCAGGTATCGTAAAAGCCCTGCTTTTCCAGCAGCTCCAAATGAGAGAAGGCACTCTCCACCAGGGCCTGGGCCGTGGGGTGGCCGTATTTTTCCAGCAGGGCCTTATCCAGGCTTCCGCCGTTGACGCCGATCCGGATGGGGATGTGCTTGTCTTTGCACACCTCCACCACAGCCTTCACCCGGTCCTCCCCGCCGATGTTGCCGGGGTTGATGCGGATTTTGGCCGCGCCGCCCTCCGCGGCGGCAATGGCCAGCTTATAGTCAAAGTGGATGTCCGCCACCAAAGGCAGGGGGCTCTGCCCGCAAATCTCCGCGAAGCTCCGGGCGGCCTCCATATTGGGCACGGCCAGCCGGGCGATCTGGCACCCGGCGGCAGCCAGGGCCCGGATCTGGCCGAGGCTTCCCTCCACATCGGTGGTCTTGGTATTGAGCATGGACTGGATGGCCACCGGGGCTCCGCCGCCGATGGGCACATTCCCTACGTATATCTGTCTCGCCATGATTTTACCTCTTTAGAATCACGAAAATATCCTTGAACATGATGATGGCCATGAGGCCCAGCAGAAACACCATGCCGGCGCCGTTGATATAGCCCTCATATTTGGGGTCCACTTTCTTGTGGGTCACGGCCTCAATGGCCGTAGTCAGCAGCAGCCCCACCACCCGGCCGCCGTCCAGGGCGGGAATGGGCAGCAGATTCATCACCGCCAGGTTGATGGCGATAAAGGCGCCGAAATAGAGCATATTCAGCAGGGCATCCAGCCGGCTGGCCGATTCCTCCGCCACCACGGACATCTGCTGGACAATACCCACCGGGCCGGACATATCCCGGAGCCCCGCCTGGCCGGTGATGAGCATTTTCAGGCTCAGCCGCACCATGCGGATGGAATCGATGGACTGCATCCACGCGGTACGAAGCCGCTGGGGGACGGACAGGTCGCTTACGGAAAAGTTCATGCCGTAGCGCATGGCCCTGGTGCCGTCGGGGTCGGTCACCTCATGCTTTTCCATCCGGAAGCCCGGCAGGCTGATCTTCTGGCCATCCCGCAGCACCGTCAGGTCATGGGTTTCGCCGCCGTTCAGATTCAGAATCAGGGAAAAATCCGACTGGACGTAGATCCGCTCCCCGTCCACGGAGAGGATGCGGTCTCCCTCCCGGAGGCCCCCCGCCCCGTTGACGGTGGAGAAGTCCTCGAAACCGGCAATCACCGGCTCCACGCCCCGCTTCACGGGGAGAAATACAATGGCCATCAGCAGCACACCCACCAGAAAATTCATGGCCGCCCCGGCGATAAGGATGATCAGACGCTTCCACCAGGCCGCGCGGCCGAAGGAACGGGGGTTGTCGCTCTCCTCGTCCTCCCCCTCCATGGCGCAGTAGCCGCCGATGGGCACCAGGCGCAGGGAATACTTCGTCTCCCCCACCTGTTTGCTCCACAGCAGCGGGCCCATGAACATGGAAAACTCGTTGACCTGGACGCCGGAGAGCTTGGCGGCGGCAAAATGGCCCAGCTCATGGATCAGAATGAGCAGACTGAACAGGATGATACCAAAAATAACGCTCATAAAAAGCCTCGCTTAATTTTGGGATAGGCGCCGGACCGCGGCCCGGGCCAGCCGGTCCGCCTCCAGAATTTCCTCCAGGGAGGGGCCGTTTACAAAGGGCACCGTCTCCACGGCCCGGGAGACCAGATGGTAGATGTCATAAAAGCCGATCTCATCCCGGAGGAACATGGCAACGGCCTCCTCGTTGGCGCCGTTCATGGCCGCGCAGGCCGTACCGCCCCTTCGGGCGCAGTCCCTGGCAAGCCGGAGGCAGGGAAAGGCCCCCAAGTCCGGCTCCTGGAAGGTCAGCGGGCCGCAGCCGATCAAATCCAGCTTTTCCACCGGACTGGGGAGACGCTCCGGATAGGTCAGGGCCAGCTGAATCGGCAGGCGCATATCCGGGGTTCCCATCTGGGCCATGACGGCCCCGTCCGTAAATTCCACCATGCTGTGGACAATGCTCTGGCGGTGGATGACCACATCCACTTTGTCCAGGGGCATCCGGTACAGGCGCATGGCCTCGATAACCTCCAGGCCCTTATTCATCAATGTGGCGCAGTCGATGGTGATTTTCGCGCCCATCTTCCAGTTGGGGTGCTTCAGGGCGTCGGCCTTTGTGACGGTTTGCAGCTCCTCCCGGCTTCTGCCGAAAAAGGGGCCGCCGGAACAGGTGAGGATCAGCCGTTCCACCTCCCGCCTGTCGCCGCAGCCCATGAGGCACTGATAAATCGCGGAATGCTCCGAGTCCACGGGGACGATCTGGACGTGGTGTTTTTCCGCCTCGGCCATCACAAGCTCTCCGGCGCAGACCAGAGTCTCCTTATTGGCAAGGCCGATGCGCTTTCCCGCCCGGATGGCGGCCAGGGTGGGCTTGAGCCCCACCATGCCCACCACGGCGGTGATGACGCAGTCGCTTTCGGGGAACGCCGCAGCCTGAATCAGGCCCGCCTCCCCCCAGCTCACCTGGGTGGGCAGGTCGGAAATGGCGGCTTTCAGCGCCCTGGCCCCCTCCTCCGTGGCCATGACGGCCAGGTCCGGGCGAAACTCCCGGCACTGCCGGGCCATGCGCTCTGTATCGGTTCCGGCGGTGAGGGCCGCCACCCGCACTTCCGGCAGGCGGCGGATTACGTCCAGGCTCTGGCGGCCGATGGAGCCGGTGGAGCCCAGAATACTGACAGTATGTACCATTTTTGTCTCCTTATCCCTGGATGATGGGGGCGATGAGCAGCAGCGCCTCGATCAGCGGGGACACCATTACCAGGGAGTCGAACCGGTCCAGGGCGCCGCCGTGGCCGGGAATGAGGTTGCCATAGTCCTTGATGCCGGTCTGGCGCTTGATGACGGAAAAGCACAGATCGCCGAAGGCACCCACGAGGGAGCCCAGCAGGCCATAGAGGATGGCCAGGCCGAAGTTGACCTGGAATTGGAAGGGCCGGAAGGGCAGGCTCAGAACCACGGCATAGAGCAGCATGGAGATCATGGCGGTGGCAATGCCGCCCAGGGTGCCCTCGATGGTCTTGTTGGGGCTCACCACCGGGGCCAGCTTATGCCGGCCGAATTTGAGTCCCACAAAATAAGCGCCGGCGTCGGAGGTGAAGGCAACAACGAAGGGAATCAGAATTACATAGCGTCCCACGGTCAAGGTCAGAATCCGGACCAGGGACGAGAGCATATAGGGGATGATGACACCCGCCACGAAGCACATACCCACCATTTCAAAGTGGACCTTGATGTGGTCGAGCATCATCTCCGCGAACAGCAGCGCGAAGAAGGCCATGAGCATCAGAAGGAAATACGCCCGGGCCGCACCGGCATAGCTCCACATGGAGACGGCAAAGGCCATCACCGCGGAGTAGGCCACCAGACGCATATTCTGGATCAGGCCCGTGCGGAACAGCAGCTCATAGGCCGCAATGGCCAGCAGAATGCCCAGGACGATGGCCGTCGCGATTTTCGGGGCAGCCAGAACGATCAGCAGCAGGACGGGGATCAGGACCACCGCAGCAATAATTCGGGTTTTCATGTCTCTTTACGCTCCTCCAAAACGGCGGTTCCGCCGCTGATATTCCGCAATGGCCTCGTCAAGATGCTTCGGTGAAAAATCGGGCCACAATACATTCATAAATACGTACTCTGAATAGGCGGACTGCCACAGCAGGAAATTGCTGGTGCGCTGCTCCCCCGAGGGACGGATGATGAGCTCCGGGTCCGGCACGTCCCTGGAATAGAGATACTTAGATAGCAGCTCCTCGCTTAAGTCCTCCGGGGCGTGCTTTCCCGCCGCCACATCGGCGGCAAAGGCCCGGGCCGCGTGGACAATCTCATCCCGGCCGCCGTAGTTGAGGCAGAAGTTCACCTGGACGTCATAATCCTTCGAGCGGGTTTCCGCCCGGGCGCACAGCTCCTGCAGCTCCGGGCTGAGCTTGGACAGGTCGCCAAAGAAGCGGAAGCAGACCTTATTTTTCTCCATGTCCCGCAGCGCCTCTTCCAAATAGCGGCGCAGAAGGCGCATGATTCCGGCGATTTCCTCCTGGGAGCGCTTCCAGTTTTCCGTGGAGAAGGCGTAGACCGTCAGGTAGCGGACCCCCAGGGTCCGGCAGTAGTTGGCAATGCGCCGGAAGGCCTCCGCCCCCGCCGCGTGTCCGGCGGTCCGGGGCAGACCCCGCTGCTTGGCCCAGCGGCCGTTGCCGTCCATGATAATCGCAATATGCTGGGGCGGCGCGATCTTTTCGTTTTCAGAAAGTGCCATACAGCACCTCTTTCTTTTTTGATAATGGGGCATTCCCTGCCGCAGACAGGCTCTTGGGAGGGGCATTCCCCCTCCCAAGCTATCCTGTTTTGGCACAAAGTTCGTTTCTGGGCTTTAAAATTCCTGGCATCGTCAGATGCTCATCAGTTCCTTTTCCTTGGTGGCAAGAGCCGCGTCGGCCCGCTTGATGTTCTTATCCAGCAGATCCTGGAGATCCTTCTCCGCCTTCTTCTGCTCGTCCTCGGTGATTTCGCTGTTTTTCTTCAGCTTCTTGACGTAGTCCATGCCGTCCCGGCGGATGTTGCGCATGGCCACCTTGGCGTCCTCGTTGTACTTGCGGACCTGCTTTACAAGATCCTTACGGCGCTCCTCCGTGAGCTGGGGGAATACCAGGCGGATGACCCGGCCGTCATTCTGGGGGTTGATGCCCAGATCGGAGATCTGGATGGCCTTCTGGATTTCCTTGAGCAGCTTCGTATCCCAGGGCTGGATGACCAGGGTCCGGGCGTCGGGGGTGGAAATGGTGGCCACGCCGTTGAGGGCGGTCTCACTGCCATAGTATTCCACCGTGATGCGGTCAAGAACCTTGGGGTTGGCCCGGCCGGCCCGGACCGCGCCGAATTCCTCGTCCAGGTGCTCCAGGGCCTTGTCCATTCTTCTGGAGTAGTCCTTAAAATCCACGCTCATGTTTCTTCCTCCTCAAAAGTTGTTTTTTACGGTTGTTCCGATCTCCTCTCCCCGGATCACAGGGAGGATGTTCCTGCCGCCCTCCAGGCCGAAGCAGACCATGGTCATGTTGTTGTCCATGGCCAGGGCCATGGCGGTGATGTCCGTGGCCTTCAAATTCTTCGCCAGGGCCTCGCTGTAGGTCAAGTGGGTGTAGCGCTTGGCGCTGGGGTCCTGATTGGGGTCGGCAGAGTAGATGGCGTCTACATTCTTGGCCATCAGGATGGCGTCGGCCTCAATTTCCACCCCCCGGAGCACCGCGCCGGTGTCGGTGGAGAAGTAGGGATTGCCGGTGCCGGCGGCGAACAGGACCACCTTGCCCTCGTTTAAATACCGCTCGGCGGTATCCCGGGTGAAGTACTCCGCGAATTTGTTCATCTCCACAGCGGAGAGCACCCGGGCCTCCACGCCGTGCTGCTCCAGGGCATCCGCCACGGCGATGGCGTTCATCACCGTGCCAAGCATCCCCATGGCGTCGGCATGGGAGCGCTGCATCTTGTCCGCGCCGTCCTTCACACCCCGCCAGAAATTGCCCGCGCCGATGACCAGGCCCATCTGGACCCCCATGGAGACACACTCCTTGATGGCTTCACACAGAGAATTTACAATAGAAAAATCCAAGCCCCGGTGCTTCTCCCCGGCCAGGGCTTCGCCGCTGACCTTGAGCAGCACCCGCTTGTATTGGATATCGCGCAATCTAGGTCACTCCTTTTTCTCTTTGAAAAAATATTTCCAACCCTATTTTAATATATCCCGGCCAAATTGACAACCACTATTTTAAGATTTCTTAAGATGTTTTCACTTTTTTCACAATCGGAGGCCTTCTGTACAGTTTTCACACAGTCCGCCCCCGGTTTTTTTAGAATCTTGGATGATTTTCGATTGAAAAAAACCGCAGCATCGTATATAATGACCTAATAAATCCCAAAATAGAAAGTAAGAGAGGAATGCTGCGTTATGGCTGAGACCACCGAGAGCAAAAATTTCATCCATGCCTTTATCGACGAGGACATCGCCCCCGGCGGACAGTATGAGGGCATGACCGTCCACACCCGGTTCCCGCCGGAGCCCAACGGCTATCTGCACATCGGCCACTGCAAGGCCCTGATCATCGATTTCGGCACCGCCGAAAAGTACGGCGGCATGTGCAACCTGCGTATGGACGACACCAACCCCACCAAGGAGGATGTGGAGTTCGTGGAGGCCATCCAGGAGGACATCCACTGGCTGGG
>DETX01000090.1 GCA_002362145.1 Clostridiales bacterium UBA3277
TCCAGCTCCGGATGCCACAGCTCCTGTACATCAGACTGCCTCAGCAGCCGAAATCGGAATGGTTCCAAGCCTGCGTTTTCCATATCCCGGGCCTCCTGTATATATGATGGGGCTTCGCGGCAGAGACAATGGGCGGGGCGAATGGGCAGCCGCGCAATTTATTTCTATTATAAAGGAATTTTCCCCCGCTTTCAAGGGCAGTCTCAGGAAAAAACAGCTAGCTTCCGCAAGCACGGAAACCAGCTGCATGACAAACGGCAGGCCCCCAAAAGGGACCTGCCGCTGAGCTTTTTGATAGAACGATTGCCGTATGGGCCCCTCACTCCGCCTGCTCGATGGCGGAGATGACGGAGGCCACGGCGTCGGTGTTCACCGTCTCCATGAGGCCGCTGTCGTAGGCCTCGGCAATGGCGGGGTCAATGGGCAGCCGGGCCAGGACAGGCAGATGCAAAGCCCCGGCGATGTCCTCAATATGGCTCTCGCCAAAAACGCGGATTTTCTTGCCGCAGTCGGGGCACTGAAGGTAGGAGTAATTCTCCACCAGGCCCAATACGGGAATGTGCATCATGTTGGCCATTTTCACAGCCTTGGCCACGATCATGCTCACCAGATCCTGGGGACTGGTGACGATGACCACGCCGTCCACAGGCAGGCTCTGGAAAACCGTCAGAGGCACGTCGCCGGTTCCGGGAGGCATATCCACGAACAGATAGTCCACGTCCTCCCAGATGACGTCGGTCCAGAACTGCTTTACCGCCCCGGCAATCACAGGGCCCCGCCAAACCACCGGGTCCGCGGGGTTGTCCAGCAGCAGATTGATGGACATGACCTGAATGCCGCCGGCGGAGAGGGCGGGGTACAGGCCGCTTTCGTTGGCACCCTGGCACTCGGTGACGCCGAAGGCCGTGGGGGCGGAGGGACCGGTGATGTCGGCGTCCAGGACGCCGACGCGCTTGCCCTTGCGGGCCATAGCCACGGCCAGCATGGCGGTGACGGTGGACTTACCCACGCCGCCCTTGCCGGAGACCACGGCGATTACTTTTTTTACGGAAGATTTGGGATTGGGCTCAGCCAGCAGGCTTTCGGCCTTGCGGTCGCCGCAGGTGGAGCTGGAACAGCTGGAGCAGTTGCCGTTGCAGGAACTCATAAATTTCTCTCCTTTGGAAGTGTTCTTTCCCTATTATATGCGGATTTTCGGGGGCTGTCAACCCTGTTGCCGGGGTGTTTTCCCAAGGACTATTCTGCCCGGAAATCTCGGGACCGCCCTCCAAAATTCGGCACATTTTTTCTGCCTCCGGGCATATAATATCCGGTAGACGCTTTTGAAAGGAGAGATTTCTTATGGGTGATAGCGCATCCACTGCCGCCGATCTGGACGACTGGATCTTCGACGACGACGCGGGCGGCCCCAGCGAACGCTGATGCAGACCGGACTTTGGTTCGGTCTTTTTATACGGCCTCCCCGGGCCCATAGTTTAACCCTGCCGGGTTACCAGCTTCTGCCGCTTTTCGTTAATTCCGTACATCGTGGTGAAAGTTCGGGCTGTTGGGCTCCAGGGCGGCGAAGTGGTAGCCGTTTCCCAGGCCCCAGTCCAGAATATCCGCAACGGCATCTACGCTGAAAGCGTGGATATCGTGCTGGAGGACAATGGACGTCCCCTCCGCCGCGATTCCGTCAATGACATTGAGATAGACTTCGTCAGCGGTCTGGGCGCTTCCGGCGTCCATGCTGTCCACATTCCAGTCAAAGTACTGATAGCCCGCGTCCTGAACGGCCTCCGTCAGATAGGACATGATGCCCTCGCAGGCGGTGCGGCTGACGGTGTTGGAGCTGCCCCCGGGGAACCGCATCAGGGTTGTGTGGATGCCGGTGGCGTCGAAAACCGCCTTTTCAATCCGGTGCAGGTCCGCAAAAAAAGCGTCGGAGCTGGCATAGATCTGAGAGTAGTTGTGGGTTGTGGTGTGGATGCCGATGCTGTGGCCCTGCTGGACGATCTGCCGGAGGATCTCGGGGTCTCCGTCGGTGACAAAGAAGGTGGCCTTGACGCCGTAGCGGTCCAAAATATCCAGCAGGCGGAGGGTGTCCGGCCCCGGCCCATCGTCAAAGGTCAGATAGATGGTATTCTCCTGGGGCCACTGGATCTCCGGCCGGTCCGCGGTGGTGACCTGAACAAAGCGGGAGATGGTGGTTTCATTGTCGTAGGAATCGGCCACGGAGTAGGTGATCTCATAGGTCCCCGGGGTCCAGCAGTCCACCTCTCCGGAGACGGTGACCTGGTCCGTCAGATCTCCGTCGCCATCGTCCGTGCAGGTATACCCCGGCTCCTGATAGGGCGTGCCCAGGGGCAGGGCGTAGGTTTCCCCTCCCACCAGCGTGATCTTCGGGGGAATGGGGTCGAAATTCGGCACCAGCCGGGTGACTACACATGGGTTTCCGGAGGAGTCGATGACGGAGTAGGTGATCTTGCCCACCGCTTCCAGCCGCCGGACCTTGCCGGTGATGTTGCCGTCATAGTTGTCCGTGGCGATGAAGCCGGGCTCCTGAAAGGACTCTCCCTTCCGGCGGGAGCCGGTCATTTTGGTCAGCACGATGGTGGGACACTGGGAGTCCATGACGCAGACCTGGCGCTTTGCCTGGGCCTGAAGGCCAAAATACCGGGCCGTGTAAGTCAGCTCATACTTTCCCAGGGTGCTCTCGTCCACGGTTCCCTGGACCTCCATCTGAATTCCTGGGGGAACAACGCCCTGCCGCCAGACCCGGGTGCCCCGGAGCAGGGGCTGAGCGCCGGGCTCCTGGTAGCTCTCGCCGTATTCCAGGGTGATGTCCTCCTTGCCATTGAGGGCCATGGAGAGGGAAAAGGTATTGACCTGGAACAGGAAATACCAGCTGCCCCCCAGCAGCAGAAGAAAAATGACGACCAAGGCCAAGACCCACGGCCATTTGCGGCGGGGCCGGGTGTAATACTGTGCGTGCATGGAATCCTCTCCCGTTCTCTCTGTTTACATAACATTATACACGAAAAATGTCAAAATGGAAGAGGGTCAGAAAAATTTTTTTGCGGCACGAAAAAGGCGCGGCGACCCATGGGCCGCCGCGCCGCAGCTTGTAAAGA
>DETX01000072.1:0-1086 GCA_002362145.1 Clostridiales bacterium UBA3277
CACCGAGCCCAGCTGCGAAATGGATATGCAGTGCCACAAGTGCCACGGCACCGGGGAAATCGACGGCCAGGTCTGCTCCACCTGCCACGGCGAGGGCTGGATTGAGCTGCTGGGCGCCGGTATGGTCCACCCCGTGGTTCTGGAAAACTGCGGCATTGACCCGGAGAAGTACTCCGGCTTTGCCTTCGGCATGGGCCTGGAGCGGATGGCCATGGGCCGGCTGAAGATCAACGACCTGCGCCTGATCTTCGACAACGACGTGCGGTTCCTGAACCAGTTCTAAGGAGGGAAATACAGATGAAACTCAACAGAAAATGGCTCAACGAGGATTTCGTTGATTTAAGCGGCGTCTCCGACAAGGAATTCGTGGAGACCCTTACCGTCTTTGGTCAGAAGGTGGAGACCTACGCGCGGATGGACGCGGAGATTAAAAACGTTGTGGTGGGCAGGGTTCTCTCCATGGTCCGCCACGAAAACTCCGATCATATGTGGGTCTGCCAGGTGGATGTGGGCCGGGAGGAGCCTGTTCAGATTGTCACCGGCGCCCAGAACGTCCATGAGGGGGACCTGGTCCCCACCGCCCTGCACAACTCCTGGCTCCCCGGGGGTGTGCACATCACCAAGGGGAAGCTCCGGGGCGTCATGTCCAACGGTATGCTCTGCTCCTTCGCCGAACTGGGCCTGACCCAGAATGACCTGCCCGGGGCCTTCGCCGACGGCATCTGGATTTTAAATGACGAAAGCTGCGTCGTGGGCCAGGACATCAATCTGGTCATCGGCAATGACGACACCGTCGTGGACTTTGAGATTACCAATAACCGGCCCGACTGCTATTCCATCATCGGTCTGGCAAGAGAGGCCGCCGCTGCCTTTGGCAAAGAAATGAAGCACCACGAGCCGGTGGTTCACGGCAGCGACGCCGGTTCCATCTTCGAGCATCTGGATGTGGAGGTTCCCGCCGACACCCTTTGCAACCGCTATTCCTCCCGGATGGTGGCGAATGTGAAGATCGGCCCCTCTCCCAAGTGGCTGCGCCAGCGGCTCCGGGCCAACGGCGTCCGTCCCATCAACAACATCGTGGACATC
>DETX01000072.1:1401-7854 GCA_002362145.1 Clostridiales bacterium UBA3277
CTATGTCTCCTCCGGCAAGATCGTGGTCCGGGAGGCGGAGGAGGGCGAGGCACTCACAACCCTGGACGGCACCGTGCGGAATCTGAAGGCCGGGATGCTGGTCATTGCCGATGATAAGAAACCCATTGGCCTTGCCGGTATCATGGGCGGCGAAAACTCCGAGATTGTGGACGACACCACCATGGTGGTCTTTGAATCCGCCAATTTCAGCGGCACCTCCATCCGTCAGACCGCCCTGGCCCTGGGCATGCGGACCGAGGCCTCCGGCAAATTCGAAAAGAATCTGGACCCCATGATGACGGTTCCCGCCGTGCAGCGGGCCTGTGAGCTGGTGGAGCTGCTGGGCTGCGGCAACGTTCTCGACGGTATCATCGATATCATCCACTATGTCCCCCAGGCGAGGACGCTTCCTTTGGAGTGCGATAAGATCAACCGGCTCCTGGGCACGGACATCTCCAAGGAGGATATGGTCCGGTATCTGAATCTGCTGGAAATCCCCGTGGAGGGCGACACCATTCTGGTGCCCTCCTTCCGGCCGGATCTGCAGCGGATGGCGGATATTGCCGAGGAAGTGGGCCGTTCCTTCGGCTACAACGAAATTCCCACCACCTCCTTTAAAAACGCCACCCAGGGCGGCTACACCCCGGAAATGAAGCTAGAAGCAAAACTCGGCTCCCTGTGCCGGGGCCTGGGCTACAGTGAGATCATCACCTACTCCTTCACCTCCCCCGCCGTATTCGACCAGATCCGGCTTCCCGCTGATTCTCCCCTGAGAAATGCCCTGCGCATCCAGAACCCCCTGGGCGAGGACACCTCCATCATGCGCACCATTGCCCTGCCCTCCATGCTGGAAATTCTCTCCCGGAACAACGCCTATCACAACAAGGCCGCAAAGCTCTACGAGGTGGCGAAGATCTACCTGCCCGTGGAGGGCCAGGCCCTGCCCCAGGAGCCGAAGATGCTGCTGCTGGGCACCTACGGAACAAACGAGACCTTCTTCACCCTCAAGGGCGAGCTGGAGGCCGTTTTCGCCGGGATGCGCACGAAAAAGGCGGTCTATACCGCCGAGACCCACAATCCCAGCTTCCACCCCGGCCGCTGCGCCCGGGTCAGCGTGGAGGGCGTGGACGTGGGCTTCCTGGGCCAGGTTCATCCGCTGGTGGCCAAGAACTACGGCATGGACGGCGATGTCTACTGCGCGGAAATCAACTTCACGGAGCTACAGAACCATCTGCTCCCCGACGCCACCTACACTCCCCTGCCCAAGTATCCCGCGGTGAGCCGGGACTTGGCGCTGGTCTGCGGCGAGGAAGTCACCGTTTCTCAGGTGGAGGACATCATCTCCGCCTCCGCCGGAAAGCTCCTGCGGGATGTGAAGCTCTTTGACATCTACCGGGGCGTGGGCGTTCCCGAGGGCCGCAAGAGCATGGCCTTCTCCCTGGAGCTCCGGGCCGACGACCGGACCCTGACGGACACCGACTCCGAGGGCGTGGTCAGCAAGGTTCTGGCGGCGCTGAAGGAAAAGCTGGACGTGACGCTGCGGTAACGCCGGGATTCATCGATGAGAAAAACGGGGCGGCCCAGCTGGCTGCCCCGTTTGTTTTCCAAAAATTCAAGAATTTACAAAAAATTCCGTCTTTGACCCTTTACATGCCCAGGTGTTTGGGTTATAATAGCTACATTCTGTGAGAAAAGGGAGGCTGAGAACCATGACGGATCAGAACACACAGAAATTCACCGTACCCAGTGACGACAAGGAAACCATGCGGCGCACGCTCCGTAGTGTGTACGAGGCCCTGACCGAGAAAGGATACAATCCCATCAATCAGATCGTTGGGTACCTGCTGACCGAGGACCCCACCTATATCACCAACTACAACGGTGCCAGAAGCCAGATCTGCAAGATCGACCGGGATGAGCTGATGCAGGTCCTGGTCCAGGGGTATCTGTTCGGGGAGGAATGACCTTCTCCAAAGCCAAGAGGCTTTTGCTGTGGCAAAGGTCTCTTGTTTTTTGAAATCCCGGCTTATCCAAATCTTCTGCTCTTTGACAATCCCATACTTCCCCTCTGTCCTTATTTTAGGAGCGGTTTCCCCGGAGTTTACAGGAAACTGCTTGACTTTTTTGTTACAATATGTTACAATCTCATCACATTTTTGTTCAGGAGGTACATTCATGGCTGAAGAAAATGCAGTTCTCAAATACAAGGGCTATCCCTTGATGCGCAAGGACAACATGGTTTATTTCGGCTCCATGGCGGACACACACATCGTCATGCTACAGATTCTGGAAACCAAAAAGGTGGGCGATCTGGATGTGGCCACCCGGGTTTCCGTACAGCTCCAGCTCACCGATCCCAAGGCGAGAAGCCGGGACCGGGTGGTCAAAAAGAGCGAAAAGGACGGCTTCTACACCGCTCTGGATTTGGGCTGTGTCTGGCTGGAACGGGCTCTTGCCGGAAAATAACTCATAACACGGACGGCATATCCCAAACAGCGATGGGGTATGCCCTTTCCCTGACGGAGGCTAAGTATGACAATCTTAAAGAGAATCTCTGCCCTGGCGTTGGCGCTGGGGCTTTTCCTGGGCGTGTTTGCGCCCACCGCATCCGCGGCGGAGGAGCTGGTCTACGGCGTTGGCTTTGTGAACGCAACGTCTCTGAATCTGCGCGCTGAGGCCAGCACAACCTCTTCCATTCTCGCCACCGCCCCCCGGGGCTCCTGCGTGGTGGTCCTCTCCAAGGAGGAGCAGTGGTACAAGGTCAGCTATGACCAGCAGGAAGGCTATATGCACGGGGACTATCTCCAAATTTCCACCCAGGAGGGCGCGGATCTGGGCTTCGGCCATGTCAACGGCACAGAGGTCAATCTCCGGACCGGTCCCGGAACGGACTTCACCGTGGTGGGCCGGGCATCCAAAAATGAAAGCTGCCAGGTTCTTGGCATCAGCAGCGGCTGGTACAAGGTATTGTGGCGGGAGAAAACCTGCTATATCCGCAGTGACTACCTCACTCTGGGACAAGCCGCCCCGGAGGATGCGGAATCTGACCAGTCCCCTGCCGGCTCCGGCACTGTCGCAGCCTCCACAGAGGTTGTTACCGGCGACGGGATTTTGGAGGAGGCCAAAAAGTATCTGGGCGTCCGCTATGTCAACGGCGGCGCTTCCCCCAGCGGTTTTGACTGCTCGGGCTTTGTCTACTATGTGCTCCGCCAGTGCGGCCATGCGCCCTCCCGCATCCTCTCGGAGATGGTGAAGCAGGGCGTCGAGGTGGAAAAGGACGCCCTGGAAGTCGGCGATGTGGTTTTCTTCTCCAATACATACGGCCGGGGCATCTCCCATGTAGGCATCTATTCCGGCGGCGGACAGTTCATCCACGCACCCAATTCCCGCTCCACGGTCTCTTACTCAGACCTCACCAGCGGCTATTGGTCAGATCACTACTACACCGCCCGGAGAATGGGATAATCAAAAATTATTGCAGGCATCCATCGGATGCCTGCATTTTTTATTTTCTTCGGTCGAAGGCCATTCTCGGGGTGCCGTCGGCAATATGGATGATCCCGCAGTACGAAAAGCCCGCCTGGGCAATGGCGCGCCGCATGGGATGGTTTTTCTCATGGGTATCGATGCGCAGATATCGGTAATTGGTTTCGGCATAGGCCACGGCCGCGGCCAGGATGCCGCCGCTGCCGTCCCCGGCCACCCGGTGGAGGGTGGCGTAGGGCTCGTCATAATTCCAGGCCCCATTTTCGATGCTGCGGTAGGTGGGGTCCTCCCCGGGAATCAGGGCGAATACGCCGTGGATCACCCCTTTTTCCGTAAGCACATAGAGGTTTTCCCGGGCAATATCCTCCAGAAGCCGGGAGACCGGTGGGTTGGTGCTTCCCCACTGGCCGGGATTGCCGGAGGCGGCCATGAACGCCCGGGCATGGGCATAGAGCGTTTCGATGGTTTCCAGGTCTGACATCCGGGCGGGGCGGACTTCATAGGGCATAGCGGCTTCCTTCTTTCCGGTTTCATCTTACCATGTACTGTATCATATTTGAATCGGATTTGCAACTTAGGCGCATACTACCACCGATGAAGAAAAAAGAAGGTGTTTTTATGGCAAGTCACAAACGGGGACGGCAGAGCTTTGCCCTGCCCGAGAGCCCCGTCATCACCGCCTGGGCCAGCGTCGCCGGAAAGAAGGAGGCGGAGGGGCCCCTGGCCCATACCTTCGACCTCAAATGCCGGGATACCTACTTTGGGCAGGATACCTGGGAACAGGCGGAAAACCATATGCAGAAGCAGGCCCTGAAAAAACTGGCGGAAAAGGCGGGAATCCTTTTGACGGATTTTGACCTGGTCTTTTCCGGGGATCTGCTGAACCAGTGCATCGGCTCTTCCTTTACCCTGCGGAATTTGGGAATCCCCCACCTGGGGCTCTACGGGGCCTGCTCCACCATGGCCGAAAGCCTGCTCATGGCCTCCATGGCCGTGGGGGGCGGCTTTGGGGATAAGGTGGTGGCCATGACCTCCTCCCACTTTGCCTCCTCCGAGCGGCAGTACCGATTCCCCCTGGGCTACGGCGGTCAGCGGACCCCCACCTCCCAGTGGACCGTCACCGGCTCCGGGGCGGCCCTGGTCTGCTCCGGAGGAAAGGGGCCCAGGATCACCGCCTGCACCATCGGCACCGTCCGGGATATGGGCGTCAAGGACGCCAACAACATGGGCGCGGCCATGGCCGGGGCGGCCTACGACACCATCCGCGCCCACTTTGAGGACATGAAAACCGGGCCGGAGGACTTTGACCGGATTGTCACCGGTGACTTAGGCCAGGTGGGCAAGGAGCTTCTGATGGAGTTGGCCCGGAAAGACGGCGTCAGCCTGGGGGGAAAGCTGGAGGACTGCGGCTGCATGGTCTTTGACAACACCACCCAGGACGTCCACGCGGGGGGCTCCGGCTGCGGGTGCAGCGCCATCACCCTCTGCGGCCACTATCTGGGGAAGCTCTCCACGGGAAAGCTGAAGAAAATTCTGTTCTGCGGCACCGGGGCCCTGCTCTCCCCCACCTCCACCCAGCAGGGGGAGTCCATCCCCGGGGTCTGCCACGCGGTCTGCATCACAGGAGGGAACTGAAATGGAATATCTCAAGGCGTTTCTGGTGGGCGGGGCACTGTGTCTGATCGGTCAGGTGCTCATCGACAAGACCCAGCTCACCCCAGCCCGGATTCTGGTGTGCTATGTGGTCCTGGGGGTCCTTCTCGGGGCTGTGGGGCTCTACGGGCCCCTGGCGGAATTTGCCGGGGCCGGGGCCACGGTGCCCCTGACGGGCTTCGGCAACACCCTGGCAAAGGGCGTCCGGGAGGCTGTGGACGCGGACGGCTTTCTCGGGATCTTCACCGGCGGGCTGAAGGCCACGGCAGGGGGCATCACCATGGCGATTTTCGCGGGACTTCTGGCCGCCCTTCTTTTTAAAGCCAAGGATAAATCTTGAAAATCTGGGCAAGCTACCTTCGCGGCAAAGCCGTGAACATCATTTTGGAGGAAGAAATTATGAACAACCAGAATAAGAACCAGAACAGCAATCAGAACCAGAATCAGAACAGCAACCAGAATCAGAACCAGAACAACAACCAGAGCCAGAATCAGGGCAGCAACCAGAACTGCCGCTAAGGAAGCTCTGATTCCATCAGCGGGAGCAGATGCCAGAAGATCCGGCAGCTGCCGAAGGTGATTGATTCAGAGTTTCCCTTAAGATCGCAAACAGGGGGTCCGCGCCCATGGCGCAGACCCCCTGCATCTATCCGGGATTTTTTCACAGGCTGAGGAGCTTTGCCATCAGATAAACCACCACAAAGGCGATTGCCGCGCTTGCCAGCAAATATGCCGCGGCCTGGTAATGACGCTTTCCGATCTCCTGCTGGCGCTCCATCTCATCCAGCCGTTTTTCTTCTGTGAAGGCAACGATTTCCTTATAGGTCCTGAGCTGATTGTCCCTCTTGATTCTGGTCACCCGAAGGGAAAACCAGATCGTAATTCCATACAGTGCGCACCAGGGGATCAGCCCGTACCAGCCCATCAGCTTGACGAGGGGTACAAAGGAAACGACGGACAGGATCAGGCACACCGCGTAGATGCCGCCGTACTTATTGAGCTTCCCGATTTCCGTTTTTTGGATTTCCTGCTTCATAATTTCAACATCTCCTTTAATCAGCTGGTCAAGAGATACGTTGAGTACAGCGCTTAGCAGCAATACGCTATGGATATCCGGATAGCTTTTTCCCGTTTCCCAGTTGGATACCGTCTGTCTGCTCACAAAGACCTTTTCCGCCAGCTCCTCCTGAGAGATTCCCAGATTCCCACGATATTTTTTGATTTGCGAACCAACCTCCAATCGGCTCCCTCCTTTCTCTCCAGGGTTTTGTACTCCTGACCTGCCTGGAGTTTAATACTATTACCTGATAAAAA
>DETX01000037.1 GCA_002362145.1 Clostridiales bacterium UBA3277
ATACTATTACCTGATAAAAATATTCAATTTTTATCAGGTAGGCACCGCCATAAGGCGTTGCCATTTCTGTAATTTTCAAAAAGGAAAATTACAGAAATCCGTCTCATTATGATCTTCATATAAAAAACTTCAATTCTGCGAATTAAAGTTTTTTATTGAATATCAGTATTACAGGTCCAGGGGCTTTAAGTCCTCCTCCCGGACGGTGCGCAGGGCCTTCTTGTTGAAGGCGTCATAGATGCAGGGCACCACAAACAGGGTCATCAGGGTGGCATAGGTCAGGCCGCCGATGCACACCACCGCGATGGGCTGCATGATGGCGGTGCCGCCGGATTTGCGGACGGCCATGTCCGTCAGGCCCAGGATGGTGGTGAAGGTGGTCATGAGGATGGGCCGCATCCGGGTGGTGCCCGCCTCCACAATGGCCTCCCGCCGGTCCCGGCCCTCCCGGCGGAGCTGGTTGATGTAGTCCACCAGCACGATGCCGTTGTTGACGATGACGCCGGTGAGCATGATAAAGCCGATGAGAGAGATGACGCTGACCTCCATGCCGCACAGCAGCAGCGCCAAAAAGCCGCCGGTGAAGGCCAAGGGGATGGTAAACATGACGATGAAGGGGGACTTGAGGCTCTGGAACTGGGCAACCATCACCAGGTACACCAGCAGGATGCCAAGAACCAGCATGAGGCCCAGCTGCTCCACGGAATCCATGATGTTTTCGTTTTCGCCGGAGAATTCGAAGCTGACGCCGCTGCCCAGGTCGGCCCCGGAGAGGACCTTTTTCGCCTGGTTTGTCAGCAGGGTCACGTTGTACCCCTCCTCCACCTGGGCGGTGACGGTGAGGTAGCGCCGCTGGCCAATGCGGTTGATGGTGGCAAGGCTCTGGGTTTTTTCCACCGTGGCAAAGTCGGAGAGGGGAATTTCCTCCTCCTCGCCCTCCTGGTTGGTGACGGTGAAGGTATGGCTGCCCAGCTCCCCGCCGGTGAGGACGGAGCCCTCGGCCTTTTCCAGAATGATGTCCGTGGAGACCCCGTCCAGCTCCAGGGTGGCCATGGCGGTGTCGGCCTTCAGGGCGTCGGCCAGCTCCATGTACACCTGGGCGACGGTGAGGCCGTGGCCCATGGCGGCGTTCCGGTCCACGGAGATGTGGTAGGCCGGGGCGGCGTTTTCCAGGCCGTCGGAGACCTGGCCCAGGCCCTCGATGGTGCCCAGCAGCCGGGCAGACTCTCTGGCGGCGTCTTGCAGGGTATCCATGTCCTCGCAGTAGAGCTCCAGGGAGATGCCGGAGCCGGTGAGCATGCTCATGTCCATCATGGCGGAGGAGGCGGAGACGGTGCAGGGCAGGTCCGCGCAGAGGCCCTCGGCCTGACGGCCCACAGCGGCGCCGCTGGCGTTCTGATCGGCCAGGTTTACATAAATCGTAACGTTGTGACTGTCCCCGGAGCCCATCATGGACCCGGAACCCATCATGGCGCCGATGGTGTCGATTCCCTCAATGGTGGACACCCGGCTAAGAACCTCGTCGGCCAGGTCACAGGCGGTCTGCATGTCCGTATCCTCGGGCATGGTCACCGAGAGGTTTACCGAGGGCATATCCATGCTGGGCATATAGATGAAGCCTCCGCTGAGGGCGCCCAGGGCCGAGGCAATCAGCAGCACCACAGTCATGAGCAGCACCGGAGCCTTGTGGCCCAGGGTCCACCGGACGGCTTTTTCGTAGAGGGGCAGAAGCCGCTTTTCCAGGAAGCCCTCCCGGGAGCGCTGCTGGCCCCCCAGCAGTCCCGAGGCCATGGCGGGGACCAGGGTCAGGGAGACGATGAGGCTGGCAAGCAGCGCGTAGGTCATGGTCAGAGCCAGGTCCATAAAGAGCTGCCGGGTGATGCCCTCCACAAAAACGATGGGCAAAAACACGCACACCGTGGTGAGGGTGGAGGCGATGACGGCCCCGGCCACCTGGCCCGCGCCGGAGACGGCGGCCTGGATGGCGTTGGCCCCCTTGGCCCGGAGGCGGTAGATATTTTCGATAACCACCACGGAGTTATCCACCAGCATACCCACTGCCACCGCCAGGCCCGACAGGGAGATCATGTTCAGCGTCACGCCGGAGAAGTACATGAGCACGATGGCAAAGACCACGCTGATGGGGATGGAGCAGAGGGTGATGAAGGTGGGCCGCAGATCCCGCAGGAAGAGGTAGAGGATCAAAATGGCGAACACGGCGCCCAGGGCCAGGCTCTTGAGAATGGCGTTTACGATCAGGTAGATGTAGTCGCCCTGGTTCATGAGGGAGACGAATTTCAGCCCGGGGTAGCTTTCCTCCAGGGCTTCAAACCGCTGGGAGATGTTGTCGGTTGCCTCGGCGGTGGCGTAGGCGCTCTGCTTTTCGAAGCTGAGCACCACCCCGTCCAGGCCGTTCAATTTCGCGTAGGTATCGCCGGAATTGTCGGTGACGGAAATGGTGGCTACATCCTTCAGAGCCACGGGGTCCACCCCGTCCATCTTCGGGTCAAAGAGGAGCAGCTCCTCCAGGCTTTTCAGATCCGTGATCTCATCGCCCACGGAGACCATGTAGTTGATGCCGTCCTGCTTGGCGTAGCCGGCGGGCATGGAGAAATTCTGGGCGGAGAGGATTTTCGTCACCATGTCCATGGTGAGAATGCCGTTCAGGTCCGCCTGCTTCAGGGCGTCCTCCCGGCCCTCCTCGATGGAGTCCAGGCCCCCCTCGATCTGGGTCATGGCCTGGTCCAGGGAAGCGCTGCCCACGGCGATTTCCGCCTGGACGGAGCCCATCTTCGTCAGCATGGAGGCGGCCTGGCCAAGGGACTGGGTCAGCTTGGCAACCTCTTCATCGGCCCAGCCCAGATCCGCCTCGGCGTCCGCCAGGGCGCCCGGCAGGTCGTCCCGGTCGGTGCCCAGGGCAGCAAGACCCTCGTCGATGGCCCCCTGGCCCTGCTCCAGAGCGGCGGCCTGGCCCTCCAGCTGGGCGATGCGGTTCAAAAGCTCCTCATCCAGGTCTTCCATCTCCCCGGCCTGGGCATAGAGCAGCTCCAGCTGGGCGTTTACGCTGTCCAGACCGCTCTGGGTGTCGGCCAGCCGGAGGGACAGGGCGCTCAGGGCCTCATACCGGGCCCGGATGGTGGCCTGCTGGCGGATCATTTCCGTAAGGTCCCCCTGGGCGCCGGACAGGTCCATGCCGCCGGAGAGCTTACTTTTGGCGGAATTGAGCTTGCTTTTGGCGCTCTGGACCTCCTGCTTCTTGTCCAGGAGCTCCTGGGCCGCGTCGTCCAGCTGGCCGTTGACAGCGTCGGCAATCCGCGCGTTGACGGCGTCGATTTTTTTCTGGTCCAGAATCACGTGGACCTGCTGCTCCACCATGCCGGTGGCGGAGACCCGGGCCACCCCGGGGATGCCTTCCAGCTTGTTGAGAATGGTCTCGTTCAGAAAATCCGTCAGGGCGATGGTGTCCATGCCCTCCATGGACACGGCGGCCACCTCCACGGGAAGCATGGAGGGGTTGATCTTGAGCACGTAGGGGCTGCCCACGGTGTCCTCCCAGGCAGAGGAGAGGGCGGTGATCTTCTGCTGGATGTCCACGCCGATGGTGTCCATGTTCACCGATTCCTCAAACTCCAGCATGACGGTGCTGACGTTTTCGCCGGAGGAGGAGGACACCTCCTTGATGTGCTCCAGGGTGGACATGGCCTGCTCCAAGGGCCGGGTGATCTCCCGCTCCACCTTTTCCGGGGAGGCGCCGGGATAGGAGGTGACAACCACCACATAGGGGAAATCCATGTTGGGCAACAGGTCCGGGGTCATTTTCACGAAGGCCACCACACCCAGCACCAGTACGGCCACCACGGCAACGAGAACGGTCAGCGGTTTCTTGACGGAAAATTTCGGCATAAGAGCATCCTGACTTTCTGAATCTTAAAATATTCTTAAAGATACCACGTTTGCCGGACTGAATCAACGTCCCAGATGTGAATCTTTTGTAAAAAGTGAAGAAAACGCCCGACACCCCAGGAACGGGGTCGGGCGTTGCGGGGGAAAAAGTTATCAAAGGGGCTTTTTTGAGGCGGTTCCCGGGATGCCGTATTGCCGGAATGCTTCCCCGGTTTCCATAAAATCCCTGCCCGGGGCGGTTACCGGCGCTCCTCCTCGGGGACAAAGTCCAATGTGATGGACTTTAAGCTGGTGCGAAGCTGGGTGTACTTGACCCCGGCGGAGTCCATCATCCGCTTGGAGGCCAGGGTGGCCATGGAGTCGGCGTACTTGTCGGAGAGGTAGTAGACCTCCTTCACGCCGCTCTGGATGATGGCCTTGGCGCACTCGTTGCAGGGAAACAGGGCCACATACAGCTTGCTGCCCCGCAGGTCCCGGCCGTTGGCGTTTAAGACAGCGTTGAGCTCCGCGTGGACCACGTAGGGGTACTTGGTCTGCTCCCCCTCCCGCTCCCAGGGGTACTCGTCGTCGGAGCAGCCCTTGGGCATTCCGTTGTAGCCGGTGGAGATGATGATGTTGTCCTGGGAGACGATGCAGGCCCCCACCTGGGTGTTGGGGTCCTTGCTGCGGCGGGCAGCCAGCATGGCGATGCCCATGAAGTACTCGTCCCAGCTGATGTAATTCTGACGTTTCACGTTCGTCGTCTCCTTTTTTGATTTTCTCTATTTCATTCGTTTCTTCAGGCGCTGCTTGAGAAGATAGCCCCTGGGCGGCTCGATGGCGCTGGCCAGGAAGTCGTTATGCTGCTGGGGATAGTACGCCCGGTAGCGGCGGTAGGCCTGGTCATAGGGCTGCTCAAAGATGTGCAGGATAAATTTTTCCAGCGACTCGTCCAGTCGGCGGGGGTAATCCGGGTCCACCAGAATGGGCTGGCGGAGCATTTGCAGATACTTTTCGTCGTCCTGGTCCAGCTCCTTGACCTTCTCCACTAGATCGTCCAGGGAGGGGTAATCCGCCGCGTTGAGAAAGGCGTCATGGTTAAAGATGTCCGTAATATTCCCGCTGCCCATATAGATGGGAATGGTGTCGGAGAAAAAGGCATCGGTGATCTTTTCCGTAATAAAGCCGTAGTGGGCGGTGCTTTCAAAGCAGATGGTAAACTTGCACTGGCGCTGAAAGTCGGTTTTACTCTCATTGCGCCAATCCACGGCCTCCCCGCCGGACATGTTGTTTAGGAAGGTGCCCGGGGATTCCACCCGCTTATAGGCGCTGAGCTTCTCAAAAATCTGGCTTCGGGTGTGGTTTTCGGAATCGTGGCTGGTGATGAGGTTGGCGAAATATTTTTTCTCCCGGAGAATGTCCCGGGAGTAGTTCCGGTCCTTCTGGGTCAGGGGGTGCCAGTGGACGCCGGGAATGGAGCAGCCCGGCAGATAGAAGCTCCGGTCCCCCAGGGAAAGGGGATACCGGCAGATGGCGTAGTCCATCAGGTTCAGGTCGGGGATGTAATTCTCACCGCACTCAAAGATGCGAATTTGGGGGTAGTTACAGTATTCAAAGAGGCCTCCCCCTCCGCTGGCGGCGCCGAATATGTCGCAGATGATATAGTCGGGGTTCTCGGAAAGCTGAACGTCATAGCCGTTTTTCATCAGCCAGTAGCAGATTGTGTTGTCCTCGGGCTTTAGATTCTGCCATTTGCCCACAAACTTGATTTTTACCGTTTTCGTGATGGACACCCCCGTACTTTGTGAAATTCACAATTTTATTATAGTTTAGACCCGGGGTAAATGCAAGTATTTCCTGGCTTTCCGGCGAAAAAAAGAAAGGCCCGGAGGCCTTCCTTTTTATTCAAACAGGTCCTTGATCATGTCGGCGAATTTCTTGCGCTTGGGGGTCTCCTCGGAGGAGTTCTCCAGCTGGCGCAGCAGCTCCTTCTGCTCCCGGGTCAGGTGGGTGGGGGTCTCCACCACCACCGTGAATCGGTGGTCGCCCCGGCGGCGGGTGCCCGTCTCCGGCACGCCCTTGTCCCGCAGGACGAATTCCTTGCCGGTCTGGGTGCCCTCAGGCAGGTCGAATTTCACCATGCCGTCCAGGGTGGGCACGTCGATCTGGGCGCCCAGGGCCGCCTGGGAGAAGGTGATGGGCACCTCGCAGTAGACATCGTAGTCTCGGCGGGTGAAGATGGGATGGCGCTTGATGTAAATCTGCACCAGCAGATCCCCGTTGACGCCGCCGCCGGAGCCCACGCAGCCCTCGCCCCGGACCCGGACGCTCTGTCCCTCGTCCACACCGGCGGGGATTTTCACCTTCTTGCGCACCGTCCGGCGGACCTTGCCCTTGCCCTTGCAGGTGGTGCAGGGGGTCTTGATGATCTTGCCCCGGCCGCCGCAGCGGGGACACACGGAGCTGGACTGCATCTGCATACCCATGAAATTCTGAACCGTGCGGACCTGGCCGGTGCCCTGGCACTGCTGGCAGGTCTCGATGACCCCGTCGGCGGAGCCGGTGCCCTTACAGGCGGCGCAGTTTTCGATGCGCTGGGCGGAGACCTCCTTCTCACAGCCGAAGGCGGCCTCCTCGAAGGTCAGCTCCAGCTGAGTCAGCACATTTTCGCCCCGGCGGGCGGCGTTCTGCCGGGGGCCCTGACGGCTACCGCCGCCGAAGAACTCTCCAAAGATGTCCCCCAGGTCCCCGAAATCTCCAAAGCCGCCGAAGCCCCCGCCGTAACCGCCGCCGCCGGCGGCGAAGTTGGGGTCTACTCCGGCAAAGCCGAACTGGTCGTACTTGGCCTTCTTATCCGGGTCGGAGAGGACCTCGTATGCCTCGCCGATCTCCTTGAACTTTTCCTCGGCTTCCTTATCGCCGGGGTTGCGGTCCGGATGGTACTTCATCGCACCCTTGCGGTAGGCCTTTTTGATATCCTCGGCGCTGGCGTCCTTGCCGACGCCCAGCACCTCATAGTAATCGCGTTTATTCTCAGCCATGTTCTTACCTCAATCCGCAAAATACACCAATAAGGGGCGGCGTTTTTGCCGCCCCTTATATGGGACAGATTAGTCTACAGTCTCGTAGTCCGCGTCCACAACACCGTCGTCGCCGGGCTGCTGGGGGTTCCCCTGAGCGCCCTGGGGATTTGCCTGCTGGTAGAGCTTCTCGGAGACCTTGTAGAAGGCCTGCTGGACTTCCTCGGTGGCTGCCTTGATGGCGGCAATGTCATTGCCCTTGTTGACTTCCTTGAGCTTGTCGATGGCAGACTGGATGCTGGCCTTTTCGGAGGCGTCGATCTTGTCGCCCAGCTCGCCCAGGGTCTTTTCGGTCTGGTAGACGGTCTGGTCGGCGGCGTTGTGGGTGTCCACCTCGTCCTTGCGGGCCTTATCCTCGGCGGCGTATTGCTCGGCTTCCTTCACGGCCTTGTCGATATCCTCCTGGCTGAGGTTGGTGGAGGCGGTGATGGAGATGTTCTGCTCCTTGCCGGTGCCCAGGTCCTTGGCGGAGACCTTCACGATGCCGTTGGCGTCGATGTCGAAGGAGACCTCGATCTGAGGCACACCCCGGGGGGCGGGAGCGATGCCGGTAAGCTGGAAGCGGCCCAGGGTCTTATTGTAAGCCGCCATCTCCCGCTCGCCCTGGAGGACGTGGACCTCAACGGAGGTCTGGCCGTCGGCGGCGGTGGAGAAGATCTGGCTCTTGTGGGTGGGGATGGTGGTGTTGCGGTCGATCAGACGGGTGAACACGCCGCCCATGGTCTCGATGCCCAGGGACAGGGGGGTCACATCCAGCAGCAGGATGTCCTGAACGTCGCCGGTGAGGACGCCGCCCTGGATGGCAGCACCCACGGCCACGCACTCGTCGGGGTTGATGCCCTTGAAGCCTTCCTTGCCGGTGAAGGACTTGACGGCCTCCTGCACGGCGGGGATACGAGTGGAGCCGCCCACCAGCAGGACCTTGTGGATGTCGGAGGCGCTGAGGCCCGCATCGGACATGGCCTGACGGACAGGCTTCATGGTCCGCTCCACCAGATCGGCGGTCAGCTCATTGAACTTGGCCCGGCTCAGGGTCACATCCAGATGCTTGGGGCCG
>DETX01000124.1:0-16024 GCA_002362145.1 Clostridiales bacterium UBA3277
CTGAAAGACCGCGCCAAACGTATTATACACCTGCAAAGCGGGCCTCCCCATTTCTGGGGAGGCCCGCTTTATACGGCCGGATCTGACCTTTTTCTGCGGAAACAGGCGGGATGAAAGCCTTTCTGATCACGCTTCGTTATTTAAGTAGCGCCAAAGGGTTGTGCGGCCGATGCCCAGCTGACGGGCCGCGGCGGTCTGATTGCCGTCGTTTTCCTGCAGGGCCTGCTCCACCGCCTGGCGGATGATCTGCTTCAATGTCAGCGACGGGAGATTCGTCTCCTCCTGCCGGGCGGGGGCGGCCAGGGCCCGCTCCCGGCTGAGAATCTCCGCCACATCCGTGTTGCGGATATAATAGGAATCCGTGATGGTGGCCAGCTCCTGAATCACCCGCTTGAACTGCGTAAAGTTGCCGGGCCAGCGGAACCGGCGCAGCTGCTCCATGGCATGGGCGTCAAACCCGGAAATCTGCTTGCCCAGCTCCAGATTCAGGTTGCCAAGGTACAGGCTCGCCAGGGACGGGATCTCGTCCAGCCGGCTGCGAAGGGTGGGCAGGGTCAGAATCAGGCAGGCCAGCTGGCCTATGAGCTTCGCGGCGGAATCCGGCATCCCGCCCCCCTCCGGGCAGGTGCAGGAAAACAGCAGCCGGTTCCGGCCCGCCAGATCGCTGGCCTGAATCAGATTCATTAGATCCCGGGCCCGGCCCTCCGGCGCCGATTCAAAATTTTGAAAGAAGATGGTAAGGCCGTTGTCGTTGAGGGGCGAGCTGTAGTGGTTCAGCAGAAAATCCCAGGCCTTATCCGCGGCCATGGCGCAGTCCACCACCACATAGGGCTTGCTGCTCTGGGTGCCCCGCAGATACAAAAGGGATGCAATCTGCTCCTTGCCGGTGCCGGTCTCGCCGAGAATCACCACCGGCTTCCGGGTGGCGGCCATGGAGAGAATTTTCGGCTCCAGCTCCCCCAGGGCGCCGCTGAGAAAATAAAAGCTGCTGCTGAATAAATGCTCACATTCGTTTTTGCTCAGAGAACGCAGCCCGTTCTTTTCCGGGCGCACCGGGATGGGGGCGGTATCGTAGTGGAATAAATAGTGTCTGGCCCCGCCGATGGGCAGCTTCTGCGCCACCACCCGGTAGAGGGTGCCGGTCCGGTTGTGGTAAAATTGCAGCGTGCCATGGGCCGGGACCTCGGGAATTTTCCCCCGCAGCAGTGTCAAAAGCTCTGGGGAGGGGTCCGCGTTCTGGGGATAGTAAACCTCCCCATCCTCCCTGAGCACCAGCAGACTCCCTGCCCCCTCCCCCAGGACTTTGCTGAGAATCCGGTTTTCCTGTCGCAGCCGGCGGAAAATACGGCTGACGGAACGGGCCTGTTCCAGCGCCTCGTGGAGGCTTTCCACGCCGGAGGTGATCAAAAACGCGTTCATTCCCAGCTCCCGGGCCACGGTGTTGGCGACCATATCGCCGATCACCATCCGGTATCCGGCGGCCTGAAGCCGGGACAGCACCGGCCGGGCCTCCTTCGCGCTGTGGATGGTCACGATATTGACGGGGGTTTTCAGAAGATCGCAGAGGGTATGGGCGGTTTCCGTAATATTCGGGAAGCCCACGACAGCATACTGATCCACATAGTTTTCCGCCAGGCGCATGGTCCGCAGCACATCGTAGACCGACACGGGAATCTCCACCACCGGAATGTCCGTGACCTGCTGGACCATCTGGGCGGTGCCGCCCCGGGAAATAACGCAGTCATAGTCCTCCGCCTGGTGCTCCCGGACAATGGAAACACCTTCCTCCAAATCGCCCAGATAGACATCCAGGTGAATATCCGGATTGTTGTCCGCCGCCCGCTCCATGGCCGCCTGCATCCCCTCATAGGGGGCAATCCCAAGAATCCGCGTCTGGATCTGCTCCTGTTTCACATTCGTCACCTCCAACAAAATTTCTTCCGTCTTTTTTACAATCGTACCATATTGAAACGTCATTGTCCAGCTTTTCTTTCAATTTCGGTTCATATTGAAACGATATTAAAAATTAGTTTTCAAATTTATTTTTATTTCGTTCCTATATGAAACAATTGTCTGTCAGATTGACTGGAAAAATGCCGGTTCCAAACCTATAATAAAGATACCGTTAAGCAGACAAACACAGAAAGACAGGTGATCTTTATGACACAGTTGCTGATTCTGGCAGATGACTTCACAGGTGCGCTGGACACCGGCGTTCAGTTCGCCACCACCGGCGCAGTAACCAGGGTCATCACCGGTCAGAACGTTTCTCTTTCCGAATTTACCGAGACCTGTGAGGTTCTGGTGGTGGACGCGGAAACCCGGCACCTGACTGCCGCGGAAGCGGCCAGGATCGTAGGGGGCTACACCGCCCAGGCGGTGGCCCTGGGAATCCCCCACATCTATAAAAAGACAGACTCCGCCCTCCGGGGCAACGTGGGCGCGGAGCTGGCGGCGGTGCTGAAAAATTCCGGCGAGACCTGTCTGCCCTTCCTGCCGGCCTTCCCCCAGATGGGGCGCAATACCACAGGCGGCATCCACTACATTCAGGGCGTCCCCGTTGCCGAGAGCGTTTTCGGTAAGGACCCCTTCGAGCCGGTGACCTGCTCCGCCGTCACCGAGCTGATCGCCCTGCAATCCGAAATCCCGGCTGTCAGCTGTCCCCCTCTCACCGCCGAATCCCCTCTGCCCCCGAGCAATGGTATCTGGATTTTTGATGCGTCCAGTTTGGACGACCTGCGGGAGACCGGAAAGCGGCTGAAGGAGGAAGGAAAGCTTCACATTCTGGCAGGCTGCGCCGGATTCGCCGCTGTACTGCCGGAGCTGTTAAACTTAGGCACCGGCAAGCCCCGGAGCATCCCCGCGTTGGGGAAGAACTTCACCGTGATCTGTGGCAGCGTCAACCCCATCACCGTGGCCCAGGTGGCCTACGCCCAGCAGCGGGGTTTTCTTCACCGGCAGCTGGAACCGGAGCAGAAGCTCAGCAGCGGCTACTGGCAGACCCCGGCGGGGGAGGAAGCCCTGGAGGGGCTCTACCGGATGCTGGAAGCCAATCCCCTTAGAATTCTGGACACCAACGACCCCGGCACCAACCAGAAAACCGCCGATTACGCCGCGAAATTCGGTATGGACATCCAGGACATCCGCCGGGCGGTGTCCGGCACCATCGGCTATCTGGTGAGCCGCCTGTTCTCCCACGAGGCGGTGGGCACCCTGCTGATCACCGGCGGCGACACCCTGCTGCAATGTATGAATTACATGGATGTCCATGAAATCGAGCCCTTGGGAGAAATGGACGCGGGGGTGGTCCTCTCCCGGTTTACTTATCAGGGCATTACCCGCCACGTCATTTCCAAATCCGGCGGCTTCGGCAAGGAAAACCTGCTGACCGAGCTTGCCGCCGCACTGAGTAAAGCATAACCTTCGGGTTCCAATATCGTAAAATGGAGGTAAACAATATGAACTACCCTGCACTGCCCGGGCTGACCATGGATGGTCAGGTCTACTACAACGCGGAAATGGGCACCGTGGAAGCCATCATCCCCCCCGGCCCCTGGCGCACCTGCCACGGCCCCGGAATGGTAGAGCTGCCGGGCGGCGACCTGCTGTGCTGCTGGTTTGCCGGCACCTTTGAGGGCGACGCCGATATCCACATCGTCTGCGCAAGGCTGCCCAAGGGGGCGGACAAGTGGGAGGAGCCCGTGAACGTCTCCGGAGACCCCACCCGTTCCGAGCAGAACCCCTCTTTGTTCCTTGGCCCTGACGGCGCCGTGTGGTGTATGTACACCGCCCAGCTGGGCCGGATTCCCGGCAAGAACAACATGCAGTACACCTCTCAGGTTCGCTGCCAGAAGTCCTTCGACGGCGGCAAGACCTGGGGCGACTACGAGACCATCTTCCCCGAGGAGGGCACCTTCTCCCGGCAGCCCATTCAGGTTCTGAAAAACGGCCGCTGGATCTACGGCAACTGGATTTGCACCGACGCCGTGGACGGCCTGGCAGGCGACCCCTCCGCCTTCCGGATCTCCGACGATCAGGGCAAAACCTGGCGCATGGTCATGATGCCGAAGTCCAACGGCAGGGTTCACGCAACCGTAGTGGAGCTGGACGATGGTCACCTGGTTGCCTTCATGCGCAGCCGGGAAGCGGACTTCATCTACCGCAGCGAGTCCTTTGACTTTGGCGACAGCTGGTCCGAGCCGAAGCCCACGGTGCTGCCCAACAACAATTCCTCCATCAGCGCCATCCGCACCCAGTCCGGCCGGATTGCCATTGCCTACAACCCCACCTGCGTCTCCGAGGATATGCGCAGCAAGTGCGCCTGGCCCGGCCTGCGCTGTCCCGTCGCCGTGGCCCTGTCCGAGGACGGCGGGCTGACCTTCCCCATGATCCGCTGGATGGAGCGGGGCGAGGGCTACATCGGCGACGAGAACAAGACCAACAACAAGCAGTATGAGTATCCCTACATCATGCAGAGCGCCGACGGACGGCTGCACCTGACCTACGCCGCCTTCACCCGGAAGGCCGTGAAGTACGTGAGCTTCACCGAGGCGGATGTAATGGGCGCGAAGCGGGAACGCTATGGTGTCTACAACCCCACCTCCGGCGAGGGTGCCCGGGACGCGAAATAAATTGCACTAGGAGTGATTGGAAATGCTGAAAACCTACAATCTGAAAATGCCCCACGCTGTCTACGGCGGCGAGAACGCCATGGACAACATTGCCGCCATCATCAAGACCCTGAACGCCAAGAAGGTGGCTATGTTCACCGACAAGGGCCTGCGCAAGCTTGGCCTGTTTACCCTGGCCGAGGACGTGGTCAAGGAAACCGGCGTCGAATACTATGTGCTGGACGAGCTGCCCCCGGAGCCTTCCTACATGGCGGTTCAGAAGATCGTTGACCAGTTCAAGGAAAGCGGCGCTGACCTGATCGTGGCATGCGGCGGCGGCAGCGTCATGGACGCGGCCAAGCTGGCAAGCGTGCTGGTCACCGATGAATACGGCGTCAAGGAGCTGCTGGATAATCCCGGTATGGCACGGAAGTGCGTGCCCATCGTCCTGATTCCCACCACCGCCGGCACCGGCGCGGAGGTCACCCCCAACGCCATCGTGGGCGTGCCGGAGAAAGAGCTGAAGATCGGCATTGTCAACGAGAACATGATCGCCGACTACGTGATTCTGGACGCCCGGCTCATCAAGAACCTGCCCCGGAAGATCGCCGCCGCTACTGGCGTGGACGCCCTGGCTCACTGCATCGAGTGCTTTACCTCCAACAAAGCCAACCCCTTCAGCGATATGTACGCTCTGGAAGGCTGCGACCTGATCCTGAACAACATCGAGAAGGCCTGCGACGATCCCGAGGCCATGGCGGAAAAGAACCGGATGCAGATGGCTGCCTACTACGGCGGTCTGGCCATCACCGCCTCCGGCACCACCGCCGTCCATGCCCTGAGCTACCCCCTGGGCGGCAAGTACCACATTGCCCACGGCGTTTCCAACGCCATTCTGCTGACCCCCGTCATGCGCTTCAACGCCCAGGATCCCGCCTTCCGGGCGCGGCTGGCCCAGGCCTATGACCGCTGCTGTCATGAGGACGTGAAGTGCGCCACCGTGGACGAGAAAGCTGCCTGGATGATCGCGAAAATGGAAGCCATTGTCAAGCATCTGGACATCCCCACCAGCCTGAAGGAATTTAACGTCCCTGCCGAGGACTTGGAGGGCCTGGTGGAGGCCGGTATGTCCGTGCAGCGTCTGCTGGTGAACAACATGGTCGCCCTGACCGCCGACGACGCCAGAAAGCTCTATCAGGAGATCCTGTAATTCCATGTGGGGAGGGTCATGGACCCTCCCAGTGAAAAAGAAAAATACATAAGGAGCGTCACGTCATGAAAAACTGCGAGATCAAAGGCATCATTCCTCCCATTCTGACCCCCATGAACAGCGATGACAACCAGACCGTCAATCATGAGGAGCTGCGCAACCAGGTGGAGCGGCTGCTCTCCGGCGGCGTCCACGGCCTGTTCCCCTTCGGCACCAACGGCGAGGGCTACATTCTCAGCCTGAAGGAGAAGGAAGAGGTTCTGGAAACCGTCATCGATCAGGTCAAGGGCCGTGTCCCCGTCTACGCCGGTACCGGCTGCATCTCCACCGCCGACACCATCTACATGAGCAAGCGGGCTGAGGAGCTGGGCGCGGACGTGCTGTCCATCATCACCCCCAGCTTCGCCCTGGCCAGCCAGAAGGAGCTGTACGACCACTATGTTGCAGTGGCAAAGCACGTGAACATCCCCATCGTGCTCTACAACATCCCCATGCGCACCGGCAACAAGCTGCTGCCCGAGACCGTGGCGAAGCTTGCCAAGGACGTGGACGTGATCATGGGCGCCAAGGATTCCTCCGGCGACCGGGACAATCTGAAGTCCTACATTGAGCTGACGAAGGATCTTGACAAGGACTTCTCCGTGCTGGCCGGCAACGACGGCAACATCCTCTTCTGCCTCCAGAACGGCGGCAAGGGCGGCATCGCCGGTCGTGCCAACCTGTGGCCCGCTACCGTGGCTTCCATCTACGACCACTTCGTGGCCGGTGAGGTGGAAGAGGCCCAGAAAGCCCAGGACGACATTGCCAAGATTCAGAGAGTCTTTAAGTTCGGCAACCCCAACACCATCATCAAGAAGGCCGTGAGCCTGATGGGCTATCCCGTAGGCGACTGCCGCCGTCCCTTCAACTACCTGTGCGACGAGGGCGTGGAAGAGCTGAAGGCCGTTTTGAAGGAAACCGAAAATCTGCATTGATCGAAATCAATCATAAAAGGAGAAAACGATTATGTTCAAACCCATCCTGGGTATTTCCATGGGCGATCCATTTGGCAACGGCCCTGAGATCACCGTCCGCGCCCTTTCCGACGCCGCCGTATACGACCGCTGCAAGCCCCTGGTTGTGGGCGACGAAACCTCCATGCGCTACGCCCTGAAGGTGGCCGAGAAGGTCAACGGCATCCATCTGAACCTGAACGTGGTCAAGACCCCCGCCGAGGGCAAGTACACCTACGGCACCATCGACCTGATGGATCTGGGCCTGGTGCCCGTCGAGGCCATTCCCGACACCTCCGATCTGGCGGAGCCCAAGCCCTTCAAGGTGGGCGCCTGCGTCATCGGCGGCGAGGCCTCCTTCCAGTACGTCAAGAAGGTCATCGAGCTGGCCATGGCCGGGGAAATCGACGCCACCGTCACCAACGCCCTGTCCAAGGAAGCCATTAACATGGCCGGCCACCACTACTCTGGCCACACCGAGATCTACGCCCACTACACGAACACCGACAAGTACACCATGATGCTGGCCCATGAGGAACTGCGGGTTGTCCACGTCTCCACCCACGTCTCCCTGCGGGAGGCCTGCGACCGGGTGAAGAAGGATCGGGTTCTGGACTGCATCCGCATCGCCAACGCCGGCTGCAAGGCCCTGGGTATCAAGGAGCCCAAGATCGGCGTTGCCGGATTGAACCCCCACTGCGGCGAGAACGGCATGTTCGGCCGGGAGGAAATCGAGGAGATTCAGCCCGCCATCGACGCCGCTTTGGCCGAGGGCATCAACGTGCCTGAAAAAAAGCCCACACCCCCTGACACCGTGTTCTCCAAGGCTCTGGGCGGCTGGTATGATATCGTGGTTGTCATGTACCACGATCAGGGCCACATCCCCCTGAAGGTCAAGGGCTTCGTCTACAACAAGGCCGAGGGCCACTGGGACGCCGTTGCCGGTGTCAACGTCACCCTGGGTCTGCCCATCATCCGGGCCTCCGTGGACCACGGCACCGGCTTCGGCCACGCCGGTTCCGGCCACGCCAACGAGCTGAGCCTGGTCAACGCCATGGATTACGCCATCCGCATGGCCATTGCCAAGAAGGAAGGCTAAACGTCAAAACAAACCGGACTCCTCCGGGAGCCCGGACAATACAGGAGGATTTCCCATGAATCACAAGTTCGCATTGGAGCACGTGGGCATCAATTGCGCGAGTCCTGAGGAAGCGGCCGACCTTGCCCAGCTGCTGAGCACCCTGTTCAACCTGAATCCCCGCCACGGCAACAAATCCGAGTTCGGCGGCGACTACTTTGAGTGCATGAAGTCTCCCTTCCTGGGCGCCAAGGGTCACATTGCCATGCGCACCGACGATCTGGACGGCGCGGTGGAGGAGCTGAAGCAGAAGGGCTACTCCTTCCGCATGGAGACCGCCGCCTACACGGAGGACGGCAAGCTGAAAAACATCTACTTAGACGGTGAATTCGGCGGATTTGCCATTCACATCCTGAATAAGCCCGTATAACCCCATATTCCGGCAGGGGACACCTGCTGCAATAAAAATCACGGAAACTTCATAAACAGAGAGGAGAACAACCCAATGACAATGCCCATGATTATTGCGCTGCTCGTCACCGCCTTCATGATCTATCTGATCATGACCGATAAGGTGCCCTTCGGCGCGGCCCCCCTGATTGCCTGTACCCTGATGGTTCTGTTCGGTGTTACCGACATCGCCACCGCCTTCCGCGGCTTCTCCAACTCCAGCATCATCATGCTGGCTTCCTTCATGGTCATCATCGCGGCCCTGCAGAAAACCAGCTTCATCCAGGCCTTCAAGCGCACCATCGTCAACATGGCTGCCAAGGGCGGCTACAAGGCCTACGTTCTGATCATCCTGGTGGCCATGCTGGGCACCAGCCTGTTCGGCACCGGCTCCACCGCCTACTATGTCATGACCCTGGGCCTGCTGTCCACCATCCCCTCCACCAGCGAGCTGCCCCGTTCCAAGTTCCTGATGCCCGCCGGCTTTGCCTGCAACCATCCCCTGATCCCCATCAACACCGCCCTGCAGTACGGCTATGTGCTGGCGGTTCTGGAAGCCGGCGGCGCCGCCATGAGCGTGTCCCTGCCCAGGTTCGCCATTGCCAACCTGATTCTGTCCCTGGCCTTCCTGGCCTGGTGCCTGGTCGCCTACAAGTTCATGCCCTCTAAGGACGTTCCCGAGACCACCGAGACTGCCAAGCAGGAGGAAGAATTCGTGAAGCTGCCCAAGTGGCAGGAGTACACCATCTACGGTCTCTTCGTTGCCTCCATCATCGGCATGATCCTCCAGAGCAAGGTCGGCGACATCGGCTACGCTGTGGTCGCCACCGCCGTGTGCGTGCTGCTGCTGACCAAGATCATGACCTTCAAGGAAATCTGCAGCGGCCTGGGCGCTCCCATCATCCTGATGTCCGCCGGTGTCATCGGCGTGGCTGAGGCCCTGGGCGTCACCGGTCTGACCGCCCTGGTGGGCAACACCGTCGCCGGTATGCTGGGCAGCAGCATCAACCCCTTCGTCCTGATCTTCGTGTTCTGCGTCCTGACCAGTGTGCTGGCCACCATGACCGGCTCCACCATCGGCACCGTGCTGGTGTTCGCCCCCATGGCCGTGGCTACCTGCGTCAGCCTGGGCTTCAACCCCACCGCCGCCGCTGCCGCCATCGTGGTCTCCGGCTGGTGCGGCCACTTCCTGCCCATCGACGGCCTGCCCGCCATGTGCATGGGCCTGGGCAACTACACCATGAAGGAGTTCTGGACCTTCACCATTCCCCAATACTTCATCCGCCTGCTGGCCCTGACCGCCGGCTGCCTGCTGATGTTCCCTGTGTAATTCCCGGCTTTTGTCCCCGGCTGAAGCGCTTCCGCTTTGGAGGCGCTTCAGCGCATCATAACGAAGGAGAATTCTCGAATGATCATTTCTGTCCTGCTGTTCGCGGTGGGCCTGGTGCTGCTGATCAAGGGCGGCGACTGGTTTGTTGACGGCGCCACGGGCCTTGCCCGCCGGTTCCACCTGCCTGACATCATTGTGGGCGCCACCGTGGTTTCCATCGGCACCACACTGCCCGAGGTGATGGTCTCCGCCACCGGCGCCATGCTGGGCCAGGGCGCCATGGCCTACGGCAACGCCATCGGCTCCATCATCTGCAACACCGCCCTGATTGCCGCCATTTCCGTTACCTGCAACCCCGGCCCCGTCAACGTGAAAACCATGAAAATGCCCGTCATTTTCTTTTTCAGCTCCGCCGCGCTGTACTGCGTGGCCGCCTATCTTCTGGGGGAGTTCCCCCGCTGGATGGGCCTTGTCATGATGGCGATTTTCGTCCTCTACCTGGTTTTAAATGTCCGTCAGGGCTTTAAGAATCCCGACGCGGTGGAGGAGGAAGAGGACGGCGGCGACGCCAAGCCCCGCACCCTGCTGATGGAGCTTGTGCTGCTGGTGGTGGGTGCCGCCCTCATCGCCGTGGGCGCGGACCTGCTGGTGGAGCACGGCACCATCATTGCCCAGGGCCTGGGCGTTCCTGAGACGGTGATCGCCCTGACCTTTGTGGCTTTGGGCACCTCCCTGCCGGAGCTGGTCACCACCATCACCTCCCTGAAAAAGGGTCACGCTTCCCTGGGCATCGGCAACGTCATCGGCGCCAATGTGTTCAATCTGGTGCTGGTTTCCGGCGTGGCCGTCACCCTGGCTCCCTTTGAGGTCCCCGTGGGCAAGCTGCTGGTGGGCCACAATGCCTCTCTGGTACTGGACATTCCCGTGATGCTCAGCGTCATGCTGCTGCTGTGCGTCCCCGCCCTGACCCGGAAAAAGCTGGAGCGCTGGCAAGGCATCCTCCTGCTGTGTATCTACGCCGGCTTCTGCCTGTTCCAGTTCTTTGTGTAAGTAGATCATCAATCGTCAACGCCCCCTGATGCAGGATAAAACCTGCGTCAGGGGGCGTTTCATATATGGGCGCGGGTCTGGCGTACTTTCGCCCGGAAAGTCCGTCACACCTCCACCAGAAGGGCCCCGGCAGCCCCGGCGGCGGCCTCTGCCAGGATTTTCCCCTCCCGGAACCAGGCCGCGCCGCCCGCGGCCAGATCTGACACCCCCGGGTCGGCGCAGAAGGGATTTACCAGCAGCACATTTTTCCCGCACAGCGCCGCCTGTCCGGCGTATTCGTATTTTATTCTGCCGTTCCAATCCCCGGCTGGATAGTCGCACCACACCGGCCAGAGAACCACCTCCGGCCCAAGGGCCGCCATTTCCTCCCACCGTCCCTCCGTCCACAGATCGCCGCACAGGCCGATGGCGAAGCTCACGCCCTGATAGGAAAAGCGCGCAAATTCTTTGCCCTCCCGGTAGTGGTCATCGGTGCGCCAGTATTCCTTCCAGCCCCGGCTGACCCGGCGGAAGCGGTGGACGATGGCTCCATCCGCGCCGATGAAAATCTGGCTGCTGTAGAGCCCATCCTCCGCCCCCTCGATCAGGCCGAAGCAGACGGCGACGGCGTGCTCTTTCGCCGCGGCCTGGAGACGCCGGACGGGCTCGCCGGTCAGGTCAACCGCCATCTGCCGGTCCACTTCATAGTCCCAGCACAGGCAGCCGAAGCCCTGCAAAGCCGTCTCTCCAAAGACGATCAGATCGGCCTTCCCGGCCCACCGGGCCATGATCTCCACCATGGCCTGTAAATTAAATGCCACATCCCGGTTTTTCACCGGGGCAGATGCCAACGCGATTTTCATGGCGCAATGCTCCTTAAAAACGTTTTTCCAGCCCGGAAGGACACGGATACGGTTTGGAACCAATATACCATCCCAGCGGGATAAAAGCAACGAATTTCCTAGGAAAAGCTGTTGACTTTCGGAACATATGGGAGTATAATCTTCCAAAAACACAGGAGGTATGACAATGGGCATCGAATATCGATACAATGTGAAGAATCCCAAGTCCGGTAACGCAATGCCTTGGCAGCGCATCGGGCTTACATTGTCATACACTTTTTCGAGGATCTGAACCGGATTTTCAAAAAACAATGCAGTGCAGGCAAACCCGTGCGGTTTTCGCCTGCACTGCATTTTTTATTTTTTATGAAAGAAGAGGAGAAGGAACATGAACACACCCATTGACATCAGCGGCGTCACCCTGAAAACGGACCGGCTGACCCTGCGCCCCTGGCGGGAAACGGACCTGGAGGACTTCTATGCCTACGCCAGCGTGGACGGCGTAGGGCAGATGGCTGGATGGAGCCCCCACAAGGACCGGGAGGAATCCCGGCGGATTCTGGGCCACTTTATCGCGGGCAGGCACATCTTTGCCCTGGAATATCGGGGCCGGGTCATCGGCTCTTTGGGAATCGAGGAATATGACGAAGAACACTACCCGGAGCTTCATAACCTCTCCGGTCGGGAGATCGGATACGTGCTGTCCAAAGAGTACTGGGGCCGGGGACTGATGCCGGAGGCGGTGAAGGCCGTCATTTCCTACCTGTTTGACACCGTGAAGCTGGATTTCATTCTGGCAGGCCATTTTGACTGGAACCGGCAGTCCGCCCGGGTCATCGAAAAGTGCGGCTTTCAGTATATCAAGACCTGTCCCTACGAAACCCGGTACGGGACGATTGAGAACTCCGAGGAGAGCATTCTCTACCGCCCCCACTTTATGGCGGGCTATGCCTATGGCAGCGATACCGAGCTGGTCCAGGAAATTTACCGCCGGTATGACGAAAGCATCCGCCTCAGCCGCTCCAAGGCCGCCCGGGTGGAATTTCTGACCACCGTCCGATACATTGAGCGGTACTTAAAGCCCGGCGGGAAAATCCTGGATGTGGGGGCCGGGGCCGGAGAATACAGCCTCTACTTCTCCCGGAAGGGATACCCGGTATCCGCCCTGGAGCTGGCGGACAGCAACCTCGCGGCCTTCCGGCAGAAGCTGACGCCGGAGGACACCGTCCAGCTGGCGCAGGGCAACGCCCTGGATTTAAGCCGCTACGGGGACGCTTCCTTTGACATCGTCCTGCTCTGCGGCCCCCTGTATCACCTGCACAGTGAAGAGGACCAGCTGCGCTGCATTGCGGAAGCCACGCGGGTGTGCAAGGCCGACGGCAAGCTGTTTCTGGGCTTCATCTCCAACGACATGGTGATTCTCACCATGTTCAATGCCCATCCGGACTATTTTGTAAACGGCGATTATGACAAGGAGACCTTCCGGTGTGATGACTTTCCCTTTGTGTTCCACACCGTGGACGTCTGCCGGGAGCTGCTTCGTACCGGGAACTTGAAGGTTCTCCATGAGGTGGCCGCCGACGGCATGAGCGAGCTGCTGAAAGACAAGATCGACGCCATGGATGACGCCAGCTATGCCCAATATCTGCGCTATCATTTCTATGCCTGTGAAAAGCCCGAGCACCTGGGCGCGTCGAACCACCTGCTGTTTGTGGCGGAAAAAGGGTGAGACGGGTGCCATGGGCCGGACCCTGCCAGCGGGGCAAAAATCGGGGACATTTCCGGGGATTTTTCGCGGAAGGCCGGATATTCCCTTGCAATATCCGGTGGAACCATGTATAATAATGAAGATTCTAATGCTGTAGTGTGGGAGGCCTGAGCCTTGCCCGCTGCCTGGAATTTTTTGAGGAGAGAAGCTATGAAACGAGGCATGACCCTGATTTTATCCGTCTTAGTGTCTGCCGTTCTGGTTGGCTGCGGCCAGCAGCCATCCGGCCAGACCGTTCCGCAAACCCCGGAGACAACGGAAGCGGCGGCCCATGTTCACGTCTACACGACGGAAACGGTGCCGGCCAGCTGTACCTCCCCCGGCTATGTGCTGCACAGCTGCGCCTGCGGGGATTCCTACCGGACAGACGAAGTCCCCCAGCTGGAGCACACCTACACCCGGTCCCGGCTGGACGCCACCTGCACGGAGGGCGGCGGCCTTCTCTACACCTGCGCCTGTGGAGACTCCTACATAGAAAGGACCAGTCCTCCCCTGGGCCACGACTACCAGCAGGCGGAGCCTGTGCCGCCCCAGGGAAATCAGCGGGGCTATACGGAAAATGTCTGCACCCGCTGCGGCGACACCTACCGCGGCAAGTTCACCTGGACCAACGAGGCCATGGGCGCCTACTTTGACGACGCGGCGTTTATCGGCGATTCCCTGACCTATATGCTGTTCCAGTACAACAATTCCGTCCATCCCATGGGCAATGTGACCTTCCTCTGCCGGGGCGGCGTCTCGGTCCACAGCCTCCTCATCGGCCAGCGGGCCCTCACCTATCGGGGAAAGGAATACGCGCCCGAGGACGCATTGAAGGCCTGCGGCGCCAAGAAGGTCTTTATCATGCTCGGCATCAACGACGCCCCCTGGGCGGGCGTGGATAAGACCATCGAAAATCTCCAGGAGATGGTCCGGCGGATTCTGGAAGTCAACCCGGACATGGAAATTTTCCTGCAAGCCTGCTCCCCCATTTTAAAATCCGCGGAGGAGCGGACCATGCCGAACAACGCCTACTATGACCTCAACCGCGGTATCGAAGCCCTGGCCAAAGAAAAGGGTTACCACTATGTGGACATCACCACCAACCTGAAGCTGCCCGACGGCAGTCTGATCCCGGAATACTGCAACGACAGCTTCGCCCACCTCAACCCCGCCGGCTGCGAGGTCTGGGTCAACGCCATCAAAGAATATGTATATGAGGAGAATCTCTATGATCCGGAATAAATTTCTTGTTTTTCTGCTGCTGTGCGCCCTGACGCTGAGCCTGGCCGGCTGCGGCGCTCAGCCGGAGGCTGCCCAGCCCGCTCCCACGGAGGCAACGGAAACCGTCCCGCCTCAGACCACTGCCGAGCCCGCCACCGAAGCCCCCGCCACAGAGGCGGCCACGGAGGCCCCCGCCGAGACTGCCGGGGAACCCGCCGGTACGCGCATGGCGGACATCTACGAAAAGATGACCCAGGAGGTCGCCCTGCCGGAGATGATGGAGCTGGACGGGGATATGCGGCTGAATTTCTGCGGCATTGAACCGGCGGACGCGGCCGAGGCCAGGGTCTATCTCTGCGCCACAGGCATGGCTGCCGACGAGATCTGGCTGATCCAGGCGGTGGACGAAGAGGCCCTGGGCAGAATTGAAGAATTGGCCCAGGCCCGGATCACCGCCAAGAAGGAGGAAACCGTGTCCTACGCCCCCGACCAGTACGCCGTGGTGGAAAAGGCGCAACTTCTCAAGGATGGGAACTGCCTGGCCCTCATCATTTCTCCGGACGCGAAAGCGCTTTCCGATATCTTTACCCGGGAAACCGGCGAATGAATCTAAAGCACCTGGGCCTTTCCCACTCTCCGGGAAAGGCCCCAATTCTGCCCCAGTAAGGAGCGATGCCCATGTTATTTTCCAGCAACGTTTTTCTGTTTCTCTATCTGCCCATCGTCCTGATTCTCTATTACGCCTCCCCCCGGAAGCTGCGAAACCTGACGCTGTTTCTTGCCAGCCTTGTGTTTTACGGGTGGGGAGAGCCGGTCTATCTGTTTCTGATGGTGGCGGTCATTGCCCTGAACTATGTCTGCGGCTGCCTGATTTCCCGTTTTCAGGGCCGGGGCAGAAAGCGGACCCTCATTGTGGGGGTTGCCCTGAATCTTCTGATTCTGGGCTTTTTCAAGTACGCCGGATTTCTGGTCGCCGCGGCCAAGAGCGTTTTGCCCTTCCTGGCCCCGGTGACGGTGCCGGAAATTCCGCTTCCCATCGGGATTTCCTTTTACACCTTCCAGTCCATGAGCTACATCATCGACGTCTACCGGAGAGACGCCCCGGTGCAGAAAAACCCCATCACCTTCGGCACCTATGTGGCCCTGTTCCCTCAGCTCATCGCCGGGCCCATCGTCCGCTACTACGACGTGGCCAAGCAGCTTGTCTCCCGGAAGGAGACGGTTCCCTCCTTTGCCTCCGGCGTCCGGCTGTTTATCGTGGGCCTGGGGAAAAAGGTTCTGCTGGCAAACCGGATGGGGGCGCTTTGGCTGTCTCTGGAAGCAGCCCCCGGTACGGCGGCGGCCTGGGCGGGCATCGCCGCCTACTCCCTCCAGCTTTATTTCGATTTTTCCGGCTATTCCGACATGGCCATCGGCCTGGGAAGGATGTTCGGCATCTCCTTTTTGGAAAACTTCCGCTATCCATACATCGCCTCCAGCATTACGGATTTCTGGCGGCGGTGGCACATCTCC
>DETX01000124.1:16294-23662 GCA_002362145.1 Clostridiales bacterium UBA3277
CGGTGGCACATCTCCCTGTCCACCTGGTTCCGGGAATATGTCTACATCCCCCTGGGCGGCAACCGCCGGGGGCTGAGGCGGCAGATTCTCAATCTGCTGATCGTCTGGGGCCTTACCGGCCTGTGGCACGGCGCCAGCTGGAATTTCCTGCTGTGGGGGCTCTACTATGGATTGTTCCTCATCGCCGAAAAAGTTTTTCTGCTGAAGGGGCTGAATCGGGTTCCTGGAATTTTCCGGCATCTTTACACCCTGCTGGTGGTGATGGTGGGCTGGGCCCTGTTCTACTTTGAGGACATGGACGCCCTGGGCGCCTTCTTCACCCGCGCCTTTGTCTATGCCCCCACCGGCATTTCCTCCACCCATCTGATTTTGGGATATCTGCCGCTGATGATCGCCGCCGGGGCCGCCGCCACCCCCATCGCCCAGTGGGTTTCCAAAAAGGGCTGGGCCCGGTCCGCGGTTTTGGAGGGACTTTTTTATACGGCGGTGTTTCTCCTGTCCGTGGCGTCCCTGGTCAGCCAGAGCTACAACCCCTTCATCTATTTCCGTTTCTAGGAGGTGCCGGATTTGAAAAAACGAGATACGGTCACCTGTCTTCTTTTCTGCGGCTTTCTGGTGGGGGCCATGCTGCTGTTCCTGCTTCTTCCCAAGGCTGCCTTTTCCGAAAAGGAGAAGCGGTATCTGACGGAGGCTCCGGCGTTTTCCTGGGAGGCCCTGGCCTCGGGAGCCTTTGGCGCCGACCTGGAAGCGTACCTTGCCGACCATGTGCCGGGACGGGATGGTTTTGTGGGGCTGTGCGCCTATTTTGACCTTCTGACCGGGCGTCAGATTGACGCCCCCGTCTACGCCGCCAGGGGCGGAAGGCTCCTGGAGCCTCCGGCGGCCTGGGACCCGGATGCCGCGGCAAGGAACATGGACGCCATCTCCAAATTTGCCTCCGCTGTGGGGCAGCGGGTGGATGTGTTGCTCATTCCCTCCGCCGGAGCGGCGCTGGAGGACACCATCTGCGGTCTCCACGATTCCTACGATGACGAGGCTATGATCCGGGACATCTACGCCATGGCAGGGGACAATGTCTCCTGTCTGGATGTGACGGATACCTTCCTCCAGAGCCCCCGGCGGGAGGAGCTGTACTACCGGACGGACCATCACTGGACGAGCCTTGGAGCCTACAGAGGCTACCGGGCCTACCAGCAGCTTCGCGGCCGGACATGGCTCCCGGAGGAGGCCTTTTCCGTGGAGACCGTTCCCGGGTTCCGGGGCTCCACCTACTCCCGCAGCGGCCTCTGGCTTACAAAGCCGGAGAACTTGGAGCTGTGGCAGGCGGAGGGGGACTTCACCGTGACCAACGCCGAGACGGAGGGGACCCACGACGGTCTTTTCTACCGGGAGCGGCTGGAGGAGCTGGACAAGTACACCGTGTTCCTCGACGGCAACCACTCCCTTGTCCGCATCCACCACCCCCAGGGCCAGGGAAATCTGCTGGTGATCCGGGACTCCTTCTCCAACTGCCTGGGCACCTTCCTGGCAAACTCCTATGAAACTGTGACCCTGGTGGACCTGCGCTATTACAAAAAGCCGGTTTCGGAACTTTTTGCGGAGGAGGCCTTCACCGACGTTCTGGTGTGCTACAGCATCGGAAACTTTTTGACAGACCCAAATCTCATCTGGCTGCGCTGAGCGAACGCGCATCCTTTTTGCCGGGTTCTCCCCTCTGGAGGCCCGGCAAAATTTTTCTTGTCGCCGCTTTCCTGAGACTTTCCCTCCCCTTTTCCTGAAAAACCAGTATTTTGCATTTTATAGGACATTTTTTGCTTTTCTCTGCATTTTCCAGAAAATCGGAACGGCTGCCCCTTTACAGCCTTCAAAAGTCATAGTATAATTCTCTTTACCAATCAACCGGAGGAACAGACTTATGAAGAAAATCGCCTTATCCCTGATTGCCGCCCTGCTGGCGGCCGCGCTGGCAGGCTGCGCCGGAACCACCGTGGTGGTGGGCAACTGCACCTGCCCCACCGGCGCCCCTACGGCCGCCACTGAAGCCCCCGCCGAGACCCCGGCTCCCACTGAGGCCCCTGCTGCCGCCGACGGCGCTGTCCGGACCGGGCTTGCCATGATCACCGACCTCACCGACTGCACCAATGCCAGCGCCGAAGGGGATGGCCAGGTGAAGTTCGACGTGGACTTTGCCGCCGTCACCCTGGACGAAAACGGCGTAATTGTAAGCTGCCTCATTGACAGCCTGGGCGCCGCCGTGACCTTTAACACCACCGGCGCCATCACCTCCGATGTGACGGCCGAAGTGAAAACCAAGAACGAGCTGGGGGAGGCCTACGGCATGAAGGCCGCCGGATCTGCCTATGAGTGGAACGAGCAGGCCGCAGCCGTTGCCCAGTATGCTGTGGGCAAAACCGTGGAGGAGCTGAAAACCATGGCCGTGGACGAAACCGGCCACGCCGATGACGCGGACCTGGCCACCACCGCCTCCATCTATATCGGCGGCTACATCGCCGCCATCGAGAAGGCCGCCGCCAATGCCCAGGATCTGGGGGCTTCCGCTGGGGACACGCTGAAGCTGGCCATCATCCCCTCCCTGAAAAACACCGCCGCCCCCACCGACGAGAAGGCGGGCACCGCCCAGCTTGACTGCGACGTGGCGGCTGTTACTGTCAGCGGCGGCACCATCACCTCCTGCCTCATCGACAGCCTCCAGGCCAAGGTCGGCTTCGACGCCGCCGGCACCGTCACCTCCGACGTCACCGCAGGCGCCCAGACCAAGAACGAGCTGGGGGAGGCCTACGGCATGAAGGCCAACGCCGGATCTGCCTATGAGTGGAACGAGCAGGCCGCCAACTTCTCCGCCTACGTCACCGGCAAGGCCGCCGCCGAAGTGGCCGGCATCGCCGTGGACGAGAAAACCGCCCCCACCGACGCCGATCTGGCCGCCGGCGTCACCATTGCCATCGGCGGCTTCCAGGCCCTCATCGCCAAGGCTCTGGGCTGATGAAAACGCGGCTTCTTGCCCTGGGGCTGTTCATCTGTCTGCTGGCAGGCTGTGCCCCCCAAAAGGCGGAACCCAAGCAGTATACCGCCACCTTCTTAGAGCTGTTTGACACCGTGACCACCGTGGTGGGAAAGGCGGAGAGCCAGGAGGCCTTCCAGAAAACGGCCCAGGCTGTCCGGGACGCCCTGCTCCCCTATCACCAGCTCTTCGACATCTACAACAGCTACGAGGGAATTGTCAACCTAAAAACCGTCAACGACCACGCCGCCGAGGGCCCCGTGAAGGTCGATCCCATCCTTGTGGATTTTTTGCTGGACTGCAAGGAATACTACGCCCTTACCGGCGGAAAGGTCAACGTGGCCATGGGAAGTGTGCTGGAGCTGTGGCACAGGGAGCGGACCGCTGGGATCGACAATCCCCAGGCTGCCAAGCTGCCGGACATGGCCTCCCTGGACGCCGCCGCCGGACATACCAGCTTTGACAGCGTTGCCATCGACGAGGCGGCCGGGACCGTTTTCTTTACCGACCCGGAGGTGAAGCTGGACCCCGGGGCCGTGGGCAAGGGCTGGGCTGCCCAACGGGTAGCTGACCAAGCTCCAGATGGGCTTCTCATCAGCGTGGGGGGTAATGTCTGCGCCACCGGCCCCAAGGACGAAACCGGCACCCCCTGGGTGGTGGGCGTCAACAATCCCGACGGCGGCAATTATCTGCACACCCTGAACATTACCGGGGGCAGCCTGGTCACCAGCGGCGACTATCAGCGCTATTACACCGTAAACGGCAAACGCTATCACCACATCATTGACCCGGAAACCCGGATGCCCTCGGAGTACTGGCGGTCCGTGACCATTTTGTGCCAGGATTCCGGCCTTGCCGACGCCCTGTCCACGGCCCTGTTTCTGCTGCCCCTGGAAGAGGGGCAGGCTCTGCTGGACAAAACCGGGGCCGAGGCCATGTGGGTTGACGCCCAGGGCCGGGAGTTTTTCAGCCCGGGCTTTTCCGACTATCTTCGAACTTAAGAGGTGAAATCATGAAACACCTGTTTTTTGGCGGCATTCATCCCAAATACAACAAGGAAATGTCCACCACATCCCTGTCCTTTTTAACCGTCACCCCCAGGCAGGTGGTGATTCCCATGCAGCAGCACATCGGCGCGCCCTGCGTTCCCCTGGTAAAGGTGGGCGACCATGTTCTTCTGGGGCAGAAGATCGGCGACGGCGAAGGACTGTGCGTACCTGTTCACGCGTCAGTCTCCGGCACCGTCTCTTCCATTGCGCCCCGGCCCCACACCAGCGGCCGGGATGTGCTGGCCGTGGTCATTGACAACGATTTCCAGGACACGCCCTTCCCTCCCGCCCTGCCCGGCAAAGACGTGAAAGACCTCAGTGACGATGAGATTCTCCACGCCATCCGGGAGGCGGGCCTCGTGGGCATGGGCGGCGCCGCTTTCCCCGGCTCCGTGAAGGCCATGTCCGCCATGGGCCATGTGGATACCCTCATCGCCAACGCCTGCGAATGTGAGCCCTATATCACCGCCGACGATTCTCTTCTGCGCACCAGGCCGGAACAGGTCCTGCGCGGCATGAGGATTCTCCGCCAGGTCCTCCGCCCGGAACGGGTGGTCCTGGCTGTGGAGGACAACAAGCAGGCGGCCATCGAAAAGCTGCAAGCCATGAAGGCCGACTTTCCCGAAATCGAAGTGGTGGTGCTCCCCACCCGCTACCCCCAGGGCTCGGAAAAGCAGCTCATTCAGGCAGTCACCGGCCGGGAGGTGGCCCCCGGAAAGCTGCCCGTGTCCGCGGGCTGCGCCGTGTTCAATGTGTCCACCTTCGCCGCCATTTACCGGGCGGTGTGCTTAGGGCTGCCCCTGACGGAACGGATCGTCACCATCTCCGGGGAGACCATCGGCAAGCCCCAGAACTTCATCGTCCGCATCGGCACCCCCTTCCATGACCTGATTGAGAAGGCCGGAGGCCTCACCGATGAGACCGAGCGGGTCATCAGCGGCGGCCCCATGATGGGCACGGCCCAGGGGAATCTGGCGGTGCCGGTAATCAAGGCCACCAACTCCATTCTCTGCCTTCCCAAGGACCAAAACGGCGCCGCCGAAAACCCGGTGTGCCTGCGCTGCGGCAAGTGCGTGGCCGTATGCCCCATGCACCTTCAGCCGCTTTACCTGTACCGCTTCGGCAAGTGCGGGGACATCCCGGAACTGGAACGACTGAATCTTCTAGACTGCATGGAATGCGGCAGCTGCGCCTACACCTGCCCCGGCAAGCTGCCTCTGGTGGAGACTTTCCGAAAGGCAAAAAGGAAATACAAGGAGGCGAAAAGCCAATGAAACTCACCGTCGCTTCTTCTCCCCACATCCGAGGGGATTTCCGCTCCAGCCGACTCATGCTGGATGTGGTCATTGGCCTGGTGCCCGCCACGCTGGTGGGCTGCTTCGTCCTCGGCTGGCGCTGCCTCACCGTGGTAGTTCTGTCCATGACCTGCGCCATTTTGACGGAGTGGGTCTACGCCCTGCTAACCAAAAAGCGGAACACCCTGCCGGACTGCTCCGCCCTGGTGACAGGGATGCTCTTCGCCCTGACCCTGCCCGCCACCGTTCCTTACTATGTGGTAATCCTCGGCAGCGTCTCTGCCATTTTGTTTGTCAAGCTCATGTGCGGCGGGTTGGGACAGAATATCTTCAACCCCGCCCTTTCCGCCCGGGCCTTTGTGCTGCTGCTCTTCCCCGCCGCCCTGACCCGGTATCCGGCTCTGGGCGTGGACGGCGTCACCGCCGCCACCCCCCTGCACCACATGGTCATGCCCGCCCTGCCGGAGGAGAGCCTGATGGATCTGTTCCTGGGCCGCTGCCCCGGCTCCATTGGGGAAATTTCCGCCCTGGCCCTGCTCCTCGGCGGCGGCTGGCTCATCTGGCGGAAGGTCATCTCCGTTCGGATTCCCGCCGCGTACCTGGGCACCGTGGCCCTATTGACCCTGGTGTTCAGCAAAACCGGCGATCCCATCTCCTGGATGCTCTACAGTCTGCTCAGCGGCGGCGTCATGCTGGGCGCCATCTTCATGGCCACCGACTACGCCACCTCCCCCGTCACGCCGAAAGGCCAGGTGGTCTATGGCATCGGCTGCGGCGCTCTGACGGTGTTTTTCCGCTACTTTGGCCTCTTCCCCGAGGGCGTCACCTATGCGATCCTGCTGATGGACGCCTTTGTCTGGGTCATTGACCGCTATACCAGCCCCCGCCGCTTCGGCGTGAAGAAGGGAGAGGACGCCAATGCGTAAAAAAATCATTCTGCCCCTCATTTCCATTCTCCTGGCCGCCGCCGTGCTGCTGGCCGCCTACAATCTGCTCTCCGGTCTGCGCCTTTCCAATGCCCAGGCAGAGCTGGAGGAAAAAATGCGGACCATTCTCCCCGGCTCTGCGTCTTTTACCGAAGAAGCCTACACCGGCGAGGATGCCAACATCCAGTGTATCTACAAGGGGGAAACCGGCTATGTGATCGGCACCCGCACCGCCGGATACGCAGATGACATTGCCATGCTCATCGGCGTTTCCAAGGAAGGGACCGTCACGGGGCTGCAAATCCGGGACATCCACGAGACCTTGGGCCTGGGCCAGAAGGCCCTGACGGACTGGCAGTTTCTCGCTCAGTTCCTGAACACCTCCGGCGGCACCAACCTGGGGGAGAATATCGACGCCGTCACCGGCGCCACCGTCACATCCAAAGCCGTAACCCGCAGCGTCAATTCCGCCGTTGGCTACGTCACCGGCGCGGACGCTTCCTCCGGCGCCACTTCCTGGGGAGGTTAAGATTATGAAGAAACAGCCCTATTTTCTGAATCTCCTGCTGGCAGGGACGGTCTTTGCCGCGCTGCTTGTGATGATGCTGATCCGGGTCTGGAATCCTGCCGGTGTCCTGCCCGGGCTGGACATTCCCAATCTGGTCCTTCTGAGCCTCGTGGTGCTGGTGGCGGAGCATTACCTCGCTCCCAAGGCTACCCGGGATTATGGGAGCATCGCCATTTTGTCCTTTCTGACCTTCGCCCTGCTGCCCCTCATGGCCGGATTCGCCTGCGTCCATACCTTCTGGAAAATCGGCCTGGCAGGATCTGTGGTGTTTTCGCTGCTGACCTTCCTGTATACCTCCATGGTCTCCCGGATTGCTTCCGGCGAGAAGGCCCCGGCGGCCCCCATTGTCAGCGCCCTGGGACTGTATCTGGCGTTTCAAGGCTTCGCCGGGATTTTTCTATAAGTTTCCGGCTCCAAAATGCACAAAAGCATCCGTATGGAATCCATACGGATGCTTTTTTCTGTAAATTCAGACCGCCGGAGGCTTATACTGATATTCAATAAAAAA
>DETX01000023.1 GCA_002362145.1 Clostridiales bacterium UBA3277
ATGGGGATGGCGGAGAGGAGGGCGTTGGTGTAGGGGTGGAGGGGATGGGCAAAGAGCTGTTCACTCTCCGCCAGCTCCATGAGCTGTCCTTTGTAGATGACCCCGATGCGGTCGGAGATGAACCGCACCACGCTGAGGTCGTGGGCAATAAACAGGTAGGTCAGTCCACGCTCCTTCTGGAGCCTGGACATGAGGTTGAGCACCTGGGCGCGGATGGACACGTCCAAAGCGGAGATCGGCTCGTCGGCCACCACCAGCTCCGGTTCCATGACCATGGCCCGGGCGATGCCGATACGCTGACGCTGGCCGCCTGAGAACTCATGGGGGTAGCGGGTCAGATGCTCAGGCAGCAGTCCCACTTCCTCGATCATGTTTTCCACCTTGCGGACCCGGTCCTCCTCGTTTTCAAAGAGGTGGAAGTTGTACAGGCCCTCGGAGACGATGTAGTCCACCGTAGCCCGCTCGTTCAGGGAGGCGGCGGGGTCCTGGAACACCATCTGAATATTCCGGATGACCTCCCGGTCCAGGGATGCCGGAATCTTTCCGGAAATCCGCACACCCTTGTACAAAATCTCTCCGGCGGCCAGGGGATTGACCCGGATGACGGCACGGCCGATGGTGGTCTTGCCGGAGCCGGACTCGCCCACCAGGGAGAAGGTTTCGCCCTTGTAGATGTCGAAGGAGGCGTTCTTCACTGCCCGCACGGCGCTGTCGCCCTTGCCGAAGGTGATGTCCACATTCTTGACGGACAGCAGAATTTCCCTGCCCTTTTCGTCCAGAGGTCCATGCTCCGGGAGATGCCGGGCGGTGGCATCATTGTTCATAGCTTCTGTTTTTTTAGCCACAGCGTATCATCTCCTAAATATTGAATGCAGCCAGCAGCTTCTCATGGAGGTTCTGGATGGCCTCGGGTTTTTCGATCTTGGGCGCTCTGGGGTCCAGCAGCCAGGTCTTGGCAAAGTGGGTCTGGCTCACCTGGAACATGGGCGCGTCCTTCAAGGTGTCAATGGTCAGGCAGTAGGGATTCCGGGGCGCGAAGGGGTCGCCCACGATCTTATTATACAGGGACGGGGGCGTACCGGTGATGGAATAGAGCTGGGTATTGCGCTGGGCAAGCTGGGGCAGGGAGGACAGCATCGCCCAGGTATAGGGATGCCGGGGATCGTAGAATACCTCCTCCACCGTACCCAGCTCCACAATCTGGCCGGCGTACAGCACAGCCACCCGGTCGGCGATATTCGCCACGACACCCAGGTCGTGGGTAATAAAGACAATGGTATAGTGGAACTCCTTCTGCAGATCCTTGATCAGCTGCAAAATCTGGGCCTGAATGGTCACGTCCAGAGCCGTGGTGGGCTCATCGCAGATCAGAATCTTGGGACGGCAGGACAGGGCGATGGCAATGACGATTCTCTGGCGCATGCCGCCGGAATACTGGAAGGGGTAATCGTCAAAGCGCTGCTCCGCGTTGGGAATGCCAACCTTCTTCATCAGATCCAGCGCCTGACGGCGAGCCTCCGCCTCCGTGCAGTTCTGGTGCTTGAGGATGATGGAGGAAATCTGCTTGCCGATGGTGATAATGGGGTTCAGGGAGGTCATGGGGTCCTGGAACACTGTGGCAATGCGGCTGCCCCGGATCTGGGACAGGTCCTTGGCATGCTTGACATTGGCAAGGTCGATGGTGCAGCTGCCGTGGAGCTTGCTCTCGGTCTCGTCCAGCAGCTTCACCCGGAAGATGACTTCGCTGAACACCTGGTTGCGAACCTCGTCACTGCTCAGGTCCACACCCAGACGCATGGCCTTTTTCATGCAGCCCAGCAGCCGGTAGATCATCCGGTTCCGGGTCAGCGCGTTGTACCGGCCCACGGAGAGATAGATTTCCTTGGCAATCTCTTCGTTGCGCTTCTGGGTCTCGGGAGTGATGGGGAGGGTGATCTCCTGGGCGTAGGTCTGCTTCAGCTTGTCCATACGCTGCCTGAAGGAATTCTGGTAGGCGGTATCCTGCCGGGCAGCAGCCCTGTGGGCCTTAACGGTATCCTCGCGCTTTTTCTCCAGCGCCTTGATCTGATCGTCCAGGGCCTTGATGCTGTCGGCGGCAGCCTTGATCTGCTCCTTCTCCTTGGAGGTATCGAAGGTCTGCTTCTGGTTGAACAGCTCCGTCCGCTGGAACCGCAGATCGTCCAGCTGGGTGTTGAAGGCCTCATATTCTTCGTCGCTGAGGGTCTCCCGATGCCGCTTCTCCGCTTCCAGATCCTTCATCTGGCGATAGGTCGCGGCGCCGTTTTCCAGCTTCGCGTAGCCGTTCAAGGTGGAGGCGATGCCGCGGATGCGTCTGTGCTCCACCGGGCCCAGATTCAGCGTTGTGTCAGCCAGCTCGGGGTCGTTGAAGATGATGGAGCCCTGGTCAATATAGCCGTTGTCATCCAGCATGTTGGCAAAGGTCTTGGTAAAAACGGACTTGCCGGAGCCGGACTCGCCCACAATGGCGATGGATTCGTCCTCATAGATGTCCAGGGAAATGCCGCGGATGGCGGTGAGGATTCTGCCGCGGACGTGGAACTTAACCACCAAATCCCGGGCGGACAAAAGTACTTTCTTTTCTTCCATATTGCCCTCCCCTTACATCATATGGGTTCTGGGATCGGAAGCGTCGCCCAGATTCTGACCTGCCACGTACAAGACAATGGCGATAACAGATGCCAGGAGCACCGGGCTCCAGAATTCCATCTCCCAGCCGGGGGTCAGCATGGCGCTCTGGGCGTTGGTGATCAGCTTGCCCAGGGTGGTGTCCGTCAGGCCCAGGCCGATGAAGGAAAGGAAAACCTCCATGCTGATATAGCTGGGGATCTCCACCGCCGCTTGAGTGACGATAACCGAGGTCAGGAAGGGCAGCAGGTTCTTGCTGGCAATTCGCACAGTGGGCGTTCCCAGGCAGCGGGAGGCCAGGTTA
>DETX01000003.1 GCA_002362145.1 Clostridiales bacterium UBA3277
GTTTTATTAGATTTTAGTATTAACCCTGGCCGTAATAGGCGTTTTTCCCGTGCTTTCTCAGGTAGTGCTTATCCAGCAGCTCCTGCTGCATGGGGGGCAGACCGGGGGTCAGGGCCATGGCATGGAAGTCCAGGAAGGCGACTTCCTCCAGCACCACCGCGTTGTGGACGGCGTTCATGGGGTCCGTGCCCCAGGCGAAGGGGCCGTGGCTGCTCACCAGCACCGCCGGGATCTGCATGGGGTCAATGCCCCGCTCCCGGAAGGTCTCAATGATCACATTGCCGGTCTCCAACTCATACTCCCCGGCGATCTCCGCCGGGGTCATTTTTCTTGTGCAGGGAATCTCTCCGTAGAAGTAATCTCCCTGGGTGGTTCCCATGGCCGGAACCCCCCGCCCGGCCTGGGCGAAGGAGGTGGCCCACCGGGAATGGGTGTGGACAATGCCCCCAAGCTCCGGAAAGGCCCGGTATAGGGCCAGATGGGTGTCCGTGTCGGAGGAGGGCTTCCATTTACCCTCCACCCGCTCTCCGGTTTTTAAGCTGACTACCACCATATCCTCCGGGGTCATGTTGTCGTACTCCACGCCGGAGGGCTTGATCACCATCAGGCCCTTTTCCCGGTCGATGCCGGAGACATTGCCCCAGGTGAAGGTGACCAGGCCGTGTTTGGGCAGTTCCAGGTTGGCCTTGCAAACAATTTCTTTTAACTGTTCCAGCATAGATCCTCCTACAGCGTTTCCGCCGCTTTACGCTCCACGTCCAGAAGCGCCTGATATTGCCCAATGTAGCGGTTAAAGCCCTCCACATCCGCCGGGTCGGGGGCCAGGGTGGTTCCTTTGGTACCGGCATAGACGTGGACGTTCAGATACGCTTCCAGCGTCTCCCCTTCGGTCTTGTTCGCCCTGTAGGCCGCCAGCAGGGCCATGCCGTAGGGCCCGCCCTCTCCGGCGGTGTCCATGCAGGTGACGGGGGCATTGCAGGCGGCGGCCAGATACTTCTGCCCCACCAACGGGGTCTTGAACAGGCCGCCGTGGCCGGTCAGGCTGTCAATCCCAACATTTTCCTTCGCCAGGATATCCATGCCGATTTTCAGGGTGGACATGGTGGAGTACAGGGTGGCCCGGAAGAAATTCGCCAGGGTAAACTTGCTGTCCGGTTTGCGGACAACCAGCGGGCGGCCGGAATCCATATGGGTCACGCCCTCCCCGGCCAGATAGTTGCACACCAGCACCCCGCCGCAGTCAGGGTCCCCTTCCAGGCTCTTTTCATAGAGCTTCGTGTAGACCTCCCCTGTGCCGGGTTCCGCGCCGAACAGGTTCGCCGTCTCTTTCAGGACGGAAACCCAGGCGTTAGAATCGTTGGTGCAGTTGTTGCAGTGCACCATGGCAACAGGCTTGCCGGTGGGGGTGGTCACCAGGTCGATTTCCTCGTAGACCTTTTTCAGAGGATGCTCCAAAACCACCATGGAGAAGATGGAGGTTCCGGCGGAGACATTGCCGGTTCTGGGGGCCACGGCGTTGGTGGCTGTCATGCCGGTTCCGGCGTCGCCCTCCGCCGGGGCAAAGGGAATTCCAGCGGGAAGCAGACCGTCCAGCATAGCGGACCCGCTTTCCGTCAGGTATCCCGCGTTCTCACCGGCCACTAGGACCTTGGGCAGAATCTCCCGGATATTCCAAGGCTGGTTCTCCGTCAGCTTTTCAAACTTGCACAGCATTTCCTCATCATAGCATCTTTTCTCGCTGTCAATGGGGAACATACCGGAAGCCTCGCCGATGCCAATTACATTCAGGCCGGTGAGCATGTAGTGAACGTAGCCAGCCAGGGTGGTGATGTGGGCAATCTGGGGAACATGTTCTTCCCCGTTCAGGATAGCCTGATACAGGTGGGCGATGCTCCACCGCTGGGGAATGTTGAAGCCAAAGAGGGCCGTCAGCGCCTCCGCCGCCTGGGCGGTGATGGTGTTCTGCCAGGTGCGGAAGGGGGTCAGCAGATTCCAGTCCTTGTCAAAGGCCAGATAGCCGTGCATCATGCCGGAAACGCCCATGGCGGCGATGCCGTCCCGGTTTTCGATGCCGGAGAGGGCCTGTTTCAGGCCCTTCCAGACTTCCGCGAGATCGTAGGTCCAGATCCCGTTTTCATAGGAGCTGGCCCAGGTGTAGTCCCCGGAGGACACCGGGACAAAGGCTTCGTCAATGGCAACGGCCTTGATTCTGGTGGAACCAAACTCAATGCCGAGATACGTATTTTTCATAGCTTAGCCCCAGGGGTTCTCGGTGGCGTAGGGCAGGCTCTTGGGCTGGTTGTAGGCGATGTCGGCAATGCCGAAATACTTAAAGACCTCGAACAGCGCCTTGCCGCAGTGGGCGAAGGCCACGGCACCGTGGTGGGGATACCGCTTCTGAATCAGCACATGGCGATAGAACCGGCCCATTTCGGGGATGGCGAACACGCCGATGCCGCCAAAGGAGCGGGTGGCCACAGGCAGAACCTCGCCCTGGGCGATGTAGGAGCGGAGGTTACCTTCGCTGTCGCACTGGAGGCGGTAGAAGGTGATGTCGGAGGCGGCGATGTCGCCTTCCAGGGTGCCCCGGGTGAAGTCGGGCTCGCTGCCAGCGGGCTCCAGCAGACGGTGCTGGATGAGCTGGTACTTGACGCCGCAGCCGCCGCACATCTTGCAGCTGGGGGTATTACCGCAGTGGAAGCCCATGAAGGTATCCTTGATGTCGTAGTCGAACTTGCCCGCGATGTCCTCATCGTAGATGTACTTGGGCACGGAGTTGTTGATGTCCAGCAGGGTCACAGCGTCGCCGGTGACGCAGGCGCCGATGTACTCGGACAGAGCGCCGTAGATGTCCACCTCGCAGGAGACGGGGATGCCACGGGCCGCCAGACGGGAGTTGACATAGCAGGGCTCGAAGCCGAACTGCTCAGGGAAGGCGGGCCAGCACTTGTCCGCGAAGGCAACATACTTCCGGTCGCCCTTGTGGTTCTCCGCCCAGTCCAGCAACGTCAGCTCAAACTGGGCCATCCGCTCCAACAGGTCGGGATAGATCTTGCCGTCCATCTCCTTCTGCATATCCGCCATGACTTCGGGAATCCGGGCGTCACCGGCGTGGGCCTTGAAGGACACCAGCAGGTCAAGCTCGGAGTTCTCCTCGATCTCCACGCCCAGCTCGTACAGGCCCTTAATGGGGGCGTTGCAGGCGAAGAAGTCCTGGGGCCGGGGGCCGAAGGTGATGATTTTCAGATTCTTCACGCCGATGATGGCCCGGGCGATGGGCACAAACTCCCGGATCATCTGGGCGCACTCTTCCGCGGTGCCCACGGGATATTCGGGGATGTAGGCTTTCAGGTGGCGCATACCCAGATTGTAGGAGCAGTTGAGCACGCCGCAGTAGGCGTCGCCCCGGCCGTTAATCAGATCGCCGTCACCCTCGGCGGCGGCAATGTACATGACGGGGCCGTGGAACTTCTTGCACAGCAGAGTTTCCGGGGTCTCGGGGCCGAAGTTGCCCAGGAACACCACCAGGGCGTTGACGCCATTGGCCTTCACATCGGCCAGGGCCTTGGTCACATCCAACTCATTTTCCACGGTGATGGGGCACTCATAGATTCCCTCGCCGAAGGCTGCCACGATGTTCTTGCGGCGCTGGGTGGACAGGGCGATGGGGAAGCAGTCCCGGGAGACCGCGATGATGCCGAGTTTTACTTCAGGAATGTTCATGTTTATCTTCTCCTTTTCAAATGAAATTTGCAATGTCGATATTTTCACCGGCCAGGCCGATGTATGCGCCCTGCTTTGCCTCGCTGGATTCGGGATGGGCCAGCAGCCATTTGTTCCTTGCCCAAAGCCGCTTATCTTCGGTGGTTTTGCCGGAAATCACGGGCTTATCCATATTGGTTCCCTGGGGCAGGGCCACCAGCACCCGGAAGCCCTTGGATTCGTCGCAGTGGCAGGGGGCATAGTGTAAGGTGGTGGCGTAGACCTCCACCAGAACCCCGGCGGGCACTTTGAAAGCCTTGACCTTGCCGGTGTCCAGCACACCATCCTCAATCTCGTCCTGCTTTGCCAGCAGCAATATAAAGTCCTCGGTGCCCAGATTAAACTCGCTGTCCCGGTGGTATTCCAGGCAGTTGAGCTTTGTGTTATGGCCGTTGCACCAGCCCAGCTGGACAGGCATCCCGCCGTAGCAGTGCTCGCTGATTTCCACCATGGCGGGCAGCTCCTGGAGGGGGGCATATTCGGGGACATAGTCCACACCGGAGCCCTGGGGGGCGTCCTTCAGGACGTTCAGGATTTCCCGGACGGTGTCCTCCATGCCGTCCGCGATCTGACCGTAGGCGCGAAACTCCGGGTCAGATACAGAGTAGATTTTCATTTCGTTCACTCCTTCGCAAATTCCGCGAACAATTTCTTGCAGGCGGGATAAATTTTTCGGAACTGCTGGTAACGCTTCTCATACTTCGCCGCCAGGGACGGGTCAGGATTCACCGTCTGGGCCACGGAGACCAGCCGGTCAACCACCTCCTGGACACTGCCGTATTCCCCGCAGGCCACCATGGCCAGCATGGCGCCGCCCATGCCCGGGCCCTGCTCGGAGACCGGAATGGTCAGCCGGATGTTCAGCACGTTTGCCAGGATTTTCCGCCACAGAGGGCTTTTTGCGCCGCCGCCGCAGAGCATACTTGTGTGGATCTCGATACCCAGGGACTTGGCCACCTCCACGCTGTCCCGGATGGCATAGGCCACGCCCTCCAGTACTGCCTGGGTCAGGTCGGCCCGGGTGGTGTCCATGGTCATGCCGGTAAAGGTGCCCCGGGCACTCACGTCGTTGATGGGGCTGCGCTCACCCATGAGGTAGGGCAGGAAGTAGACATGATTCTCACCCAGCTTGTCCTCCGTAATGAGGGCCTGCTCGGCGGCATAGTCGCTGGTCTTGAAAATGTCCTCCATGAGCCACTTGTTGCAGGAGGCGGCAGACAACATACAGCCCATGAGATGATAACCGCCGTCGGCATGGGCAAAGGCGTGGAGGGCGTTGTTGGGGTCCACGCTGAACTTTTTGCTGGAAATGAACACCGTGCCGGAGGTGCCCAGGCTGATGTTGCAGCCCCCCTCCCCCACCACGCCGGTGCCCACGGCAGCGGCGGCGTTGTCGCCTGCCCCGGCGCAGACCTTGACGGTTTCGGGGAAGTCCAGCAGGGCGGCAATTTCCGGTTTCAGGGTGCCTACCACCTCATAGCTTTCAAAGAGCTTCGGCATCTGGCCTTCGGAAATGCCGCAGAGGTCCAGCATTTCCTTGCTCCAGCACTTGTGCTCCACGTCCAGCAGAAGCATCCCGGAGGCGTCGGAATAGTCACAGCAGTGGACGCCGGTGAGAATATAGTTTACATAATCCTTCGGCAGCATGATCTTGGTGATCTTCCCAAAGTTTTCCGGCTCGTTCTCCCGGACCCAGAGGAGCTTGGGGGCGGTGAAGCCCGCAAAGGCGATGTTGGCGGTGTAAGCGCTGAGCTTGTCCCGGCCAATGGTTTCGTTCAGGTAGTCCACCTGTTTTGCGGTGCGGCCGTCGTTCCAGAGGATGGCGGGACGGATGACGTTGTCCTGCTCGTCCAGGATCACCAGCCCGTGCATCTGGCCGCCGCAGCCGATGCCGGCGATTTGGGTTTTGTCGCAGTCCTGGGTCAGCTCCTTCAAGCCATCCAGAACGGCGGCTTTCCAGTCCTGGGGGCTTTGCTGGCTCCACCCCGGCTGGGGAAATTCCAGGGGGTACTCCCGGGAAACCGTCCTGTGAATGACGCCGCTGCCGTCCATGAGCAGCAGCTTCACCGAGGAGGTCCCCAGGTCAATGCCGATGTAGTACATAGTTCTCACTCCTTAACTTCCTGGTCAGCGCGGAGAAGAACCCCGCGCCGGCCAGGAGCCTTTTTGCTTATCTGGCAACGATTTCCACGCTGGCGGTTTCGAAGCCGGGAGCTTCCACCCGCAGCGTGATGGTTCCGGGCTGCGTGGGACGAATCACCGCCAGCAGCCGTCCATCCCGGGCCGTGTACTCGCCTGCCCGGAAGCGCTCTGTGCCCTTCGGCTCGCTGGAGCCGAAGCCCAGCAGAATGCCGGCGCCGGTAACCGTGGCCTTGGCAGTGGGGTTGACGGTATTGGCGACGACGCCGTTGGAAGCGGTCATATTGACTTCTACATAGCTTAGGTCGGAATCATTGGCGCGGATTTCGGCCCGGTCGGGAATCAACTCGATTTTGACAGCGCCGGAGGCGGATACCAGGCTGGTGCGGCCGGTTTCGGCCCCGCCGCTGTAGGTCACGGCCGTCAGTTCGCCGGGGCGGTAGGAAATGTCCGCCGTGCCGCGGAACTGCTCCAGAGTGCCGGAGCCCACTTCCTCACCGTTCAGCAGCAGCTGGAAGCTGTCGCCCACGCCGAATACGTTGACACGGACGGTTTTGCCCTCGGAACCCTCCCAGCTCCAGCTGGAGAGGGCGTCAAAGGAGCTCCACATATCGGGCAGCGGCGTTTTGCCGTAATTCTTGGGATAGTCCACAGCGATATACGGCTCGGTGCGCAGGCCGAATACGATCTGACGGTAGAAGCTCATGGGGCGGCGCTGGCCGGTGATATCAATGTCGCCGCAGCGGCTCAGGTGCCAGGGGAAGGCTCCCACAAAGCTGGGAACCGCGCCGTCCTCCTTCAGTTCCATCTTGCCGATGCCGGCCTCGCCGATGTAGTCCATACCGGTCCAGGTGAAGTCGCCGACGGCCTGGGTGCTGCGGCTGATGATCTCCCAGTTGGAGGCGATGCGCATGGGAGAGGTTTCACTGCCCACCAGTACGCGGTTGGGGAACAGCTTCTTATCCAGGTCATAGCGGCCGGGGGCGTAGTTGTAGCCGCACAGATCCAGAACGTCATAGGATTCCTTGGTGGCGTAGGTGACCAAATCGGACATGGCCAGCGCCTCCATCTGATCGCCCATGCTGGACATGGCGTCGTTAATCTCTCCGCTGGCGTTCTTGGCCATATCCGCCAGGCGGTCCATGACGGAGAGCATGGTGTTAATGGAGTTGAGCACATAGCGGGTGGAATCCAGGGAGCGGATCTTTTCGGCGATTTTTCTGCCGATGTCCGCGCCGTTGGCGGAGCCCGTCTCGGGAATTTCGTTGCCGATGGAATACAGGACCACGGAGGGATGGTTGAAATCCTTGCCCACAATGCGGGTGCAGACCTCTTCCCAGACATGGGGGAAGTAATGGGCAAAGTCGGAATCGTTCTTGCAGCGGGTCCACATATCCGAGACCTCGTCCATAACGACCAGGCCGACGCGGTCACAGGCATCCAGGAAGGATTTGCTGATGGGGTAATGGGCGCTGCGGACAGCGTTAAAGCCGGCGTCCTTCAGCAGCTGCACCCGGCGCTCCTCCGCCCGGTCGATGGCGGCGGAGCCGATTACGCCGTTGTCGTGATGGACACAGGCGCCCCGCAGCTTTACGGTCTTGCCGTTAATCCGCAGGCCGTGCTTGGGGTCCAGGGCCAGGGTGCGGACGCCGAAGTGGGTGCGCTCCTCGTCCAGAACGCGCTCGCCGGATACGACCCGGGTAGAAGCGCGGTACAGATAGGGCGTCTCAATATTCCAGCGCTTCACATCCTCAACATAGATGCGCTGGCGCAGGGTCTCGGTCTGGCCGGGATAGGCGGTGACGGTGGCTTCCCGCTGGCCTGCCACATTCCCCTCCGCGTCGGTCAGGGTGGTGGTGACGGAGGTGGTCACCACCTTGTGTCCCTCGTTGACGATGTCCATGGAGATTAGCACCGTGGCGCCGTCCTCGTCCACTTCCGGCGTGCTGACGCGGTAGCTGTCGGGAACGATATGCACCAGGTCCGAGACCAGCAGCTTGACGTTGCGGTAGATACCGGCGCCGGAATACCAGCGGGTATCGTTGGCGGTGGCCACGGTGACGCGGATCTCATTGCTCTGGCCGAACTTCAAGAAACGGTTGGCCTTTACATAGAAGTTGGAGTAGCCGTGGAGGCAGCCGCCGGCATAGTCACCGTTGATGTAGACCATGGAGTTGGTATAGACGCCTTCGAATTCCAGGATAACGGCCTTGTCCTCCCACTCGGCGGGAACGTCAAAGACCTTGCTGAAACCGTGGTTCACAGGGGGATAGTAGCCCGCCTGGGCAGCGCCCGGGGCATCGGGGGTGCGCTGGACATCCTGCAGGCTGTCATAGGGCAGGGTGATGGCAACAGGGGTGATCCCCTTGTTGCCGAACAGACCGGACATGCCGTTGGTGGAGGCGCCGGTCATCCAGCCGGTATTGAAGGATTTACGGATCATAGCACATTTCTCCTTATTTTATTGTAGGGAAGCCCCCATGAAACCGGCGGAAGCCGGAGGACGGTCCACTGGCCGCAGGTGATGGATTCGGAGGCTTCTTATGGGGTGGGTACGCGGCGCGAGGGCCGCGTACCGGATACGGAAAAGCAGAGGACTCAGCGGACTGCCACGGGAACCTTGGCGGAGAGCGTCCTGCCGCCGTAGGTAACCGCCACGGTGATGGAGGCGGTACCCGCCTTCCGGGCCGTCACGCGGCCGCAGTCATCGACGGTGGCCACCGTTTCATCGGAGCTGAGGTACACGGGGCGGTACTCCCACATACACAGATGGGTGGCATCCTCCAATGTGGCGGAGGGCTGAATCTGGCTCTGGCCGCCCACATCCAGGCAATAGGCGGAGGCAGTGGCATAGACGTTGGACAGTCCGGCGTTCCACTGGCCGGAGACGGTGAAATCGGCGGCGCAGGGAAGATTGGCGGAGCTGGTGCCCACGGCCAGGGTGTAGGGACCGTTTTCCACCACCATTTTCTTGCGCAGATTGCTCCAGAAGGTGACCTCCTTCAACGGTACATCCACGGTGACGGTCTTGGTCTCCCCGGCCTTCAGGAACACCTTGGTGAAGCCCTTCAGCTGCCGGAAGGGCTTGTTATCCCGCTGCTTGCCAACCATTTGCTTGGTGACATAGACCTGAACGATTTCGCTGCCGTCCCGGTCACCGGCGTTGGTCACATCCACGCTGACGTGAATGGTGTCGTTGGCGTCGTAGGCGGACTTGTCCAGCTTCAGGTTGTCGTAGCGGTAGGTGGTGTAGCTCAGGCCGTGGCCGAAGGGGAACAGCACGGGGCCGTCGAAGTACATATAGGTACGGGCCTTCTTTGAGATAGAATCCTGCTTCTTGAGGGCGTAGTCGTTGACGGCAGGCAGATCCTCCAGGCTGCGGTACCAGGTGGCAGACAGCTTGGCGTTGGGGTTCACGTCGCCGAAGAGGATGTTGGCGATGGCGGTGCCCTGGGCCTGCCCCGCGAAGTGGGCGTTCACCAGGGTGTGGGCCTTGTCGATGAACTCGCCGGTGACAGCGCCCAGGGTGGTCAGGACAACAACCGTGTTGGGATTGGCTGCAAGCAGCTGCTGAATCTTCTCGTCCTGGCCGTAGGGAAGATCCAAGGTCTCCCGGTCGTGCTCCTCGCTGGCGGTTCCGTCGTCGGTACCGGCCACCACGATGACCACGTTCGCTTCCTTCGCCGCCGCCAGGGCCCGGGCGAAGAGAACCTTGTCGTCGCCCTGGAAGTCGGGATCATTGGGAACATGGCGCTTTTCGGGGCCCGCGCCGGGTATGAGGGATGCCATCAGGGCCATGGGGTCGTCGGAGCCAGGGTTGATGTCGATCATCATATCCTCGGGGTCGAAGCCGGGCAGCGCGTCCATAATGCCGCCCTTGCCGAATTCCTTGACGGTGCACCAGCCCTTTTCGTAGCGGACCTCCGCGCCAGTGCCGGCCAGGGCATTGCGAATGCCGTCCAGGGCCATGACGTTTACGGTGGTGTCCACAATGGGGGTCTGACCGGCGGAGTAGCCGCCCAGCTGGCGGTACAGGGCGTTGGGACCCACGACCAGCACCTTTTTGGCCTCCTTTGCTAGAGGCAGAAGGCCCTTGTCGTTTTTCAGCAGAACGATGGTGTCGTTTGCCATGGAAACGCTCAGGGCGGCGTTTTCCTGACTGTCGATGGACTCAGCCCCGATCCGGTTGAAGGGAACCTTGTCCTCCCCGTCAAACAATCCCAGCCGGAACCGAGAGGTCAGCGCCCGGATAATCGCCCGGTCGATGACGCCCTCGTCAATCAGCCCCTGCTTCACAGCGTTCAGCAGCGCCTTCTTGTGCTCCGGTCCGCAGCTGACATCGGTGCCCGCCGTCAGGGACATGGCGGAGGCCTCCTCCAGGCTCTTGGCATAGTAGTGGGCCATATCGGACATGGCGCCGAACATAGGGTTGCGGTAGCAGTCAGCCACGGCGCCGCAGTCGGAAACGACGAAGCCGTCAAATCCCCACTCCTCCCGCAGGAAGGTGGTCAGCAGCTGATCGTTGACGGAGGCGGGAACGCCGTTAATCCGGTTGTAGGAGGTCATAATGGACTGGGCCTTGCCCTCCCGGATGGCGTACTCGAAAACCCGGGCGTAGTATTCCCGGAGGGTCGCCTCATCCACATTGGAAGAACCGGTATGGCGGTTGTTCTCGCTGGAGTTGAGGGCGTAGTGCTTGGGGGTGGAGACAACCTTAATGTACTTGTCATCGCCGCCCTGCATGCCCTGGATGTAGCTGGCGGCCATTTTGCCGCCCAGGAAGGGATCTTCGCCGAAGTTCTCGTCGCTGCGGCCATTGCGGGGGTCCCGGGCCATGTTGATGGTGGGGCACCACATATGCAGCTCCACATCATGGAGATTGTGGTGGGCGCGGCACTCGTCGGAAATGGTTTTGGTGACCTGCTTGATCTTTTCCCGGTCCCAGCTCTGGCTCATGGCCAGGCAGACAGGAAAGCTGGTAACATCCATCGGCTTGACCTCGAAGGGGCCAAAGAAGCCATGGGACGCCTCGCTCCAGTAATCGTAGCGGGGCAGCCCCAGACGGGGAATTGCGCCGGCGTTGTTTCCGACCTGAGTAATCTTCTCTTCCAGCGTCATCTTGGATACAAGATCCGCGGCCCGCTCTTCAAAAGAACGATTCTCATCCTTATAGAAATCCATGTAAAAATTCCGCCTCCTTATTGATTGATGCAATGTGTTGTCTGGCAGATGTGCAGATTCAAAATAGCGTGAACGTGCACTCTTCCTGCTTAATATAACAGGCCATGTTTAATTAGTCAACTGAACTTTGAAATAATCATGAAAAATTGAGCATTGTATCTAAATTCTGCAAAAATATTTTGGTAGGAAAATCAAATTCTATATAACGCGGGGCAGATTTGTCCGGTCCTGGCATGAAAAAAGCCGTTTGAAACGGCCAGACTCCCGGGTCTGCGCTTCCGTGGCCCAACAGGCGAGGGCCCTGGGGGAATCCTCTCCGTCATGCTTTTGGAGGGATGGATTGCTTAAAAACCGCTTTAAATTGGAATAAGCCTGATATTATCGCGCTTTTCTGCCCGGCGGCTCCGTCCGGCGGGAGGCAGATTATGGGGCCCTCCGGCTTCTTTTTGGAAAATTGTCCCATGAAAATATCACATGACAGTACACGCACACGCATATTTTGCACGGATTTTACACACGCACACTCTTTGACCCCCAGGAAAACGGGAAGGTCAATCGACATATCGCATAACTTTCCAACATTAAAATCGTAACTAATTCACAAATTCGTTCTTTTCACCAAGATGTCCCTTGACAAAAATACAAATACTGTGCTACTTTAAACAGGCAATATAGAACCGCTTTGGACGTGCGGTTCTGTGTGTACGCAAACGCATGGTTCAAGCGACTTTTGTGTCGATTGGCCTCGTATACAGCGAGGAGGCGAAAAAAGAAAAATGGATAATGAGCTTTTGCTCTCTGCACGCGGTGTTAACAAATCCTTTGGTTCCACGCGAGCCCTGATCGATGTCGATATTGACATCCGCCGGGGCGAAATCCGTGGCCTGATCGGTGAGAATGGCTCCGGTAAATCTACCTTTTCTTCGATCGTGGCAGGTGCCCAGAAGGAGGACAGCGGCAGCTTCGTTCTCAAAGGAGAAGAATACCATCCCAAGAGCATGGTTGACGCCCAGCACCACGGGGTCAGCATGATCATCCAGGAGATGGGAACCATCGGCGGAATTACGGTGGCGTCCAACATCTTCGCCGGACGGCTTGAGGAATTCCAGAAGTTTGGCTTGCTGAACTGGAAGGCAATCAACGAAGCGGCGGACAAGGTCCTGGTGGACATCGGCGCTCCTGAAATCAAGAGCACCATGCTCATCGATCAGCTCAACTTCGAGGACCGCAAGATTGTGGAAATTGCCCGTGCCGTTTCCACGGACCCGGATCTGCTGATCATCGACGAGACCACCACGGCGCTTGCCACCAAGGGCCGCCGCCTGATCTACAACCTGATCAATCGGATGCACGAGCGGGACAAGGCGGTTTTGTTCATCAGCCACGACCTGGATGAGCTGATGGAGGTGTGCAACACCATCACGGTGCTTCGCGACGGCGTCATCATTGATACGCTGGACCGCAGCAATATGTCCATCGAACTGATGCGCAAGCTGATGGTCGGCCGCGAGCTGGTGGGCAGCTACTACCGTCCCGACTTCGACGGCACCTGCAGCGACGAGATCGTTCTGGAAGCGAAGCAGATTTCCCTGCGTCCCAACTTTATGAACGTGGACCTGGTTCTGCACAAGGGCGAGATCCTGGGCCTGGGCGGTCTGTCTGACTGCGGCATGCACGAGATCGGCAAGGTCCTCTACGGCATCGAAAAGCCGCTGACCGGTGAGGTTCGGCTGACCAAGGGCAATGTGAAAATCACCGACTCCGTCATGGCGGTGGAGCACAACATGGCCTATGTTTCCAAAGACCGCGACAAGGAATCCGTTATTCTGAACGCGTCCATTCAGAGTAACGTCGTTCTTCCTTCCCTGCGGTCCATCAAGAAGAAGGTCACCGGATTCATTTCTCCCAAGCGGGAAAAGACCCTTTCTGACAAGCAGATTGAGGTTATGTCCATCAAGTGCCGCAACGGCAAGCAGCTGGTGAAAGAGCTGTCCGGCGGCAACAAGCAGAAGGTCGTGTTCTCCAAGTGGCTGGGAACGGATTCCGACATTCTGATTCTGGACTGCCCCACCCGCGGCATCGACGTGGGCGTTAAGGCGGATATGTACAAGCTGATGATGGATCTGAAAAAACAAGGCAAGTCCATCATCATGATCTCCGAAGAGCTGCTGGAGCTGATCGGCATGTCCGACCGCATCATGCTCTTCAAGGATGGCAAGTTCTCCAAGGAATTCATGCGCAGTGAGTCCCTGTCCGAGAAGGACGTCATCGAGTATATTATTTAAGGAGGGCGGTTATCTATGGCAGATATTGCTTCCGTTCGCGGAAATGAAAAGAACCAGGAGATCCAGAAGGCTCTGGATCAGAAGGCCGCCCGCAAGAACCTGATCAACAACGTCATCCCCTATCTGGGTCTGGTTTTCATTGTGGTGTTCTTCACCATTGTTACCGGCGGCAAATTTATTGGAGCGGATAACCTGGGCAACCTGATCAATCAGGGCTTCGTCCTTTCGCTGATTGCCATTGGCTCCGCCTTTGTGTACGCCCATGGCGGCATGGACTTCTCCGTCGGCGCCGTTTCCGGCGTGGCTCAGCTGGTTCTGGGCCTGACGGTGGCAGGGGGCTGGCCGCTGCCGCTGTGCCTGCTGCTGACCATCCTGGTCTGCGTGGCCGGCGCCAGCTGCACCGCGGGCATCACCCTGGTGCTGGGCGTTCCCGTATTCGTCGGCTCCATGTGCGTCCGTACCTCGTTTACCGGCATTCTGAAAACCTTCACCGAGAAAAATGAAATCGCGGTTCTGTACCAGGACTACGAGTTCATGAACAGCTCCGTTTTGAAGGCGATCATTTTGATCGTGATCATCGCCGTGGCCTACTACCTGTTCAACTACACCGCCATCGGCAAGTACAACAAGGCCATTGGCGGCAATGCCCGCACCTCCCAGCAGGCCGGCGTCAGCCGCAAGAAGTTTGTCTACATCGCCTACCTGTTGATGGGACTGTGCGTGAGCCTGGCCTCCATCTTCGCCTTCTTCCGCACCTGCAAGGTCAGCGCCTACTCCGGCAACGGCTATGAGTTCAACGTCATGATGGCCATTGTCCTGGGCGGATTCCCCATGGCCGGCGGCGACCGGGCGAAGATCTCCTCCGCCATCATCGGCGCCCTGACGGTCACGGCCCTGACCAACGGCCTGGGCATGTGGGGCCTGGACACCACCCTGATTTCCGGTGTCAAGGGCGTTTTGTTCGTGATTATCGTGGCGCTGTCCTACGACCGCAGCGCGGGCAAGCTGGTCAGCTGATAAGCTGCACCCCATGTAATCCCTCCGGGGGAACCGGATCAGAATATTTTAAACACTATATTTGAAAGGGAGAAACTACAATGAAAAAATTGATTGCTATGCTTCTGGCACTGGTTATGGTTTTCAGCCTGGCTGCCTGCAGCGCCGGCGGTGAAGGCGGCGGCAAGGCCTCCGACGACGCGGATGTCGCCGGTGTGGGCAACTCCAACTTCGATCTGGAATCCGGCAACACCTCCAAGGTGGACAAGGCAAAGCTGACCGAGGAGAAGGGCACCTTCAAGATCGCCTTCTCCTATGGCCAGTTCACCGATAAGCTGGGCTCCCAGTTCAAGAACGCTCTGGAGTACCTGGCCGCCAACTACAACTGCGAGATGGTGTTCTTTGAGGCCGGCTCCGGCGACGAAGGCATTACCGCTCTGGAGTCCGTCCTGTCCGCCGGCGATATTGACGGCGTGATCCAGGTCGGCGGCTCTGCTGCCAACGTTGCCGCTGCCAACAAGTACAAGGTTCCCTATGTGTTTGCCTGCGGCTTCCCCTCTCAGGAAGAAGAGATCAAGGGCTGCATCGGCTATGACAACTTCCTGGGCGGCGTCATCGATGACGATGTCTGGGCCGGTGAGCACTGCATCGAGGCTCTGTACGATGCCGGCTGCCGCAACATCACCTACTCCGGCCTGACCCAGGGCTTTGTGAAGTCCCACGATGACCGCTACAAGGCCATGCACACCGTTCTGGAGCGTCACCCCGACATGAACCTGCTGGCTGAGAACTACTCCATGGGTCTGTGGGCCGACGACATCGCCACCTTCAACGCCTCCTTCAGCAACATCGAGGGCATGGGCTTCTCCGCTATGGTCGACGGCGTATACACCGCCCTGGAATCCGAAGGCATCGCCGACGGCTCCGTCAAGATCGCCGCTGTGGATATCTCCTCCATGACCGGCCAGTACTTCCAGAATGGCGTTCAGGTCTGGACCTGCGGTGGCCAGTACGCCACTGCCATGGTGGCCTGGGCCGTGCTGTACAACTACCTGATGGACGGCACCCGCATCATTCCCGATCCCGCCCAGCCCCTGATCCGTCAGTACATTGAGATCACCTCCTACGAGGAGTACGAGCAGTACGTCAAGTATGTCGAAGGCGTTCTGCCCTCCTACGACGCCGACGAGATTGCCGACATGATCCACTACCTGAACCCCGATGTCACCTACGCTGACTACGAGACCGAAGCGCACACCTACTCACTGGCCGACATCGTCGCCCGTCACGCTTACTACTACGATCCCCAGGGCTAATTGTCAATCTGAAAATCGACTGACATCGGCCTCTATCAACAAGAGGTGATTTCATTGAAACAACAAAACAAGATTGCCAGCATGCTCCGGCGCGCCGCAATGTCCCTGCTGATTCCCGTTGGCATTTGGGTGGTGTTTGTCATTGCCGTCGCCATCAAGAGCGGGGGATTTGACGGCCGGCTGATTTCCAAGCAGCTGATCACAACCCTCCGCCAGATGGTGCAGCCTGCAATCATCTGCTACGGCCTGATGCTGAACATGTCCCTGGGCATGATGAACTTCTCCGCCGGCGGCCAGATGCTGTTTGCCGGTATCATCGGCGGCACCATCGCCAAGGCAACCGGTACCGGTGTGGTAGGACTGGTGTTCTTCTGCCTGCTGGTCTGCGTGGCTACGGGCGCGGTGAACGGTCTGCTGTACAATGCCATGCGAGTTCCCTGCATCGTTCTGACCATCGGCATGATGCTGGTGTGGGAGTCCTTCCCCAAGCTGCTGGTTCCCAACGGACTGAACCTTTCCCGGAATCCCGCCATGACGATCCTGACCCGCCAGCCCTACTGCTTCATCGTGCTGGCCATCATGGCAGCCATATTCTACGTGATCTTTAACAGGACGGCCTTCGGCCACAATATGCGGGCCCTGGGCAGCAATCAGGCCATTGCAAACTCCGTAGGCCTGGACAGCGACAAGATCAAATTTCTGTCCTTCCTGCTGGGCTCCGTGTTCCTGGGCATCGGCGCCGTGCTGTACGTCAGCAACATGGGCGAAGTACGCAACGTCACCACCATGGGCTCCATGACCATCATGATGGACGGCTTCATGGGAATGTTCATCGCCATGTTCATCGCAAAGTACTGCAATATGACCATCGCGATTCCCTTCGGCGTGTTCACCATGAAGATGATGACCAACGGTTTTGTGGCACTGGGTGTCTCTTCCACCGTCCGCGACATCGTCCAGGGCTTCTTCCTGCTGATCCTGCTGGTGATTCAGGCGAATTCCGGACTCTTCGAGCGCCGCCGGCTGGATGCGGAATACCGGGACAACTGCAACAAAATCTACGCAGTCAAGGCTTCGAACTGAGCACTTTAAACACCGAGGGCGGAGGAAATGCTCCGCCCTCATTTTTATTACAGGAGGTAAAAATTATGTGCTACCCCTATCAGGACGCGTCCCTCTCCATTGATGAACGGGTGGAGGATCTGCTCTCGAGAATGACCACCCGGGAAAAGGTGAGCCAGCTCAACTGCCTCATGGGCATGGGCCTGACCGATCTTGAGAAGGCCGGTCTGGATGACGGAATGGGCGAAATGGATCTTATGAGCCTTCCCGCCGACCAGATGGCCGCCATCATCACCGCCGTCCAGGACTATATGCGGGACCATACCCGGCTGGGCATTCCCGTGCTGTTCCACGCCGAGGCCCTGTCCGGTCCGCTGATTGCCGGAGCTCAGAGCTTCCCCACCTCCATCACCCTGGGTGCCACCTTTGACCCGGAAATCGTCCGGGATATGTCCGACCGCAGCCGCAAGCAGATGACGGCCGTCGGCATCCGCCAGGCTCTCTCTCCCGTGCTGGATGTGACCCGGGATCTGCGCTGGGGCCGGATCAGCGAGACCTACGGCGGCGACCCCACCCTCTGCGCCGCCATGGGCACCGCCTTTGTCCAGGGCCTCCAGGGCGATGATATGAAGCAGGGCACCGCCGCCACGCTGAAGCACTTCCTGGGCTATTCCTTCACCAGCGGCGGGCTGAACATGGCCCGGACCATGACCGACGAGCGGGATTTCCGGGAATCCTTTGCCAAGCCCTTTGAGGCGGCCATCCGGGTAGGCAACGTCCGCTCCGTGATGAACAGCTACTCCGAATATAACGGCAAGCCCATCTGCGCCAACAAGGCAATCCTCACGGATCTGCTCCGGGACGACCTGGGCTTTGACGGCCTGGTGGTCAGCGACTATATGTCCGTGAACCGGCTGGTGAACGTGTTCCACATGGCCGAGACCCCCGCCGAGGCGGGCGAAATCTGCCTGGCCGCCGGTCTGGACGTGGAGTGCCCCATGCCCTATGGCTACAACGACCAGATGGCGGCGGACGCCGACGCCGGGAAATTCGATATGGCCTATATCGACCGCTCCGTGCGCCGGATTCTGAAGCTGAAATTCGAGCTGGGCCTGTTTGAGAACCCCTATCCCAACCCGGAGGCCATGGCCGTTGTCTTTGACAACACCGAAAACCACAAAAAGTCCCGGGAAGCCTCCATGAAGGCGGTTACCCTGACCAAGAACGACGGAATCCTGCCCATCACCGACCGGACCAAGAAAATCGCCGTCATCGGCCCCATGGGTGACGCGCCCCGGGCCTTCTTCGGCGGCTACACCATCCCCTCCGGCATGGAATTGGCTCTGGGCGCAGGCGGCATGGCCGGCCTGGATGCGGATAACGCCCTCAGCCTGGGCGAAGGCTCCACCAACCCCATGGCCGCCCGTCATCTCCCCCTCCACGCTGCCGACGAAATGATCCGCTCCGTGCATCCGGAGTTGAAGACGACCTTCGAGGCGCTGAAGGAAGAATATGACAATGTGACCTTTGTGGAGGGCTGCGACTACAACGATCCCGACATAAGCGGCTTTGCCGCCGCCGTTGCCGCGGCAAAGGAGGCCGACATTGTGATCATGACCGTCGGTGGCAGAAGCGGCTGGGGCATGTTCAATAACAGCGGCGAGGGCGCCGACAGCACCCATGTGGGGCTGCCCGGTGTCCAGGAGGAGCTGGTAAGGGCCGTCTACGCCGCCAATCCCAACATGGTCATCGCTCACACCGATGCCCGTCCCCTGGTCAGCGAATGGGCCTATGAAACCGTTCCCGCCATCGTGGAAGGGTGGCTGGGCGGCATCTTCGGAGGAATCGCCCTGGCAAAAACCATTGTTGGCGAAAACAACCCCGGCGGCCGCCTGCAGCTGAACGTTCCCCGCAACGACGGCCATACGCCCGTAACCCACGACGCCCACAACGGCACCGGCTGGCGCAGCTTCCCCAACGGGGCGCTGAACGCCGACGGCTATCTGAACTGCTCCATGAAGCCGCGCCGTCCCTTTGGCTACGGCCTGAGCTACACAAGCTTTGCCTACGAGGACTGCTCGGTTTCCCTGGATGGCCTGAAGGTCACCGCGGCTGCCACAGTCAAAAACACCGGCGCCGCTGCCGGCGATGAGGTTGTGCAGCTGTATGTCAGCGACAAGATCGCCTCCATCATCCGCCCGGAGCTGGAGCTGGCCGGTTTCTGCCGCGTCAGCCTGCGCCCCGGCGAGAGCAAGCGGGTGGAGCTGACCTTTGGCCTGGACCAGATCGCGTTCCGCAATGACGAGGGCGAATGGGTCGTGGAGGCCGGCGATTTCGACGTGAGCTTCGGCAGGGACAGCGAAGAAATGCGCTTTACCGAAACGGTCACCCTGGAGGAAACCCAGGTCATTGACCATACCGCCCGGGGCTTCTTCGCCGACGCAAAGGTGCTTGAGATCTAATACGGACGCCGCCCGCAGGCGCTTCCCCAGATCTCTGAGGCGGCGCTCCCTTCCATAAAAGCAAATTCCGTCTGCCCCCCGGCAGACGGAATTTTTCAAATTTTCGAAATCTCCCCGGATGGGAGATACGGCTTTTGCCCCTTCCCGCGAAAGCCCGGCGGGGCTTTTTCCACTTGCAAAATCTTCAAAAAATGTTAATATAATATTACGTTATTACATTCGAGTTACCCGCCCCGGGAGATCACCAGGTCAGGAGAAATTGACGATGGCAACTGTAAAGGAAATTGCGGAAAAAAGCGGCGTATCCATCGGTACGGTGGATCGCGTCCTTCATAATCGCGGCCGGGTCAGTCCCGAAACCCGGAAGCGGGTGCTGGCAATCGCCGACGAACTTCAGTACGTTCCCAACCGGGTGGCCCAGAGCCTGGCCACCCGGAAAAAGAGGCTGCACCTGGGCTTTGTCCAGATAATCGGGGAAGGCCGTCCTTTCTTTACAGACATCAATACCGCCGCCCATAAAAAGGCGGAGGATCTGGCGGAATACGGCGTCAAGGTGTCTTTTTTGACCCTGGATATTGACTGCCTGATGGATAGCGACTTTAAAGCCGGGCTGTCCGTTCCCCAGGACGTGAACCTGAAGGAGCTGGACGGCCTCGTCCTGCCGGGAAGACTCGTGTACTCGAGAATCCGGGATAAAATCTGCGCCGGGTGTCCCGTGGTTTTCTACAACCAGTATCCCGAGTGCGAGGAAGCGCTGGCGTATGTTGGCTGTGACTATGGCCGCGCGGGGAACATTGCCGCCGGACTGTGCGTCCTCAGCGGCGGCCGCAGGGCCAGAATCGCGATTCTCTCAGAGGGGATGCCCGACCGGCAGATTCTCAGCTATACGGAGCGTGTGCGGGAATTCCGCCGCCGCCTGGAAACGGAGTATCCGGACAGCACCGTGGCAGGGGAATTGTTCTTTTCCGGCGACTATTCGGAAAATGTGCTGCGCTGTAAATATTTTCTGCGAAAGCACCCGGATATCACCGTGGCCTATGTTGTCAACCCGGGGGATTACAGCATCTGCGGCATCCTGAGAAAGTACGATCCGGATCGAAGAATCCGCATCATTACCAACGACCTGGGCCAGACCCAGAAAGAAATGCTGCGAAACGGCAGCATTTCCGCCACGATCACCCAGCAGCCGGAGGTCCAGGGCAGCTATCCGCTGCAAATTCTGTATGAGTATCTTGCCTTTGGGAAGAAGCCCCAGGATAAGAACATCTATACAAAGCTGGAAATCCGGGTGGCCGGAAACATGGATTTTTGAAGGCGCTTATCATGGAGATAACGGATATCAAGCTGGCGCCGGACGGCGCGCTGTACCGCGTATCGGGCGGGGAGGCGGAGCTGTTCGATTTTAACGGGGAATATGGCGGGTTTTATCCGAAGTGCGTCTTTTCCGCCGCCGCCAGGTGCCGGGACGGCTTCTACATCGCGGGCCTGGACGGGGATGGCGCGGCTCACTTGTTCACCTCCGTAACCGGCGATGCCTGGACCGAGACGGAGATGGTCCCGAAGGATCACCCCGCCGCCCGGGGAGAGTGCGGAAAGGTATTGTCGATTCTGGAATCGGAAGTGGATTCCCATATCTACCTGGTCTGCGAAAATGGCTGCATTTTCACCCTGCCCGGCTGCCCGAAGTGCGTCAAGGAACAGCGGTACCCCCAGAAATTTACCGGGGCGCGTTTGGAAGGGGAAAACCTGGTGGTCACCTGTGAAAACGGGGAAACCCTGTCGGTGATGCTGGCCGCGCTGCAGCAGCTTCGGACCAGCTGGAGCTATGCCCTGCCCGCGCTCCAGGCGGGGGCGGTACTTTTTGATCTGCGGGAGGAAGAGGACTGTGAGCGCACCCTTCCCTACGGGCAGTTTGTTTCGGTTCAGGCGGCCCTGCGGCGGATTAAGACAATGAATCCCGCCACAACATTGTTCCTCTTCTGCTATACCGGGGTTCAGGCGGATACCCTCACCCAGTATGCCAGAGTGCTGGGGCACATGAATACGTTTTCTCTGGGCGGGCCGGAACATCTGCTGCAAAAAAATGAGGGCAGATGGCCCGAAATCCAGAAATAAGCCTGACGGCGCGCTTTACGCCGGAAAAAGACAAAATGCCTTTGCCCATCAATCGCGGGCAGAGGTGAAGGGGATGACAAGATGGCAACCATGAAGGAAATCGCCCAGCTTTCCGGTGTCTCCCGGGGAACTGTGGATCGTGTAATCAACAACCGCGGAGGCGTGGACCAGGGCACCTGCGCCAAGGTGCTGCGGGCTGCCGAGCAGCTGAATTATTCTCCGAACAAGATCGCCCGCTCTCTGGCTGCCCGAAAGCGGAATTACCTGTTCACGTTCATCCTCTTCAGCCCGATTAAAGCGCCCTTTTTCGCCCAGATTCACGACGGAATCCTGCAGGAGGCGGAGGAGCTCCGGGAAAGCGGCGTTACCGTAAAGATCCGGGTGGCGGAGACCTGGGAGGCCCAGGCGTTTATTGAGCAGCTGGACGGGGCGGTGGCGGACGGCTCCGCCGGAATTGCCATTGCCGGAATCAACGAGCCCGCCCTGGTGGAGCGCATCCGGCAGATTATCGCCTCGGGAATCCCGGTGATCACGGTGAATTCCGAGATCCCCAACTGCGGCCAGCTGGCCTATGTGGGCAGCAACGCCTTCCAGGCGGGATGGACCGCGGCGGAGCTGATCCGGCTGATTCAGCGGGATGAGAAGATTGTGCTGGGTGTCATCCTGGGCTTTCGCAGCAGCAAATGCCACACGGGCAGGTTCGAGGGCCTGAAGGCCGGCCTCAATTCCATGGGCATCCAATGGGAGCTGGTCTTTGTCGAGTGCAATAACGATGACGACTTTGACAGCTTTGACATTGTGAGGCAGCAGCTGAGGCTGCACCCGGAGATCAACACCCTGTTTTTGGCCACCGGTTCCGGGGCCTACGGCGCCTGCCGGGCGGTAGAATCCTCCGGCATGGCGAAAAAACTGCGGGTCGTCTGCTATGACAACACGCCGCTGCTCGCCGAGATGCTGAAAAAGCAGGTGATCTCTGCCACGGTGTGTCAGGAGCCGGAGCGCCAGGGCGCGGAGCCGCTGAGAATTCTGTTTGACTATCTGGCCCTGGGGATGAATCCGGAAAGGAACGTTGTCTATACAGACAACGAAATTATGATCCGGGAATGCCTGTGACGGGGCTTTCCGGCCTTCGAAAAATTCCCTTGCTTTGGAACCTTCCTGTAAACGCCCTCTTTTCCCGGACACGCATCCGGAAAAGAGGGCGTTTCCTGTTTTGCACACGAAAACGCATCCAAAAATTCCAGCCCGGTTAATTTGACACTGCCGCCGGAAGGACTTGTGGAAAATAGATAAAAACCCGATATAAAATAGGTATATATTCAACAATTTCTGGCTTCTTAAGAAGAATCGCTTGACGTTGACTCAAAAAAATGGTATATTTTGTTTGTAGACACGCACACGCATGGCGAATTCATGCGCAAAAAAGCAGTGGCTTTTGCCTCGAAAGGAGAAACAGAAATGATTATTTACGTGAACGCGTCCGCTTCCCGCCAGGGAAACGGCAGCAAACAGATGCCCTACAAGCACATCAACGACGCGGCGAAGGTTGCCCGGCCCGGCGACGTGGTTTCGGTGGCCCCCGGCGTTTACCGCGAGTACGTCAACCCCATCCACGCCGGCCGCGAGGATGCCCGGATTGAGTACCGCAGTGAGGTGCCCCTGGGCGCCCGGATTACCGGCGCCGAGCTGCTGACCGGCTGGCAGCCCTACCAGGGCACCACCTGGGTTGCCAAGGTGGACAACGGCGTATTTAACGGCTTCAACCCCTACGCCGAGCCCGTAGCCGGAGACTGGTACTTCTACCCCAAGAATCCCGCCACCGGCGAGATTATGGATATGCACAGAGGCGCTGTGTATATGAATGACCAGATGTTCTACGAAACCTTCACCCTGGAGGAGTGCGTCAAGGGCGAGATCTTTGCCCCCTCCTGGCAGCCGGAGCTGTCCATCTACAAGTGGTTTGCCCAGGTAGGCGAAAAGGAAACCACCATCTACGCCAACTTCCAGGGCAAAAATCCCAATGAAGAGTGCGTGGAGATCAACGTCCGCAACAACTGCTTCATGCCCGACAAGAAGGGCGTGGGCTTCATCACCCTCAGCGGCTTTGTCGTGGACAAGGCAGCCACCAACTGGGCGCCTCCCGCCGCCTTCCAGGACGGCATGATCGGCGCCCACTGGTCCAAGGGCTGGATCATTGAGGACTGCGACATTTCCAACTCCCGCTGCTGCGGCATTTCCTTCGGCAACTACCATCAGACCGAGAAGGGTAACGACAACTACTTCTCCAACAAGCACGTGAAGAGCCCCACCCAGATGGAGCGGGACTCCGTCTGCATTGCCCAGTATGACGGCTGGACCAAGGAGACCGTGGGCTCCCATATCGTCCGCCGCTGCCATATCCACGACTGCGGTCAGGCGGGCATCGTGGGCCGTATGGGCTGTGTGTTCTCCATCATCGAGGATAACCACATCCATAACATCAACAACTCCCAGCAGCTCACCGGTGCGGAGATGGGCGGCATCAAGTTCCACTCGGCCATTGATGTGATCTTCCGCCGCAACCACATTCACCACTGCACCATGGGCATCTGGACCGACTGGCAGGCCCAGGGCACCCGGATCACCCAGAACCTGCTGCACGATAACCAGGTTCCCGCCTGCTGCCCCCCCTCCGCCATGGATATGAGCCAGGATATCTTCGTGGAAGTGGGCCATGGTCCCACGCTGATCGACAACAACATCCTGCTGTCCAAGGCCTCCATCCGCTGGGCGACCCAGGGCGTGGCCGTGGTTCATAACATCATGGCCGGTGCGTTCACCTGTGTAGGCGCCGGTACCGACATGGTCACCTCTAAGGGCGCGACCCAGCGCCGCTATACTCCCTACCACATTCCCCACCGCACCGAGGTGGCGGGCTTCATGACCATCCTCCACGGCGACAACCGGGTGTACAATAACATCTTTGTCCAGAAATACCCCTACGAGGAGAACAAGAAGGCCACCGAGTCCATGGGCTTCAATGCCGTTACTAACGACCGGGCCGGCAACGCCGTGTTCGACGAGTACCCCACTTATGAGGAGTGGATTGCCAAGTTCAAGCTGGGCCAGCGGGCCGACATGACCACCATGATGGAGCTGATGGACTACCACTTCGAGCATCTGCCCGTGTGGATCGACGGCAACGCCTATTTCGGCGGCGCCCTGCCCTGGAACCGGGAGGCAAACAAGCTGGTGGACAACAGCAGCGAGATTAAGCTGGAGCTGGTGGAGAAGGACGGCAAGCTCACCCTGGACACCAATGTGTACGACTTCCTGGGAGATTTCCGGTGCGGCATGATCACCAGCGACATCCTGGGCGAGGCCTTTGAGCCCGAGGAGCGGTTTGAGAACCCCGATGGAACCGATATCATCTTCAACGAGGACTATCTGGGCGACCATCGCGGCGTGGACGTTCTCCCCGGTCCCTTCGCCACTGCCGAGGCTGCCTCCAAGCAAGTCTGGTAACAGAGCCATCGTTTTACCGCGTTTCGTCCGCGGCCGTCCCTTGGGGAGGATTCCCCGGGGGACGGCTGGTAAAAAAGCCTCCGCAATTGAAAAATACAAGGAAATTCGCCTATGAATCTGAACAAACTCTTCGCCCCCCGGGATATGACCATGGGGCCGCCCTGGAAGCGGATTACCGAATTTGCTGTTCCCATGCTGGTGGGCAATCTTGCCCAGCAGCTCTACAGCACGGTAGATACCATCGTCGTTGGCAAATATGTCGGCGACCTGGCCCTGTCCGCCGTGGGAAGCGCGGGCCCCATTCTCAATCTGATGCTTGCCCTGTTCGTGGGCATTTCCACCGGCGCCGGAATTGTGGTGTCCCAGTATTATGGGGCCAAGGACCGGGAGAATCTTGCCAAGGCCATCGGAAACTGTCTGACGCTGGCGCTGATCGCCTCCGTGTTTACCATGATTGCCGGGCCGCTGCTCACCCGGTTCCTTCTGGAGCTTCTGGATACGCCGGCTTCCATCATCGACTGGTGCGACAGCTACCTGGTGATTTTCTTTTTGGGTTCCGCGGGATTTACGTTTTATAACATTCTCTCCGGAATTCTGCGGGGCATGGGGGATTCCCTGTCCGCCCTGACCTTTCTGATTGTGTCGACGATTCTGAATATTGCCCTGGATATCTGGTTCGTGGCGGGCTTCCGAATGGGCGTGGCGGGGGTGTCTCTGGCCACGGTTCTGGCGCAGATGCTCTCGGCGGTGTTCTGCTTTATAAAACTGATTCACATGAAGGACGTGTTCACCCTGAGAAGGGGCGATCTGAAGATCACCCGGGAGCACGCCATGCGCATCATCCGGCTGGGAATTCCCTCCGGCATCACCCAGGCCATCTTCTCCGTGTCCATGCTGGTGGTTCAGACCCTGACCAACAGCCTGGGAGAGCTGGTCATCGCCTGCAATGTCATTGTCATGCGGGTGGACGGCTTTGCCATGATGCCCAATATGACCTTTGGAAATTCCATGAGCGTCTACGCGGGCCAGAATGTGGGAGCCGGAAAGGGAAAGCGGGTGACGGACGGCGCCAAGCAGGGCGCCGCGCTGGCGGTGGGCACCTCCGCGGTGATCACCATCGTGCTGCTCTTCCTTGGAAAATATCTGATGCTCCTGTTCACCCAGACCCAGGAGCTGGTGGATCTGGCCGTGAGAATGATGCGGATTTTGGCCGTGGGCTATGTTGCCGTGGCGGTGAGCCAGGTGCTGGGCGGCGTCATGCGCGGCGCCGGCGATACGGTCAGTCCCATGTGGATCGGCCTGTTTACCACCGTTGTCATGCGGGTTCCCCTGGCCTATGGTCTGGCCTACCTGACCCGCTGCCCGGAGTATCCCAACGGCCGCCCCGAAGCGCTCTTTGGCTCCCTGCTGATCACCTGGACCATCGGAATGGTGATCCACTGCGTGGTCTACCGCTTCGGCCCCTGGAAGAAGTATCTCCCTGCCCCGGAGGAAGCCGCCTCCCCTGCGGCCGGAAATTAGGGCCGCCTAATACTAAAACCTAATAAAACC